>NZ_AUKV01000006.1:0-344587 GCF_000424945.1 Streptomyces sp. 142MFCol3.1
ACCCGCTCCCCCGGCAACACCGGATCCAACGGCACAAACCCCGCCCCAGCCCGCCACACCCCCAACAACGCCACCACCAGATCAACCGAACGATCCAGCAACACCGCCACCGACGAACCCACACCAACCCCCCGCGAACGCAACACGCCCGCCAGACGATCAGCCCGATCCACCAACTCACCGAACGACAACGACCGCCCCGCCGCCTCCACCGCCACCACACCCGGCGACTCCACCCCACGCACAGCCACCAACTCCGGCACCGACAACCCCGGCACCACAACCCCCGTGTCATTCCACGCCTTGAGCAGCCGGCGTTCCTGGACGGAGCTGATGTCGACGGCGGACAGGGCGGTGTCCGCGTCGGCGGCCACGGCTTCGAGGAGCTGGACGAAGTGGTGGGCCAGACGCTCGACCGTCTCGCGGTCGAAGAGCGAGGTGGCGTATTCGAAGGCGCCGATCAGAGAGCCGTCGTGCTGTCGCCAGACGAAGAGAGTGAGGTCCGTCTTGGCGACCCGCCAGGCGCCCTGGAAGGCGTCCATCAGGACGTCGTCGGCGGCGACCGAGGTCGCCCCTTCGTCCTGGAGGTCGAAGGCGACCTGGTAGAGCGGGGTGCGTGAGAGGTCGCGGGTGGGCTGGAGCTCGTCCACGAGGCGTTCGAAGGGCAGCTCCTGATGTGCGAATCCGGCCATCACGGTGGCACGGACCCGCTGGAGCAGCTCGGCGAACGTGGGGTCACCGGTCAGGTCGCAGCGCATCACGAGCGAGTTGAGGAAGAAGCCGACCGTGTCCTGGGTCTCCGGACGGGTCCGGCCGGTGACGGGGCTGCCGATGCCGAAGTCGTCCTGCCCGCTGTAGCGGCCGAGCAGCGCGCCGAAGGCCGCGAGCAGGGTGACGTACGGGGTCGCGCCGTGCCGGCGTCCGATGCCGGTGAGGGTGTCGGCGAGGGAGGCCGGCACGGAGAATCTGACGCCGGAGCCGTGCGCGTCGCGCCGGGCGGGCCGGGGCCGGTCGGTGGGGAGCCGGAGCTCGGGCAGTCCCGCGAGGGCCTGCTTCCAGTGGTCGAGTTCGCGCGACGAGGAGACGTCGGCGGCGTGGGACGCCTGCCAGGCCGCGAAGTCGGCGTACTGCACCTGGGGTTCGCCGAGCTCGGGGGGACGGCTCTCGGTCGCCGCGGCGCACAGTTCGCGCAGTTCGCGGTCGAGCAGGACGGTCGACCAGCCGTCGGTGGCGATGTGATGGGCCGTCACCAACAGGACCGGGCCGCCCTTCGGCACGCGGACCATCAGGGCGCGCCACAGCGGGCCCTCCGTGAGGTCGAAGCCGCGGGAGAACTGCTCCGCGAACAGGCCCTCCAGGTGGGCCTCCGAGGCCTCCTCGACGCGCAGTTCGACGGTGCCGGGCGCGGCGATCACCTGGCGGGGCTCCTCACCCCGGACCACGTACCGGGTGCGCAGGGACTCGTGGCGGGCCTCCAGCGCGTCGAGGGCGGACTGCACGACGTCACGCGTGGTGCCGGCGGGCAGCCGCAGGAAGAACGGGGCCACCCATTCGGGGCTGCCCGGGTGCATGCGGTCCAGGAACCACAGCCGGTGCTGGCCGAAGGAGAGCGGCAGCGGCTCGTCGCGGCCGACGGCCGTCACCCCGGGGACGGCGGGCCGCGCGTCCTCCAGCAGCCTCGCCTGCGCCTCGACGGTGAACGCGCCGAAGAGACCGCGCAGTTGGATGTCGTCGCCGGATGCCCTGCGCAGCGCGTCCGCCAACCGGGTCAGGACCAGGGAGGAGCCGCCGAGCGAGAAGAAGTCGTCGTGGGCGCCGACGCGTTCGACCTGGAGGAGCTGTTCCCACACCTGCGCCACGAGGCGCTCGGCGGGGGTACGGGGTTCGACGTGCTCGGCGGAGTCCTTCGCCGGCTCCAGGGCCGGGTCGGGCAGGGCTGCACGGTCCACCTTGCCGCTGCTGGTGAGCGGGAAGGCGTCCAGCGGCACGAACAGCGAGGGGATCATCGGTTCGGGCAGCCTGCCGCGCAGGAAGGTGCGCAGTTCGTCGCGGGGGATGCGGCGGGACGTGGTCAGGTAGGCGACGAGCCGCTTGCCGTCGCCCAGGACGCGGGCGTCGACGACGGCTCCGCGGACGTCGGGATGCGCGTTCAGTGCGGCCTCGACCTCGGCGGGTTCGATGCGGACGCCGTTGACCTTGACCTGGTGGTCGGCGCGGCCGAGGAAATCCAGGGCGCCGTCGGACCGCCAGCGCACCAGGTCGCCGGTGCGGTACATGCGGCTGCCGGCGGGGCCGTGGGGGTCGGGCAGGAAACGCTCGGCGGTCTGCGCGGGCCGGCCCGCGTAGCCGCGCGCCGTGCCGTCGCCGGCGGCGTACAGCTCGCCCACGACCCCGACGGGCACCGGGTCGAACTCGGCGTCGAGGACGTACACCCGCATGTGGTCCAGGGGCCGCCCGATGGGAACGGCCTCGGCGTGCCGCTCCGGGTCGTAGAGCTGGGCGGTGACGTCGATGGAGCACTCGGTGGGGCCGTAGGTGTTCCAGACGCGGGCGGCGCCCGGTTCGGCGAGCGCCCGGCACAGTTCGCCGTCGAGGGGTTCGCCCGCCGAGCACACCAGTCGCAGGTCGGCGCAGTCCGTCCAGCGCGGCTCGGCGACAAGCAGCCGCAGCACGGACGGCACACCCTGGAGGACGGTGATGTGCTCGTCGGCGACCGTCGCCACGAGCAGGGTGGGGTCGGCCTGGGCGCCGGGCGGTGCCATGACGACGGTGGCACCCGCGGCGAGCGGGGTGAACACTTCCCAGCCGGCGGCGTCGAAGGTGAGGACGGTCTTCTGGAGCACGCGGTCCGTGCCGGTCACTCCCTGGTTGTCGAGGGACCAGGCGACCCGGTCGGCGATGCCGCCGTGCTGCACGAGGACGCCCTTGGGACGTCCGGTCGAGCCCGAGGTGTAGGTGAGGTAGGCGGCGTGGTCGGCGGTGACCTCGGTCTCGGGTGCCGTGTCG
The DNA here is from genome assembly GCF_000424945.1 of Streptomyces sp. 142MFCol3.1. Lineage (NCBI taxonomy): Bacteria > Bacillati > Actinomycetota > Actinomycetes > Kitasatosporales > Streptomycetaceae > Streptomyces > Streptomyces sp. 142MFCol3.1. The sequence continues at coordinate 3,007 of NZ_AUKV01000006.1, forward strand.
GGCAGTGCGGCCAGGGCGTCGCACTCCCGGTCGAGGTCCACGACTTCGCCGGGCAGGAGTTCCGCGAAGGTGTCGGCGTCGTCCCCGCTCGTCAGCACCGTGCGCGCACCGCTGTCCCCGACGACCCAGGCCGTGCGCTCCTGCGGGTGCCCCGTGTCCAGCGGCACGTAGGCGGCGCCCGCCTTCCATACGCCGAGCAGGGCGGCGACGAGGTCGTGGCCGCGCGGCAGGCAGACGACGACCCGGTCCTCTGCGCCGACGCCTCGGGACGCGAGGAGCCGCGCGATCCGGTTGGCGCGCCGGTCGAGCGCTTCGTAGCTCAGTGGCCCCTCGGCGCCGTCGACCGCGACGGCGAGCGGAGTCGACACGGCCTGGTGGGCGATGAGTCGGTGCAGCGGGACTGTCATCTCTTCTCTTCTCCAGGGAAGTGAGCGCGTACGGCGGTGCGACGGTCCTCGGCGGCGCCGCCGGCGATCCGGCGGTTCGCGGCGGCGCGGCCGGCGGTGTACGGGAGGGCGGGCGGCCTACGCGGCGGGCGGCGGCAGGAAGTCCGCGACGTCGGTGCCGAGTCCGCCGGCGCGGGCCCGGTCCCGTACGAAGCGGGCGAGCGCGAGGTCGAGGACACCGAGCCCGAACGGCGAGTACACGAGCCGTCTGCCGGGGCGCGCGTCGAGCGTCGCGGTGCCGCGCAGCAGAGCGCCGATACTCGCGTCGATGAAGTCCCGTGCGCCGGAGGCGAGTTCGGCGAGGTGGACCGAGGTGTTCTCGCGGCACACGTGGTCGGGGTCGTCGACGACGTTGTGGGAGTCGAGGACGGCCGGGACGGTGACGTCGCGCAGCGAGAGGTGCAGCACCACCGCGCCGGGCGGGCAGGCGTCGAGAGAGGTGTGCGGGGTCGCGGCGGTGGTGGCGAAGGACACCAGGTCGTGGGCGGCCAGGGCCTCGTCGAGGGTGTCGCAGTGGCGGACGCCGGCCGACGGCAGCAGCCGCGCGTTGTCCAGGGTGAACCGCCTGGCACGCTCGGGGTCGGTGTCGTACACGGTGAGCCGGTCGAGGCCGGGGTGTTCGGCGGCGAGGAAGCGCAGCACCTCGCGGTTGATGACGCCGCAGCCGATGAGTGTGATCCCGGAGGGCCTGCGGCCCGCGAGCAGTACGCGCGCGCCCACCGCGGCGGACGCGGCGGTGCGCCGGGCGGAGATCAGGGAGCCCTCGATGAGCGCTTCGGGCTGTCCGTCGCGCAGCGAGTTGAGCAGGATCGCCGCGCTGGCGCGCGGCACTCCGGAGGCGATGTTGCCGGGGAAGGAGGCGATCCACTTCATTCCGGCTATGTCGTCGTCGCCGGTTTCGGTGCTGCCTCCGAGATAGGCGGGCAGTCCGATGATGCGGTCCCTGGGGCGGTCGGGGAAGCGGAGGAAGACGGAGTGCGGCAGGCTGGTGCGGCCCTCGTCGTGGCGCCGGTAGGCCTCGGCGACGAGGTCGACGACTTCCTTCTCGCGGCCTTCGAGAAGGCCCGCCACCGTCTGGTGGCCGATGATCAGCATGTTCCCACCGCCATGGTGTGCTCCGGTTCCTTCCACAGGTGGCTCACTTCGCCGAAGTGGCGGCGCACCCATTCGTCGTCGTAGATCGTGTCGAGGTAGCGGTCGCCGCGGTCCGGGAAGACCAGCACGCAGGTGCTGCCGGCGGGGATGCGGTCGGCGAACCGGCCCAGGGCGGCGGTGACGGCGCCGGACGAGCCGCCCGCGAGGATGGCCTCGCGCTGGGTCAGGGTCCGGCAGCCGACCACGCAGTCGAGGTCCGAGACGAGCACCACTTCGTCGGCGCGTGCCGGATCGAAGAGGGCCGGCTGGACGGCCGCGCCGTGCCCGGGGAGCAGCCTGAGCCCGGCCGGGCCGCCGAACAGCACGCTGCCGAGCGCGTCGACGCCGACCAGCGTCGTGGACAGACCGTGGTCACGGATGTAGTCGGCGCATCCGGTGAGGGTGCCGCCGGTTCCGGTGGCGCAGAACAGGTAGTCGACCCGGCCGTCCAGCGCCTCGGCGATCTCCCGCATGGTCCGGGTGTGGGCCCGCGGGTTGAGCGGGTTGGCGTACTGGTTGGGCCAGTACGCGCCGGGGAGTGCGGCCACCAGCTCGCGGACCCGGGCGAGCCGGGCGGGGAGGTAGGCGCCGGTGTCGGGGTCGGGTTCGGTGACCATGTCGACCGTGACCTGGTAGGCCCGCAGAATCTTCAGGTTCTGCCGGGTGGTCTTGGGGTCGACGACGCAGATGAAGTCGATCCCGTAGTAGCGGCAGATCTGGGCGATGCCGATGGCCAGGTTGCCGGAGCTGGACTCCACGACCGTGGAGCGGCCGGGGACGAGTTCGCCGCCTCTGATCCGGCCCAGCAGCATCGACAGCGCGGACCTGTCCTTGACGCTGCCTCCGGGATTGGACCCTTCGAGCTTGGCGAGGACCCGGGAGGGGAAACGGGGCAGCAGGCCGCCCAGTTCCACCAGATGTGTGTCGCCGACGGCGTCGAGGATGCCGTCGAGCACCGGTCGTGGCGTCATGGACGCGGACTCCTGCCGGATTCGTGGACGGTCACGGGATGTGCCCGCGCGGCGGTCACGGGGCCGGGCGCCGTGACCGCCGCGGGCCGCCCGGCCCCGGCGTGCGCGGGGCGCGGGGACATGACGGTCACGGCGTGCCGCCTGAGCCCGCGCCGCCAAGGGCGAGCAGGGCCCGGCGTTCGGCGGCGTCGGTCAGCGGGATGCGGGAGACGCGCTGGTCGGGGTCGTCCGCCGCCGCCTCGACGAACCGCAGGAAGACGTCGAACAGCCGCTCCACCGTGGCCCGTTCGAAGAGGTCGGTGTCGAAGCGCAGGGCCATCGTCAACCCGTAGACATCACGGGTGATCTCCAGCGAGAGGTCGCACTGGCCTTCCAGGTGCGGGATCTCCAGGTACGTCGTCTCGATGCCCGCCACGGTCATCGGCTCGCCGGAGGCGGCGCCGCCCATGCCCGGTCCGAACCGGTCGGTGGCGACCATCGTCACCGAGATCCGGTAGAGCGGGCCCGTGGTGCCGGCGTCGCGGGCGACGAGCGGGTACGGGTAGGAGACGCGTGCGGTGGCCTGCCGGACCCGCTCGGCGGCCTGGGTCATGGCGTCCGCGAGGGTGGTGTCGCGGCCGAAACGGCCCCGGATGAGGACCGGGTTGACGAAGTAGCCGACCACCTGGGCCGCGGAGGAGCGGCGGGTCGACGCCGGGCAGGCGAGGAGGAAGTCCCGCTGGCCGCCCCAGCGGTGGAGCAGCGACTGGAAGGCGCCGAGCGTGAGGGCGAACGGGGAGACTCCGCGCTGCACGGCGGTGCGCAGCACCTTGTCGGAGAGCCGGTCGGGCAGCCTGCGCACCAGGCTCGCGCCGGTCTGTGAGGACACGGCGGGGCGGGGCCGGTCGGTGGGCAGTTCGGCGGCCTGCGCGCCGGCGGCCTCCTCCTGCCAGAACTCGGCCTGGCGCTTGCCGCGCGAGGAGTCGAGCAGCATCCGCTCACGCTCGACGAAGTCGTCGTAGGCCACGGGCAGCGGTTCCCAGCCGGGATCGTCCTGGCCGGCCGCGAACGCCTCGTAGGCCTGAAGCAGGTCGCGCCACAGCAGCCACTGGGAGAAGGCGTCGGTGGCGATGTGGTGAGTGACGACGAGGGCGACGGCGTCGTCGCGGCGGCGCAGCAGGACGGCCCGGAAGGGGCCCTCGGTGTCGAGGTGGAAGGGGCGGCGGACCTCCGCCCGCACCAGTGCGTCGAGCTCCTCGTCCGTCGCGTCCGGCACCTCGCGGGCCGTCAGTTCGGCGAGCGCGCCGACCGCTTCGACGACGCGGCAGGGCTGTCCGTCGCTCTCGGTGTAGCGCGAGCGAAGCATCGGATGACGATCCGTCAGGGCGCGTACGGCGCGGCCGAGGATCTCCGGGTCCGGCGCGGGCGTCATGCGGGCCCCGCCGGCGAGGTTGTACGTCGCGCTGTCGGGGGCCAGGCGCTGGAGGAGCCACAGCCCCTCCTGGCCCACCGACAGCGGCAGCGGTGTGTCGAGGACGGTGTCCACCGTCGGCCCCCCGTGGTGGCGATCCACCGTCAGACCTCGGCCTTCGCGGTCGCGAGGAAGGCGACGACGTCCCGCACGCGCAGCAGTTCGGCGACCGTCTCGTCGGGCACGGACAGGCGGTAGGTCTTCTCCACGGCGGCCAGCAGGTCGACCCGGGTGAGCGAGTCCATGCCGAGCTCCTCGAAGCTGGAGTCCGCGTCGATGTCGCCCTCCAGGTCGGGGGCGGTGCGCTGGACCAGGGCGATGACCTCGGCGGTCAGAACGTCGGTGGTCGTCTCGTGCGTCGTCATGTGTGGATCCGTCTCTTGAGTGGTGAGCTGGGAAGGGTGGCGGTGGCCCTGGTCAGGGCATGCGGACGACCTGTCCGGCGTAGGTGAGGCCGGCACCGAAGCCGAGCAGCAGCACGTGGTCGCCGGGCGTGGAGCGGCCGCTGTCGTGGAGGCGGCTGAGTGCGAGGGGCACCGAGGCGGCGGAGGTGTTGCCGGTGTCGACGACGTCGTTGACGACGCGCTCGGGCGGCAGTTCCAGCTCCCGGGTGAGGGTCTTGATGATGCGGTTGTTGGCCTGGTGCGGCACGAACCAGTCGATGTCCGCCATGGTGATTCCGGCGGCGGCGCAGGCCCGGTGCGCGACGTCGGGCATGGTGGCCGTGGACCACTTGTAGACGAGCGGGCCGTTCATGGCGACGTACTCGCGTCCGTCGGGCCTCTCGGTGAGGCCGAGGACGTTGTGCCGGGCGCCGTCGCTGCCCCACACGGCGGGTCCGATCCCGGTGTGCTCGGAGCGCGACACCACGGCCGCACCGGCTCCGTCGCCGAAGATGACGAAGGTGTCGGGGTCGTCCGGGTCGATCCAGTCGCTGGTGCGCTCGGCGCCGACCACGAGGACGTGCCGTGCCTCGCCGAGCCGTACGGCACCGGAGGCCATGGCCATCGAGTAGGTGAAGCCCGCGCACACCGCGTTGAGGTCGTACGCGCCCGAGTTGGGCAGGCCGATGCGGCTGGCGACCTCAGGTGCGATGCCCGGCATGCGGCGCTTGCGGGTCGCGGTGGCCACGATGGTGAGGTCCACCTCGGTCGGGTCGATGTCGGCCATCACCAGGGCCTTCTCGCCGGCGGCGACGGACATGGTGACCAGGTCCTCGGCCTCGCTCGCGTGGTGCCGGGTCCTGATGCCGGTGCGCTGTTCGATCCACTGCGGGGAGACGGTGGTGCGCGGGGACAGCTCCTCGTTGGACAGCAGCTTCGCGGGCCGGTAGGCGGCGATGCCGGTGATGCGGGATCCGTGGGTCGGCGGGGTCAGATAGGTCTCCAACGGAGCTCCCGCTGACTTGGGTTGTGCCATGTCGCCCTCAACTCCTCCCATCCGACGGGGCGTCGGACGGCTCGGCCATGGCCACGGCGATACGCCGGGGCCCGGTGAACGGCTCGCGCGCGTGCGCGGTGAGCATGTTGTCGACGATCAGCACGTCGTCGCGCTGCCAGTCGAAGCGGACGGAGTTGGCCCGGTAGACGGAACGCAGATGGTCCGTCACCGCGTCCGGGATGGCTCCGCCGTCGCCGTAGTACGTGTTGGTGGGCAGGTCCTCGTCGGGGAAGATCGCCCGCAGGCCCGCTCCGACCTCCTCGGCCACGGTGGTGACGTGGAAGAAGGTGGCGTGGTTGAACCAGACGCGCTCGCCGGTGACGGGATGGCGGTGCACGGCCGCACGGACGGCGGTGGTGCGCAGCCCCCCGTCGGGCCGCCATTCGGCGACGATGTCGCGCTCCGCGCAGTAGGCGGTCACCGCCTCCCGGTCAGTGGTGGCGAACGCCTCCTGCCAGGGCACTCCGAAGCCGGTGTGGAAGTTGCGCACCACCTGCCAGCCGCGCCGCTCGAACTCCTCGCGCACCTCGGGGTCGAGGGCGGCGAGCACACGCCGTGTGTCGGCGAGCGGGGTGGCACCCTGGCTGGTGGGCGGTTCGGCGCAGTGGAAGTAGAGGGTGCCGGGCCACACGGCCTGGTAGGAGTTCTCGTTGTGCAGGAAGATCTCCTCGGCCGCCGGGTAGTCGGTCGAGGTGTAGACCTGGCCCTTGATGGTGGAGCGGGGCGAGGAGCGCTCCGCGTAGGCCAGTGGCGGTGTGCCGGAGAAGGCACGGACCACGGCGTCGAAGCCGTCGACCCCGCCGATGGCGTAGCCGCGCAGCAGGACGGCTCCCTGTCGTGCGAGGCAGCGGCGGAGCTCGTCGCGGTGCCGGTCGATGTCGGCGAGGACGGCGGCGTCCTCGGTGCGGACCCGGTGCAGGTGGGGCGCCGTGCCGGTGCCGGCCCAGCCGGGCAGTGCGCCGGTCCCGGCGCGGGTCACGTCGTGGGTGCTGGTCATGTCGTCCGTTCCCGGTTCAGTCGGACATCGCGACGAGGACGCGGCGGTCACCGGTGAACGGCCGTCGCCCGTGGGCCAGCAGCACGTTGTCGATGAGGAGCAGGTCGCCGCGGACCCAGTCGACGTCGACGGCGGCCTCCAGACCCCGGTCCCGGATCTGGGTGACGTACTCGGCGGGGATGGCGCCGCCGTCGGCGAACGTCACCATCTGCGGCAGCTCGTCCTCGGGGAGGATCGCGGCGAGTTCGGCGGCGGTGTCGTCGCCGAGTCCGGCGGGGTGCCACTGGTCGGCCTGGTTGAACCAGACCTCGGCACCGGTGACCGGGTGCCGGGTGGTGGAGGGGCGGACCGATTCGACGCGCAGGCTGCCGTCGCGCCGCCAGGTCCACTCGGCGCCGGTGCCGGTCAGGAACTCCTCGACGTCGCCGCGTTCCTTGGTCTCGAAGGTGTCCTGCCAGCTCTTGCCGAGGCCGTACCCGTCGTGCAGGTTCTGCACGTAACGCACGCCGCCCGCGAAGGCCTCACGCACCTCGTCGTCGAGCTCGGCCAGCCAGCGGGCGGCGTCGGTGACGGGGGTCGCGCCACCGCCGCCGGGTGTCACCTCGCAGTAGAAGGCGAGCCGGGTGGGCCAGGTGTGCGCGTAACTCATCTCGTTGTGCATCGAGATGGTGTACTCCTGCGGGTACTCCGTCGAGGTGTAGACGTTGCCGCCGACCTTGGTGCGCGGCGAGTTGCCGTGGACGTAGGCGAGCCGGTGCGGCAGCAGCCGGTCGAGCGCCGTGTCGAGCGTGTCGGGCGTGATGCCGAACCCGCGGAGGACCAGGGCCTTCTCGCGGACGAGGAGTTCGTCCAGGCCGGGGTCCAGGGTGTCGAGGCGGTCGAGCAGTTCGCCGGCACCGCCACCGTCCTCGGCCTTGATCTCCAGCGGTGCCCAGGTCTCGGTGTGGGTCATGGAGCTGTCCTCGCAGTCGTGGCGGCCGGTTGCGCGGCCTGGATGGCGGTTGCGGTGGGCGCCCCGGTCGGCCGGGCGAGCCGGGCGGCGATGTCCGCGGTCAGCTCGGCCTCCTGCGGGGCGAGGTAGAAGTGGTCGCCGGGGAACACCCGCAGGTCGAAGCGGCCCGTGGTCAACTCGGCCCAGGCCGACACGCGTTCGACGTCGCAGCCGGGGTCGGCGGCACCGGCGTACGCGGTGATCGGGGCGCGCAGCACGGGCGGGTTCTCGGGCGCGTGGGTCTCGATGAGCCGGTAGTCGCTGCGCAGCACGGGCAGCAGCAGTTCGCGCAGTTCCGGTATGCCGTAGGGGTCACCGCCGAGGCTGCCCAGGCGCCGTACGGAGGCCAGCAGCACATCGTCGGCGGCCCGGTGCAGCACGGTGCGGGTCGCGCGGTGCGGGGCGTTGCGCGCGGACAGGAACACCTGGACGGGGTCCGGGCCGGTCGCTTCGAGGCGGGCCGCGACCTCGTGGGCCACGGCGGCGCCCATGCTGTGCCCGAACAGCGCGAGCGGGACGTCCCGGTACGCGTCCAGGGCCCGGGCGACCTCGTGGGCGAGCTCGTCCATGGACTCGACGCACGGCTCGGTCATGCGCTCCTGGCGTCCGGGGTAGCGCACGGCGAGCACCTCGGCATCGCCGGGCAGCCGGCCCGGCCAGCCGTGGAAGAGCTGTGCGTTGCCGCCCGCGTGCGGGAAGCACACCAGCCGCACCCGCGGCGGGCGGGCCGCGGGATAGCGGCGGAACCACAGGCCGTCGCCGGTCACAGCGCCATGCCCCCGTCGACGCGGAGCACCTGGCCGGTGATGTACGCGGACTGCGGGGAGACCAGGAAGGAGGCGAGCGAGGCGACCTCGTCGGCCTGTCCGAAGCGCCCGAGCGGGATACGGGTCAGGGCTCCCTCGACGACGTTCTCGGGCAGGTCGGCGACCATCTCGGTCTCGATGAACCCGGGGGCGATGGCGTTGGCCCGGATCCCGTAGCGCCCGGCCTCCTTGGCCAGCGACTGGGTGAGGCCGACGATGCCCGCCTTGGAGGCCGCGTAGTTGGCCTGGCCAGCGTTGCCGGCGACTCCGGCGACCGAGGAGAGAGTGACGACGGCGCCCGCGCGCTCACGGATCATCGGACGGATCACGCAGCGCAGCAGGTGGTAGGTGCCGTTCAGGTTGGTGCCGACGACGGAGTGCCAGTCCTCGTCCCCCATGAGGGCGAGCGGCCGGTCTCGCGTGATGCCCGCGGACGTCACCACGGCATCCGGTGTGCCGAGCTCGTCCTCCACGGCCGTCACGAACTGCTGCACGTCCTCCCGGACCCCCACGTCCACACGCCGGGTCAGCGCCCGGCTCCCCCTGTCCTCGATCTCCTTCCGCACGAGCTGCGCCGCCGCCTCGTCCGACCGGTAGCAGATCGCGACGTCGAAGCCGTCCTGCGCCAGTCGCACGGCGACGGCACGGCCGATGCCCCGCGATCCACCGGTCACGACCGCCACCCGAGCCGCGCTGCCGTCCCGCCCCATGTCCGAGCCCCCTCATCCGTTCGAATGAGTCGAGCGTGGGTTCGGTCGCTATATGGGGCCTATACGGTGTCCAGCACGGCCCGCGAGCAGCCGGTGGGGAGGTCCGGGCGGCGCCCGGTGGCCGGGGTCCCGGGGCGGGCATAGCGTGCTGAAGGGGTGTCGCTGCGGAAGGAACCTCATGAAGCTGGACAGGCCGGTGACCGGTGGTCCCTGCTGGACCGAGCTCGGAACCAGCGATCTGGAGGGGGCCAAGCGCTTCTACGCCGACCTGTTCGGATGGCGGCCGGAGACGGACCCGCGCCATGAGGCGGGCGGTTACACCGTCGCGCACCTGGGCGACGCCGCCGTGGCGGCGATCTCGCCCCGGTACCAGGACTCCCAGCCCGTCGCCTGGAACGTGTCCTTCGCCGTGGCGGACGCGGACGCGGCCGCCGAGGCGGTGCGAGCGGCGGGCGGCACGATCGTCCTCGGGCCGATGGACGTGTTCGACGTGGGCCGTTTCGCCGTCGCGGTCGATCCGGGCGGTGCCTTCTTCCAGCTGTGGCAGGCACGTGCCTTCCCCGGCGCGGGACTGTTCAACGCGCCGGGCGCGCTGGGCTGGGTCGAGCTGCTGACCCGCGCGCCGGGGCCGGTCACGGACTTCTACACGCGGGTGTTCGGCTGGACCGTGACCCCCTCGGAGCAGTACACGCAATGGGGCATCGACGGCGACGACTTCGGCGGCATGCTGACGCTGGACGAGAAGTTCCCGCCGGAGGTGCCCTCGCACTGGCTGCCGTACTTCGCCGTCGAGGACGTGGACGCCACGGCGCACGCGGCCGTGGCGGCGGGCGGCAGCATGCTGATGGAGCCCACGACCGTGCCGGAGGGCCCGCGCATCGCGGTGCTGAAGGACCCTCAGGGGGCGCCGTTCGGAATCCACGCGGCGGGCGAGGAAGGCTAGCGGCGGGGCCACCGCGACCGGGACGGTCCAAAGGCACAGCTCCCGCTCCCCCTGAGGGCGGGCACGGCTCCCGCTCCCTCCCCCGGACGGCTTCAGGCCCGCGGCAGCCCGAGCCGGCCCTCCAGCTGGCCCAGCAACTCGCCGAGCAGTCCGGCCAGTTCACGTCGGCGCTCGGGGTCGACGCCGGACAGGACCGAGGTCTCGTAGGCCAGTTGCTCGGGCAGGATGCCGTCGACGAGATCGCGCCCCTCGTCGGTCAGCCGCACATGTGCGACCCGGCGGTCACGAGTGTCCCCCCGGCGCTCGACCAGCCCGCGTTCGGTGAGCTGCTTGAGCCGCTTGGTGACGGCGGCGCCCGAGGAGAACGTCTCGCGGGCGATCTCGCTGGGGGTCAGTTCGTGTCCGGTGCGCCGCAGGGTTCCGAGGACGTCGAATTCGGGACGGGTGAGCCCGGCCCGGCGCAGCGGAGCGTCCTCGGCCTGCTGGAGGAGCGCGGCACAGCGATTGACGCGGCCGATCACCTCCATGGGCCCGGTGTCGAGGTCGGGGCGCACGGTCCGCCACTGCCGGACGACGGCCGCGACGGTGTCCGCGGGGGCACCCGTGCGGGTTCCCCTCTCCGAGGGGGTGCCTGCGGAGGTTCTGTCTCCGGAGGGCGCGCCCGTGGAGGTTTCGCTTCCGGAGGGCACGCCCGTGGAGGCTTCGCTTGCGGAGGGCACGCCCGTGGAGGCTTCGCTTGCGGAGATGGCGTCCACACCGGCGGGACCTCCCCCGGAGGCCCGCGGTGCCGCGGCCCACCCGTCGGGGGCGGCCTCCTCGTCCGCCGGACCGGCGGGACCGACGCGGCCGTCCGGCCGCCCCGGGCGATCCCGGCGATCCCCGCGCTCCTCGCTCTCCCCGTGACCGACGGGCGCCGTCGCAGCGAGGCGTTCGCTCCCGGCACCCGCGGACCCGGCGGGCACGGCCGCGCCGTCCGCCCGGCCGACGGGCACTCCCCCGGTGGCCTCCCGCTCGGCGGCGGCCTCCGAGTGGCCCCGCCCCCCGGGAGTGGCCTCCGCGTGCGCCCGCCCGTCCGCTGTCGTCATGCCTGTGCGCCCTCCAAGCAGTGCAGTCCCTGCCGTCGTACCGTCGCCGCGAGCGTACGGTGTCCGCGCTGCTCGGCCCCCACGACCCGCTCCTCCGGCAGGGCGCGCTGCCACCATTCGCCCGCCGCGGCGTCCGCGGCGGCGCGCAGGGCGACCACTGCCGCGGACAGATCCCGCCGGGCCGACTCCAGGGCACCGGGCCCGGGGTCTTCCGCGGCCAGCAGTGCGGCGGCGCGCTCCCGGGCACTCTCGACGGCGGCGAGCGCGTGCTCGATGCGGTCGCCGGCCCTGCGGTTCGTCACCGCGATCGCGGCGACGAAGCCGACCAGCGCACCCACGAGGGTGTCCACGACACGGTCGGTGATCAGCTCGCCGGGCTGCTGGACCCGCGCGAACTCGGTGATCAGCAGGGCCATCGGGGTCACGCAGATGCTGCCGAGCCAGTAGTTGCGGCCGATCAGCGCCTCGGCGCCGAAGTTGAGGGCGAGGCAGCACAGGACGAGGGCCGCCTGGCCGAGGTGGGCGAGGGGGGCGATCGCCGCGAAGGCGAGCACGCCGACGAGGTTGCCGACGACGCGCTGCACGCCCCGGCTCCAGGTCAGGGTGACGTTGGCCTGGTAGAGCGAGGCGGCGGTGACCAGCGCCCAGTAGGGGCGGCCGACGCCGAGGGCGAGCGAGACGTACCCGGCGAGCGCGCAGCCGAGCGCGGTGCGCAGGGCGATGGGCGCGAGCGGGCCGAGGCGGCGCAACAGCGGCGGTTCCCCGAAGGTCAGCGCGGCCTCGACACCGAGGAGTTCGTCGGCGGTGCCGGAGAGGTCGCCAGGACGCGGCACGGGGTGGTTGCCGCGCAGTTCGCGGGCCCAGTCGTGCAGCCGCCCGGAGTCCGTGTCGGCGGGCGCGGCCAGTGCGACCTCGGCGCGCACGACCAGTCGTTCCAGGGAGCGCCGGGGTGCGGAGCGGGCTCCTGTGGACAGCAGGCACTGCCAGGCGCCGTGCACGGCGGCGGCCGCCGCGGCCCGGGCCCGTGCGCCGTCGGCGCCGGCCTCCCTGGCCTCGACGTACGCGGCGGTCGCGTCCAGCGCGTGCGCGGTGGCGCGGCGCTCGGGGCCGTGCGGGCGGACGAGGCCCGGGGCCATGCAGACGATCCAGGCCCACACACCGGCCGCCGCGCCGAGCGCGAGATGGCCGGGCACCTGGCCGAGGGACTGCGGCGCGAACAGGGCCGCCGAGGAGATGAAGGCGAGAACGACGTGTCCGGGCGGCCCGATGCGCGTGGCGTCGCAGAGCACCTTCTGCGCGGCGGCGAGCAGGGCGCCGACGGTGACCAGCACGACGGCGCTCGTAGTGAGCGAGGCCGTGACGAGGGAGACGGCGAGGCCGCCGAGCATGCCGAGCACCACCCAGGCGACGGCGCGGGCCCGCGCCGCATAGGGGCGGTTGTGGGCGTACAGGGCGCACAGCGATCCAGCCATCGTGTACATGGCGAGGTCGAGGCGGCCGAGCGCCAGGAGCGTCAGGTTGGGCAGGGCGACGGCCACGACGGCGCTCAGCGCGGGCTTGAACCAGATGTCGGACGGTCTGCCGAGCCGCAGCACTCCGGCCAGCGGCAGGCGCCGTACGCGGGGGGCCCTGGGGGCGGTCGCACTACTCATGCGCACAATATTAGCAGGTGTTTTACTTGTAAAACATATCCTCCACCCCACCCCTCACCAGCGCACACTCCCGCACACTCCCGCACGCTCCCCCACGTACACCCTTGCGCTCGCTTGCGCACCGGACGCTCGGGGCATGTCCAGACCGACTGCCCGATGTCCGACATCGGAGAGCGGGGAGGTACACGGTGCACGGACCGGCTTCGCCCGGCTGGCTGCTCGTCGCGCTGTGCGCGGCAACCGGCGCCTACTGCCTGCTGCGCATGCGCAGCCGTGTCGAGGAACAGCGCCGAACCGCGGGCGGCGAGGCGCTCATGGGCTTCGGCATGGCCGCGATGGCGGTCCCGGCCGCCGTGGCCGCCCCGCCGCGCTGGGCTTGGCTCGTCTACACCGCCGTGTTCGGCGCCGCCGCCGTGCGCGCCCTGTGGACGGCCCGGTCGGACCCGCACCACCTGCACCATCTGATGGGCGCCCTGGCGATGGTCTACATGGCGGTCACGATGGCCGTCTCCCCCGTCCACCACGGCCACCACGGCGGCTCCGGCATCCCCCTGGTCACCGGAGCCCTCCTGCTGTACTTCACCGCGTACGTCCTGCGCTCCGGTGCCCGACTGCTGCCCGTGGGGAGCGCCACCGCGGGGAGCACGCGCGCCGTCGGCTGGGGCGACCGGCCCGAACTGTCGCGGGCCTGCCGCCTGTCCATGGGGATCGCCATGCTGGCGATGCTGGTCACGCTCTGAGGCCGGCCCGCCGGACGCGACTCCCGGGAGGGACCGTCGAGCGCGGGGCCGGACACGCGACGTTAGAGCGCCGTACGAAACCGTGGCGTGCGTCACTTGCCCTCGCGGCCCGTATCCAGCGCCGACACCCCGCTCATAGGCTTCGGCCCATGATGGTCCCCGCGGCACTGTTGCTGCTCGGCGCCGTGGTCGCCGTGGTGGCTCCGCGACTGCTCGCCCGGGCCGACTGGCCGGACCGTGAACCGGTGGTCGCCCTGTGGGTCTGGCAGTGCGTGGTGGTGGCCGTCCTGCTGTGCTGCGTCCTGTCGATGACACTCAGCGCGGCCGCCGCGTGGGTGGCGGTGCGGGGCCATGTGTTCGGTCCGGCTCCGCGCTCCGTCGTGGACGCGTACGCGCTGAGCACGGGCGGCGCGTGGGCCGCGACGACCGCCGTGGCACTCGCCTGCGGTGGCGTGTGGACCGCGGCGATGCTGGCCCGGGAGATTCTGCGGGCCCGTGCGCGGCGCCGGCAGAGCCGCGTCGAACTGCGCCTGCGTGCCCCGTTGTTGCCCGGCGAGGAGCCGAGCGCCGACCGGATGGTGGTGCTGGAGGGCGAGCGCCCCGACACCTGGTGGCTGCCCGGCGCCACGCCCCAACTCGTCATCACCACAGCCGCGTTGCGCCGCCTCAAGGGACAGCAGCTGGATGCGGTGCTCGCCCATGAGCAGGGTCACGCGCGGGCCCGGCACGACTGGCTGCTGCACTCCTCGGCGGCGCTGGCCACCGGCTTCCCCCAGGTGCCGGTGTTCGCCGCCTGCCGCGACGAGATGCACCGGCTCGTCGAACTCGCCGCCGACGACATGGCCTCGCGCCGCTTCGGCCGCCTCACGATCGCCCTGGCCCTGGTGGAACTCAACGAGGACCGGGGCGTGTTCGGCCCCTGCCCCACCCCGGAGGCCCACGTCCCACAGCGCGTGAACCGCCTCCTCACTCCCCCCGACCGGCTCACGGCGGCCCGGCGCCTGCGCCTGACGGCCACCGCCGCACTGGTCCCGGTGGTCCCGGTCCTGGTGGCGTTCGTGCCCGGACTGCGAGCGCTGGGCTAGGTCTGGACCACGAATCCCGGCGCCACGCCGAGGGCAGCCCGGCGGGTTCCTCCCGGCAGCCCGGGGTGTCCCTCGGTGACGGGTTCCTTCCGGCAGTCCAGGGTCTCCCTCGCCCACCGGGCGCGTGCGGTGCGTCGCGGAACGGGTGTTGGCCCGGCGCCCCGGGCGTCGGCGAGGATCACTCCATGCACTCCCCGGCTGCCGCCCCTCCCCCAGACGCACCCGACCCTCGTGCCCCCGCCCCGCGCGGCCCGCGCCTCCGCGGCGTCGTGCCGGTCGCCATGATCCTGGCCGTGCTGTCCCTCGCGCTCGTCCTGATGGTCGCGCTCTCCTGGCACCCGCTGACCGCCCTCGACGGTCACATCGCGCGCACCACGCACACCTGGGCCGTCGACGAGCCCGGCCTCACCCGCGTGTTCCGGGTGCTGACGGACTGGGTGTGGGACCCGTGGACGATGCGCGCGGTATGCGCCGTCGCGGTGATCTGGCTGGTGTGGAAGCACGGGGACCGGTGGCTCGCCTTGTGGGTGGCGGCTGCGTGCGCGCTGGGCACGGTGGTGCAGCAGACCCTGAAATGGGCTGTCGGCCGCGAGCGCCCCGTCTGGCGGGACCCCGTCGACCGGGCCCACTACGCGGCCTTCCCCTCCGGCCACGCCCTCACGGCCACGGTGGTGTGCGGGCTGCTCCTGTGGCTGCTGTACCGGTGCGGCGCGGGACGCGGGCTGCGGCGCACGGCGCTGGCCCTGACCGTCGTCACCGTCGTGGGCGTCGGCTGGACCCGGATCTGGCTCGGTGTGCACTGGCCCTCCGACGTCCTGGGCGGCTGGCTGATCGGCGCGCTGGTGGTCGCCCTCGCCGTGGCCTCGTACGAGCGATGGCGCGACCCCGGGCACCCTTGACCTCCGTGGACGGCGCCACGAAGGATCTCTGCCATGAGGATCAAAGGTGTGCTCTTCGACTTCTCCGGAACCCTCTTCCGCGTCGAATCGACGGATTCGTGGCTGCGCGCGGTGCTCCGCGACGCCGGACTCGCCCTGCCGGAAGACGAGTTGACGGCGGCGGCACAGGCCCTGGACGCGGTGGGCGCGATGCCGGGCGGCGGACGCCCGGGGTGCGTGCCCGACGGCCTCGACGAGGTGTGGCGCACCCGCGACCGGAGCGCCGAGCTGCATCGTGCCGCGTACACGGCGGTCTCCCGCCAGGTGCCCCTGCCCGGTCCCGGTCTGCACGACGCGCTGTACGAGCGGCACATGATGCCGGACGCCTGGGATCCCTACCCGGACGCCGCCGAGGTCCTGGCCGCGCTTCGCGAGAGCGGGGTCGCGGTCGGTGTGGTCAGCAACATCGGCTGGGACCTGCGCCCCGTCTTCCGGGAGCACGGTCTCGACCCGTACGTCGGCACGTACGTGCTCTCGTACGAGCACGGCATCCAGAAGCCCGATCCACGGCTGTTCGGGGTCGCGTGCGACGCGCTGGGCGTCGCGCCCGAGAACACCTTGATGGTGGGCGACGACCGAGGGGCCGACGGGGGCGCGGCGGCACTGGGTTGTGAGGTGTTCTTCGTCGACCATCTGCCGGTGGCCGGGCGCCCGGAGGGACTGCGGCCCGTGCTCGGTCTGATCGGCTGAGGGCAACGTCGCCCGTTCGCCCGCCAGTCCGCCTCGGATGATCCCCCGTGTCACCCGAGGCAGACGGCAGGCCGGAGTGGACCCGCGAAGGGTCTGCTCCGGACGCGTTGAGTATAGTTGGCTGGCAGCCAGTCAACGCAGGAGTTACAGCATGTCCCCGCGCAGCGCCTCGGTCAATGAAGAGTTGCGGCGGCGTTCCCGGGAGCGGCTGTTGCAGGCAGCCGTGGAGTTGGTGAGCGAGCGCGGCTACGAGGCGACGACGCTCGGGGACATCGCGGACCGCGCGGGATCGGCGCGCGGCCTGGTGTCGTACTACTTCCCCGGGAAGCGCCAGCTCCTGCAGTCCGCCGTGCACCGGCTGATGCACCGCACGCTGGAGGAGCGGCTGGAGAGCGAGCCGCGTACCGAGGACGGCCGGGAGCGGATGGCACGGGCCATCGACGCGATCCTCGGCCTCGCCCGCGACCAGCCCGTCCTGATGCGCCAGCACATGGCCGGCCTGTTGCAGGCCGAGGGCTTCGTGCAGTGTCCGGAGCAGCAGCGGCTCGCCCAATTGCTGCGGGACACGATGGCCGGGTACGGCTCGCCGGATGCCGGGACCGACTACCCGATGCTGCGGGCGCTGCTGATGGGCGCGGTGTACTCGGCCCTGGTGCCGGGTGTTCCGATGCCGATACCGACGCTTCGGGCCGAGCTGTTCAAGCGGTACCGCCTCGACTGGGAGATGGGTGTCCCGCCGGAGACCGAAGTGCCCGGCGGGACGTGTGAGACGGATCTGTCACGGTTCTTCGCGACCGGCCGGCAGCCCGAGGACCAAGCCGCGGACCGGCCGGAGGACAGGACCGGCGGCCGCCCGGACCGCCTGACGGACGAACAGCCGGCAGGCCGTTCGGACCGCCCGGCGGACGCCCGGGCGGACGGTCAGTCGAAGTAGTCCGGCTGCGTCTGGACGTTGAGCTCGCTCAGACGGACCCGCTTGGCCGGGTCCGTGCGCCGGTCGTCGAGCTTCAGGACGTCGAAGCCCTTGGCGATGTCGTTCGAGTAGATGTAGCCGTTGTAGTAGTAGGCCGACCACGAGCCGCCGACCTGGAGCGTGTCGGTGGACAGCGGGCCGCGCTCGAAGTAGGCGATCTCCTTCGGGGCCGACGAGTCGGTGAAGTCCCAGACCGAGACGCCGCCCTGGTACCAGGCCTGGACCATGAGGTCCTTGCCCTTGACCGGAATCAGCGAGCCGTTGTGGGCCACGCAGTTCTCGGTGTCCGCCTGGTGACGGGGGATCTTGTAGTAGCTCCGGAAGACGAGCTTGCGCTTGTCGCCCTTGCCGACGATGTCGTAGATGCCGTCGGCTCCGCGGTTCGGGCCGATCGCCGCGTTGCAGGTGGCCGCGCCGCCGCCGCCCAGCTCGTCGGTGAACACGACCTTGTCGGCCTTCTGGTTGAAGGTCGCCGAGTGCCAGAACGCGAAGTTCACGTTGTCCTCGACCTGGTCGATGACCTTCGGGTGCTCCGGGTCCTTGATGGAGAACAGGATGCCGTCACCCATGCAGGCGCCCGCGGCGAGGTCCTTGGAGGGCAGGACCGTGATGTCGTGGCAGCCGGTGGTCTTGGAGACACCCGGGTTGGTGGGCCCGCCCGGGTTGCCGCCGCCGTCCGGTCCCTCGCCCGGGAACAGCACCGGGAAGTTGACGACCGCCGCCTTCTCGGGAGCGTTCCGCGGCACCTTGATGACCGATATGCCGTCGTGCGGCGGCTGGCAGTCGGGGAAGGTGGCGCTCGGCGAGTACGAGGAGACGTAGAGGTAGACGTTCTTGCCGTCGGGCACGAGCGAGTGGGTGTGCGAACCGCACGCGGTCTCGACGGCGGCGACGTACTTGGGGTTCGCCTTGTCGCTGATGTCGAAGACCTTCATGCCCTCCCACGACGACTTCTCGGTCGCGGGCTGCGTCGTGCTGTTGCAGGAGTTGTCGCTGCGAGAGGAGTCGGTGGACAGGAAGAGCAGGTTGCCGGAGACGGACACGTCGTTCTGCGAGCCGGGGCAGAGCACCTGCGCGACGGTCCGGGGCGCCTTCGGGTTGCTGATGTCGAAGATGCGGAAGCCGTCGTAGTTGCCGGCGAAGGCGTACTTGCCCTGGAAGGCGAGGTCCGAATTGAGGCCGGTGAAGGCCTCCTTGGGGATGTTGGCGAGATGTTGGATGTTGTCGGAGTGGACGATCTCGTCCTGGCCGGGTATCTCCCCGCTCGCCACCGCGGCCCTCGCCTCGGCGGCGTCGCTCCGGGAGACCTTCTCCCGTGCCGCGGGGCCGTCCCCGGGGTCGGGGGTGGCGGCCGCCGGCCCGGCTGTGAGCAGCGCGGCCAGGAGTCCCACCGCGGCGGCGGCAACTCCCAGGCGTCTGTGCCGCGTTCGGGGATCGTTCAACAGGGTCACTGTTTCCTCCCTTGTGCCGTTCAAGGTCGAACGGTTCACGGACCCCTGAAGTATCGTCCGTCCCATGCAGAGATCAACAGACGGCAACGTACTCGTAATGAATGTTTTTGATCAGCCACGTTCGGAAGCGTGCTAGGACGGACATCAACATCCCTGATGCATCCATCGCTCCATGACCCTTCATGAGCCGCAGGAGGTCGCCGTGTTCGCTCGCCGTACGTCCAGCGCGTCCCCGAGACCCACGCCCCGTGCGCTGCTGGCCGCGGCGTCGCTGTCCGTGGCCGCACTCGCGCTCACCGGCTGCGACTCGGACTCCGGCGCCAAGTCCGCCGCCTCGCCGGGCCCTTCGGTCATCGCGCCCGGCAAGCCCGGAGAGGCGGCCGAGACATTGTCCGCCGCGGAGGCCGCGAAGCAGCGGAACGACGACGACTCCCCCAACTCGGCCGACTTCGCCTATGCCCGGATGATGATCGTCCACCACACCCAGGCGCTGGAGATGACCGAACTCGCCCCGAAGCAGGCGGAGTCCGGCAAGGTGAAGCGGCTCGCCGCACGGATCGCCGCCGCGCAGGGCCCGGAGATCTCCACCATGAAGAGCTGGCTCAAGACGCACGGCGGCAAGCGGGCGGTCACGGGGCACGAGCACGCGACGATGCCCGGGATGGCGACGCAGGACCAGCTCAAGGCGTTGCGCGCGGCGAAGGGGAAGGCGTTCGACGAGCTCTTCCTGAAGCTGATGATCACACATCACGACGGGGCGGTCACCATGGCCACGGACGTGAAGTCCGAGGGCAACAACATCCAGATCGAGGAGATGGCCGACGACGTGATCGCGCAGCAGACCAGCGAGATCGGCAAGATGCGCGCGCTTCAGTGACCGGGTCCGGACGGGCGTCGCTCGACTCGCCCGCTCAGCGCCGTGCGTGACGAGGACTCAGGAATCCGGCCTCCCGCGCTCCCGCGATGAGCCGCAGCGACTTGCGCCGGCTGTGGCCGGTGGCGCACATGACCGCCAGCACCGGGTCCACGCCGTCCTGCTGGGCGGCGCGGTACTCCTCCGCCGCCAGCCTGCGGCCCTCGGTGCCACGGGGCCAGGCACGCCGGGCCCGGCGCGTCGGCCCCGTCCGCCCACCCTCGTCCTCGTCGCCCTGCGTGCCCTCCTGCTCGTCGCCGTGCGCGCCCTCACCCTCACCCGCGGGCCGGGCCGCGGCACCGCACGCCTCGAAGAGCGGCGCCTCGATCCAGTCGGAGAGCACCGCCAGGTCGCCGAGGGAGAGCGGCGGCTGAGCCCGTACGTCCTCGATCGTCACCGCGGCCCCGGACAGCACGGCGAGGACCTCGACCTGGGCACCGTCGGCGAAGACCAGCCGGACGTCGAACCACGAGGTACCGGTCCGGTGGTCACGCACCTGCCAGGCGGGCCACACCGACACCACGCCGTCCGCGCGGCAGCGGCCGTTCAGATCGAGAAAGGATGCTTCCAGCACATGCGGAACGTAACCGCATGATCACATTCCATTCGAACGGACACGCACGGACGCGACACGCGCCGCACCCTGTCAGCCGAGCATCGGCGGTGCGATCCTGGAACCGTCAGCGATCTCCTGTCAGCGTTCTTCCAGAACCCTCGGTTAAGGAGTTCCGCCGTGCTGCATGTCGCCGTCGTCGGCTCGGGGCCCAGCGGGGTCTACACCGCCCAGAGCCTCGTCCAGCAGAGCCAGGTGCCCGATGTCCGGGTGGACGTCCTGGACCGGCTGCCGTGCCCCTACGGCCTGGTGCGCTACGGGGTGGCCCCCGACCACGAGAAGATCAAGTCGCTCCAGAACAACCTGCGGGCCGTGCTGGAGGACGAGCGGGTGCGGTTCCTGGGCGGCGTCCAGGTCGGTCCGGACGGGGTGCCGGTCGCCCGCCTGCGGGACCTCTACCACGCGGTCGTCTACTGCGTGGGCGCCGCCACCGACCGTCATCTCGGCGTGCCCGGCGAGGACCTGCCCGGCAGTTGGTCGGCCACCGAGTTCGTCTCCTGGTACAGCGCGCACCCCGACGCCGCCGCGGAGGAGTTCGTGCTCGGTGTGCGCTCGGCCGTGGTCATCGGCGTCGGGAACGTGGCCGTGGACGTGACCCGGATCCTGGCCCGGGGCGCGGCCGATCTGAGCCCCACGGACATGCCGCAGGCGGCGCTCGCCGCACTGGCCGCCAGCAAGGTGACGGAGATCAGCATGGTGGGGCGACGGGGCCCCTCCCAGGCCCGCTTCACCACCAAGGAACTGCGTGAGCTGGGATCCCTGCCCGACACCGAAATCGTGGTGGATCCGCACGAGTTGGTACTCGACCCGGCCTACCTCGATCCGTCGGGCCTGCCGGCCGCGCAGCGACGCAACGTGGAGGTGCTGCGGGGCTGGGCCGACGCGCCGGCGCAGGGCCGCCCACGGCGGATCCGGCCGCGGTTCTTCCTGCGCCCCGTCGAACTGCTCGCCGACGGCGGGCGGGTGGGAGCGGTGCGCTTCGAGCGGACCGTGCCGGACGGGCAGGGCGGTGTGACGGGCACGGGGCGGTTCGAGGACATCGAGGCTCAGCTGGTGCTGCGTTCGGTGGGCTATCGCGGGGTGCCTCTCGACGGGCTCCCCTTCGACGCCGGACTGGGCACGGTGCCGCACCGGGCGGGACGGATCCTGCGGGACGACGCGATCGCTCCGGGCGAGTACGTGGCGGGCTGGATCAAGCGCGGCCCCACGGGCGTCATCGGCACCAACCGGCCGTGCGCCAAGGAGACGGTGACCTCACTGCTTGAGGACGCGGACACCCTCGTACGGCGCGACGTGGCCGGGGATCCTCTCGCGGCGCTGCGGGCGGAGGGCGTACGGCCGGTCGAGTGGGCCGGGTGGCAGGCGATCGAACAAGCCGAGGCGGAACTCGGCGCGTCGCTCGGCCGGGGCGTGGTGAAGCTGCCCGACTGGCCGTCACTGCTGGCGGCGGCGCGTACGGCGGGTTCGTGACGGGTGCGTCGGCGCGTACGGCGGGGCGCGGTGGAGTCGACACGGCTTTCGTGGGCATGACACACATCGGCAACAGCCCGGAAATCAACAAACTGTTCAAGCCGCTTACGGTCGGGAGCTGTTCACCCTTCTTCGCCCTCGCCCGCTTCCCGCCGCTCCTGGAGTGCCCATGGCCACCACCGCTGCTCCCGTGCATCCCGTCGACGAGGTTCCACCCGTACGCCAACTCGCGGCCTTCGGGCTCCAGCACGTGCTCGCGATGTATGCGGGCGCGGTGGCCGTCCCGCTGATCGTCGGTGGCGCGCTGAAGCTGTCGCCCGCGGATCTGGCGTATCTGATCACCGCCGATCTGCTGGTGTGCGGCATCGCCACGCTCATCCAGTGCGTGGGTTTCTGGCGCTTCGGGGTACGCCTGCCGATCATGCAGGGGTGCACCTTCGCCGCGGTGTCGCCGATGGTGCTGATCGGGACGACCGGCGGCGGCCTGCGCGCGATCTACGGGTCGGTGATCGTGGCGGGCCTCGCCATAGTCCTGCTCGCCCCGGTCTTCGGCAGACTCCTGCGGTTCTTCCCTCCCCTGGTCACGGGCACGGTCATCCTGATCATCGGTGTCTCCTTGCTGCCGGTCGCCGGGAACTGGGCGGCCGGCGGAGTGGGCGCGGAGGACTTCGGCGCGCCGAAGAACCTGGCGCTCGCGGGCTTCGTGCTGGCCGTGGTGCTGGCCGTGCAACGGTTCGCGCCGGCCTTCCTCGGCCGCATCGCGGTACTGATCGGCATCGCCGTGGGCCTCGCGGTCGCCGTCCCCTTCGGATTCACGGACTTCGACGGGGTCGGGGACGCCGACTGGGTCGGGGTCAGCACGCCGTTCCACTTCGGCACGCCGACGTTCCACGTCTCCGCGATCGTCTCGATGCTGGTCGTCGCCCTCGTCACGATGACCGAGACCACCGGTGACTTCATCGCGGTGGGCCAGATGACCGACCGTCCCGTCGAGCCGCGCACGCTCTCCGACGGCCTGCGCGCGGACGGCCTGTCGACGGTTCTGGGCGGCGTGTTCAACACCTTCCCCTACACGGCGTTCGCGCAGAACGTCGGCCTGGTCGGGATGACGCGCGTGCGCAGCCGCTGGGTGGTCGCCGCCGCGGGCGGCATCCTGGTGCTGCTCGGCCTGCTGCCCAAGCTGGGCGCGATCGTCGCGGCGATCCCGGCGCCCGTGCTGGGCGGCGCGGGCCTGGTGATGTTCGGAACGGTCGCCGCGAGCGGCCTGCGCACCCTCGCGCAGGTGGACTTCAAGGGCAACGACAACCTGACGGTGGTGGCCGTCTCGGTCGCCGTGGGCATGCTGCCGGTCGGCGTGCCGACGGTCTACGAGAAGTTCCCGGACTGGTTCCAGACAGTGATGAACAGCGGGATCAGCGCGGGCTGCCTGACCGCGATCGCCCTGAACCTCCTCTTCAACCACCTGCCGGGCAAGGCGGATTCGGCCGGGGACGCCGCCGGGCCCACGCCTCCTTCGGTGGCGGCGGAGGCATAGCAGCCGACACAGGCCAGGCCGTCGGACGACTGGGGATGCGGGGCCGCGGCCGTCAAGGCGACCGGGCAGGTCGGCCCGCGCGGTCAGGGGCCCGGCGCCTCAGCGGCCGAGCCGGGCGGCCTGACGGGCCGCTGCCGCGAGGATGCCGTCGAGGAGCCCGGGGAAGAGGTCGTCCAGATCGTCCCGGCGCAGGCCGTTCATCTTCGCCGTGCCCCGGTAGACCTGCCGGATGACCCCGCTCTCGCGCAGCACACGGAAGTGGTGCGTGGTCGTGGACTTGGTGACCGGCAGGTCGAAATGCGAACAGGAGAGCTCGTCGGCGTCGGCGGCGAGCTCTCGCACGACCTGGAGCCGCATGGGGTCGGAGAGCGCGTGCAGCACCGACTCCAGGCGGATCTCCTCGAGTGCGGGGTGCGGCAGGTCACGGCTGCCGTTGGCGCGGGCGGCGGTCGTCACGGCGGCTCCACTTCGTCCGGATCTTCCTCCGGGGCTGTCGTCCCGCACACATTGTACGAGATCTCTCGTAGTTTGACATCTCCCGTACTACGACGCCTATCGTACGAGGCGTACACCGGCCCCGTGACGAATGGAGTCCGCCGTGAGCGCTCTCTTCGAGCCCTACGTCCTGCGCGAGCTCACCATCCCCAACCGGGTGTGGATGCCACCCATGTGCCAGTACTCCGCCGCGCCCGAAGGAGCCGCGGCGGGCGTCCCCCGCGACTGGCACTTCGCCCACTACGCGGCGCGGGCCACCGGCGGCACCGGGCTCATCATCGTCGAGGCGACCGCCGTCTCCCCCGAGGGCCGGATCTCGCCGTACGACCTCGGCATCTGGAACGACGCGCAGGTCGAGGCGTTCCGCCGCATCACCGGCTTCCTGTCCGCACAAGGCACCGTGCCGGCCGTCCAGCTCGCCCACGCCGGGCGCAAGGCGGCCACCGAGCGGCCGTGGAAGGGCGGCGCCCCGATCGCCCCCGGCGCCCTCGCCTGGCAGCCGCTCGCCCCCAGCCCCCTCCCCTACGACGAAGGCCACCCGGTCCCGGCCGAGCTGACCGTCGCCGAGATCCAGGACATCGTCGGGCAGTTCGCCGACGCGGCCCGCCGCGCCCTGGACGCCGGTTTCGAGGTCGTCGAGATCCACGGCGCCCACGGCTACCTGCTGAACGAGTTCCTGTCCCCGCACTCCAACCACCGCACCGACGCGTACGGCGGCTCGTACGAGAACCGCACCCGCTTCGCCCTCGACGTCGTGGACGCCGTGCGCGAGGTCTGGCCCGACAGCAAGCCCCTGTTCTTCCGCATCTCCGCCACCGACTGGCTGGAGGCGGACGGCTGGAGCGCCGACGACACCGTCCGCTTCGCCGCCCGACTGCACGAGCACGGCGTGGACCTGCTCGACGTGTCGACCGGCGGCAACGCCTCCGGCGTGCGCATCCCCGTGGAACCCGGCTACCAGGTTCCTTTCGCCGCCCGCGTGAAGAACGAGACCTCCCTGCCCGTCGCCGCCGTCGGTCTGATCACCGGGATCGAGCAGGCCGAGAAGATCCTCACCAACGGGGAGGCCGACGCGGTGCTGCTGGGCCGCGAGCTGCTGCGCAACCCGTCCTTCGCGCGGCTCGCCGCGCGGGAGCTGGGGGGCGACGTGCACGTGCCGGACCAGTACCACCGGTCCGTGTAGGCCCCGCCCCGGAGTGCGGCCGGCGCCGGCCGCACCCCTACCCGGCCGGGCACCGATGAGTCTGTGACCCAGGACACCCGCCCCTGAAGGGAACTGAGGACCTGTTCCCACCGGTCAATGAGAGGGAAGACGTCACTCCAGGATCGGTCGGACCCTACGTGAAGTAGGGTCCCGGTGGTGAACCGGATCATACGCGACGGGGGACCCCTTGAAGGAACGCCACGACGGGCGCGCGGGCCGCGGGCCGATGTCCGTGCTGGCCCTGCTGATACCGAGTCTCGGGATCGCCGCGGTGGGCGTGTACCACCTGTGCGGATTCGATCTGCACGCCCTCCACGGACGCCCGCACCTCGACGACGGGCTGACCATGGCGGGTGTCATCCTGGCCGTGGTCACGGCGGGCGCCGCCGTGGGTGACCTCCTATGGTGGGCGACGACACGCAACCGCCGTGCCGGCGAGAGTGCGAAGCCGTGCCCGCCCCGGGCCCTGGGCCGCCCGCGGCCGGGCCGCTCCGACTTGCTGCGAGCACCGGGCAGGACGAAGAAGTAGCAGCACCGCAGGGACCGGGGGCCGCGCCCCCGCGGGGACGCGCGAGAGGCAGTCCGCCGGGAGAGGCAGTCCGCCCGGAGGGGCGACGGGCCGACGGGCCGACGGGCCGACGGGGCGACGGGGCGACGGGGCGACGGGGCGACGGGGCGACGGGGCGACGGGGCGACGGGGCGATTCTCACCGCCTCCTTACCCCTTCACCTCTCCATAACCGAACTTTTCCCTACACCATGTAGGGTTCCCGGCCGCAGCCCCCACTGCGCTCCCCCGGCCACAGTCCGCACCGGTTCGCCCCGGCCTCTCCCCAAGGTGTTGCTCCACGGTGTCCGTACAACAGTCAGTGCTCGTCCCGGAACAGCGGAACACGCGCTCACGCCCGACCCACCCGCCAGGACGGCAGGCCACCGCCGCACGGCTGCGGGCCGCCACCCTCACCGTCTGGTATCTGCGCCTGCTCGCCACGCTCAACCTGGTCGCCGTGGTGTCGCTGACCTTCCGCCAGGAAGTCATCGAGCACAACGGAGGCCCCTACTTCACCCCGTACCTCGCCACCGCGGGACTGGTCTCGGCGGCACTGGCCCTGTTCCTCGCCGTGGTGATGCGGCGCCGCAAACGGGCGGCCTGGATCTTCAACCTGCTGCTGGCCGGCCCGCTCTTCGTGCTCTACACCGCCGCACTGACCCAGGACCGGTACCAGCGGCACGGCTTCAACTGGCTCTCCACCGTGCTCACCGGACTCTTCGTCGCCGCCCTGCTGGTGGGACGCAAGGAGTTCCACGCCGTCGGCGACCGCTCCAACCCCAGGCTGGCCGTGGCCGTCGGCACCGGCGGCCTGCTCATCGGCGCCACCCTCGGCACCCTGCTGGTGAGCGTCACCAACCAGGTCACCGGGACGCCGCTGAGCGACCGCGTCGCGTACACCCTGCTGCGCGGCGTCAGCGTCGGCCCACTCGCCGACCGCTTCGACAGCGTCGCGGCGCCCCGCTGGGTGGACGTCCTCATCAACGCCATGATGGCCGCGACCTTCCTCCTCGTGCTCTACGCCTGCTTCCGCTCGCCGCGCGGCCGTGAGCTCCTCGGCGCGCCCGACGAGGACCGCCTGCGGGAGCTGCTCGTCAGGCACGGCGAGCGGGACTCACTGGGGTACTTCGCGCTGCGCCGCGACAAGGCGGTCGTGTGGTCGCCGACCGGCAAGGCGGCGATCGCCTACCGGGTCGTCGGCGGTGTGACGCTGGCATCCGGTGACCCGATCGGGGATCCCGAGGCCTGGCCCGGCGCGATCGACGCCTGGCTGCGCGAGGCGCGCCGTCATGCATGGACGCCCGCGGTGATGGGGGCGAGCGAGGAAGCCGGCACCATCTACGCCCGGCACGGTCTGGACGCCCTGGAACTCGGCGACGAGGCGATCGTGGACCGCGCCGACTTCACCCTGGAAGGGCGCGCGATGCGGGGCGTCCGGCAGGCACACAACCGCGTCCGCCGCGCCGGCCACACCGTCCGCATCCGCCGGCACGCCGAGATCCCCCGAGCCGAGATGGACGCCCTGACCGACCTGGCGGACCGCTGGCGCGACGGCGAGACCGAGCGCGGGTTCTCCATGGCACTCGGCAGACTGGGCGATCCGGCCGACGGGCGCTGCGTCATGCTGGAGTGCCACGACGGCGACGGCGAGCCCAGGGCCGTACTGAGCTTCGTGCCGTGGGGAGAGCGGGGGCTGTCGCTGGATCTGATGCGCCGCGACCGGAACTCCGAGAACGGGCTCATGGAGTTCATGGTCATCGAACTCCTGCTGCGTGCCGAGGACATCGGCGTCAGCAGGGTGTCCCTGAACTTCGCCATGTTCCGGTCCGTCTTCGAGCGCGGCGGCCGGCTGGGCGCCGGACCCGTGCTGCGACTGTGGTGTTCGCTGCTGACGTTCCTCTCGCGCTGGTGGCAGCTCGAATCCCTCTACCGTGCCAACGCCAAGTACCGGCCCGTATGGGAACCGCGCTACCTGCTGTTCGAGAAGAGCGGCGACCTTCCGCGCATCGGCGTCGCCGCCGCCCGCGCGGAAGGCTTTCTCGCCCCGCCCGCGCTGCCGCGGCCCGGTTTCGGTCCGCTGCGCCGGACGCCTCCGGCGCCTGACGGGGCATGGCCGGACCGTCGGCGGCCCGGGCGGCTTCCGGCACCGCCTGCCGAGCCGCGGGCTGCGCGTTCTCGTCCTTCATCGCTTTCGCCTCGTTCTTGAGGATGCGCATCCACCTGCCGTGAGCACGGACGGTGTCGGGCGGCTTCTTCGAGCCGAACGACACGACGACCACGATCGCCACGACGAGCAGGTGCCGACGGGCAGCATCTCGGGGGTGAGCCCGACCGCCACCGCGCCGGCGAAGGGCAAGGTCTCCGCTCCCCGCCCCCGCAGCACCGCGTTCGTCATGGGCCCCAGCGGCGGCGTGAGCAGCATGAACCGGATGAGCTGGAGCGACGTCAGCGCGGCGAGGCCGTCCGACGCGTACGCCCCCGCGGCGGGCGGCACACCGGCTCGCGGGCGGTCCTGCCGCGTCGACGTCGCGGTCGTGCCGGGTGCCGAGACGGTCTCAGGCGCCGCCGCCGCGGACGCGTCGCAGCGCTCCGCGCGCGGTGCGATCGATGGCGCCAGTCCGATCGGTGGCGCCGGTCCGATCGGTGGCGCCGGTGCGATCGGCCAGGGCGGCCCGGTCGGTCGACTGACCCACCACGAGGCGTACGACGGTCACGACGTCCGGGTCGTCGACGAAGTAGACCTCCCGACGGCCCTCGCGTCGGGACCGTACGAGACCGGCCAATTTCAGCTCGGTCGGATGCCGGCCCACCGCGGGCAGCGCGCCGCCGGCCCACTCGGCGAGACCGGTCACGTCGCTCGCGCCCTGCGACGGCGCCCAGACGATGTACGGCCGCGCCGGCGACAGCGAGCAGCCCGAACGCCGCGGTCGCCTCCTCCGGCACCTCGGCGGAGGGTCCTCGACGCCCACGACCTCTGCCGCCACCGCCGTGTCCTCCCGTCCTGCCGACCCGCCGGCCCGCCCGTGCGAATCGCCCCAGTCCAGGACTCCGGCCATGGCGCCCGCGGTCGTCGCCCGGCACGCTTCCCGACGTCACTGTCAGTGCCGTGGTGCACACTCTCGATCAGTTGCCGGATGCCTGGGGAGGATGCCGTGTTCTGGGGGATCGACGAGGTCGGCTGGGCTTCGATGGAGCATGCGTACGGAAGCGCCGAGGACGTGCCGGGGCTGTTGCGCGGGCTCGCCGCGGTGGACCCCGAGGAGCGCGAGCGGGCGCTCGACGGGATGTACGGGGCGGTGCACCACCAGGGCGACGTGTACGACTCGACACTGGCCTGCATCCCCTACTTGTTCGAGCTCGTCACCCATACGGAAGTCCCCGACCGCGGCGGCATCGTGGAACTGCTCGTCAGCATCGGCGGAGGGGACGACGATGCCGAGGACGACGAGGAGGACGTCAGCGCGCCGGTCCGCGGCAAGGACGGCGAGGACAATCGGGCGATGGCCCGTGCGGCGATACGGGCGGGGGCAGCGGCCTTCGTCGGCCTGGTCGCGGACGAGGACCCGGAGGTACGGCGCGCGGTGCCGGCCGCGCTCGCCCGCTTCCTCGACGAACCGGAGCGCGTGCTCGGCCTGCTGAGGGAGCGGCTCGGCGCCGAGGAGGAGGGCGGCGTCCGGCTGGCGCTCGCCGAGGGCATCGGACTGCTCGCGCGACTGCACGCCGGCGTCACCGCACCGGCGGTGGACTGCCTGACCGCGCTGTGCGCCACCCCGCACGACCCGGGACTGCGGCTCGCCGCGCTCGGACAACTCGCGGGGTGCGCACCCGACCACCTCCCCGCAGACCTGGTGCCCACCGTCATCGCCCTGCTCCGCGCCCGGTCGCGATGCGCCCGCGGGTCGGAGGAGCCCGAGCGGACCGGCACGGACACGCTCATCGGACATCTGCGCCGCATGCGGCCCGCGGACGAGGAGGGCTCCCAGCTGCTGCGCACGCTCCACACGGCACTCGGTTCCCGCACCGCCGACCGGATCGCCCTGCTCGAAGGGCAGTTGACCGGCGAGGACGCCGCCGACCGGTGCAACGCGGTGTGGATGTCCGCGGGCCTGTTCCGTGAGTGGCGCGCCTCGTACGAGGAACCGATCGCCCTGATCGGTGAGCAACTCGCCTCGGACGAGGAACGTCTGCGCTACGCCGCGGTGTCGGTCCTGGAGTCCCTCTTCACCCTCGCGGCACCCGCCGCCGACCGGCTCGCCGCTCTGGTGGAGTCGGACCCGCAGGCCTGGGGTTCCGGCACGCCGACCCTGGGCCGCCCGCTGAAGGCCCTGGCCAGGGCCGGGGATCCCCGGGCCGTTCCCGCCCTGGCGCAGGTGCTGACCCAGCCGGTCGTCCCGAACGAGGTCGGTCACGCGATCGAGTACCTGGGCCCGGCCGCCGCACCCCTGGCGCCGCTGCTGCGGCAGCGCCTCGGCGAGGTGCCCCTGGACTCCCGGGAGACGTACGGCCGGGCCGCACCGTTGCTGTCCGCGCTCGGCAGACTGCGGCACGACGCCGCGGTGCCCGAAGTGCTTCGGCTGCTGCACGGCGCGCCCCGCACGCTGTCGCTGCGGGACTCGCTCGTGAGCGCGCTCGCGAGGACGCTCGGGACGTTCGGGGCCGGCGCGCGGACGGCGACACCGGTGCTGCGCGAGCTGTTGGACGGTCCGAGCGCCGTCCCGGCGGCCGCCGCGCTCTGGGCGGTCGAGGGGGACCTGACAGCGGTGCTTCCGCCGCTGATGCGGGGGCTGGCCGAGGAGGGCACGGGCCACGCGCGGCCGGCGGCGGACGCCCTCGGCCGCGTGGGGCCGCCCGCCGCGGCCGCCCTTCCGAAGCTGCGGCGGCTCGCGGAGTCGGCCGAGGTCTGGGAGCGGACGGCCGCCGCCTGCGCGCTCTGGGACATCGCAGGCGATCCGGAACCCGTGCTGCGAGTGTTCCGCACCGCCTGGCACGAGAACGCCTGCACGCGCGGCACGATCGCCGCGTGTCTCGTCCGGATGGGCGGCGCGGCGGAGCCCGTCCACGATCTGGTCGACGCGGAGCTGGCCGCTCCGCGGCGGCACCGGGCGCGGTCCGGTGGCTACGGCAGTCACGACATCCTGGAGGACGAACGACTGCTGCGGGACTGCCGCACGGTGCTGGACGCGGCGTAGCGCCGTGGGGCCCCGGTGGGCCCGTGCGGCGTGCGGCGCCGAGACAGCGGGCGACATCCGACGAGCCACCCGCAGGACCGAGGGAACCGCCCACGACGCCCGAGGAGCGACCCATTAGCGGCCGCGCCGCCGGGGGAAGCCACCCACCACGCCCGACCAGCGACCCGCGCCGCCGAGGGAACCGTTCACGAGGCCCGGGAGCGGCTCACGGCGTCCGAGGAGCGGTCCGCGAGGTCGGCGGGGACGCTCGTCCGGCGCTCAGCTCGTCGTCCGGCCCCATCTGGGTCCTATCCGCGCCCACTCCTGGTCCCACTGGTCCATGCGGCGCCTCTCGAGACGGCCCCGTGCCAGTCGGCCGCCCACGAAGGGCACGGCCGCCGCGCTCACGCCCACGAGGACACCGACCATGGCGGACCGGGTCTGTGCTTGCGAGGCGGTGGCGGGTTTGGTGACAAGGCGCCCCTGCCGGTCGGTCCACACGGTGACCGGGGTGCCCGCCTCCGTCCCGGCGTAGACCCGCGCCTGGCCCGTGTGGGCCGAGCCGTCGGGCGCGGTCCAGCGCACCTTCGCCCAGACGAGGCCGCTCGCGGACTCCGTGGCGCCGGTCCCGACCGCGTCCTCGGTGAGCTGGGCCGCGACGGAGCGCCATTGGGCGCGTTCCACGGCGAGACCCCGCTCGACGGTCCGCGCGGTCAGCAGACCGGCGAAGACGCCGCTGAGCACGATGAGCACCCAGGCGGCGAGCATGATCCAGGCCTCCAGGGCGTCACTGCGACGCCGCAACGGATTACGTCGCCACCGCCACAGCAAGACCTTCGGACCTCGGAATGCCGCCATCGATGGCATCCTCCTCACAGCCGCACGGAAACGCCCCGTCCCCCTCCCATACGCGCTCGGCCCGCTGGATGCTCAGGCCGGGTCGGCCGACTCGTCCGTCCCTGGAATCACGGTACGCCGCATGTGTGCGGCGAGGCAGCTCGAAGGGATCGCCCTCAGGTCCCGACACGGCGTCCGCGACCTGCGCGGACGACGAGTTCAGGGGTGACTGTCAGTGGCGGGGTGCAGACTGGCCGGTGGCTGGGACAACGACGTCGCGGAGGTGGTCGGCATGGCCGAGGTTCTGCTCACGGTAGGCACGCGCAAGGGACTGTTCATCGGACGACGGCGCGGCGGCGCCTGGGAGTTCGACGAAAGTCCGTACTTCAACGCACAGGCGGTGTACTCGGTCGCGATCGACACCCGGGGCGAGCGTCCCCGGCTGCTGGTCGGCGGGGACAGCGCGCACTGGGGCCCGTCCGTGTTCCACTCGGACGACCTGGGCCGGACGTGGACCGAGCCGGCGCAGCCCGCCGTCAAGTTCCCCAAGGACACGGGCGCCTCGCTGGAGCGGGTCTGGCAGTTGCACCCGGCGGCCGCCGAACCGGACGTGGTGTACGCGGGCACGGAGCCCGCCGCGCTGTACCGCTCCGAGGACCGTGGCGAGTCCTTCGAGCTCGTCCGTCCGCTGTGGGAGCACCCCACCCGCTCGAAGTGGGTGCCCGGCGGTGGTGGCGAGGGGCTGCACACCATCCTCACCGACGCCCGCGATCCGCGCGCCGTGACGGTCGCCGTCTCCACGGCGGGCGTCTTCCGTACCGAGGACGGCGGCGCGAGCTGGACCCCTTCCAACTCCGGTGTCTCCGCGGTGTTCCTGCCGGACCCGAACCCGGAGTTCGGCCAGTGCGTGCACAAGGTCGCGCGGGACGCCGCGAATCCCGACCGGCTGTATCTCCAGAACCACTGGGGCGTGTACCGCAGTGACGACGCGGGCGCGAACTGGACGGACATCGGCGACGCTCTGCCGTCGACATTCGGGTTCGCGGTCGCCGCGCATCCGCACCGCGGCGACACGGCGTACAACTTCCCGATCACCGCCGACTCGGACCGCGTCCCCGCCGGCCGGCGCTGTCGCGTCTTCCGTACGTCGGACGCGGGCAAGAGCTGGGAGCCGCTGACCGCCGGCCTGCCCGCCGAGGACCACTACGGCACGGTGCTGCGCGACGCCCTGTGCACGGACGACGCCGACCCGGCCGGCGTGTACTTCGGCAACCGCAACGGCGAGGTGTTCGCCTCGGCCGACGACGGCGACAGCTGGAAGCAACTGGCCTCGCACCTGCCGGACGTGCTGTGCGTGCGGGCAGCTGTCATCGGCTGAGGCGACTGGGGGGAGACGCTGGTGGGTATCCCGGGAGAGACAACACCGAAGTGCCGTGCGGGGGAAGGCCTCCGGGCCGGTCCCGGGATGCCCGTCGCGACGGCGGGTGAGCCGGAACGGAGCGCGCGGAGGAACCCGTCGGGCCCGCCGACGCTACCGCACTGTTCCCGGTCAGCCGCCCGCGGAATGCCACGTTCCCACCCTGCGGCACGCGGGTCGGCGGCGACCGGTCGGCAGTCCCGTGGACGGTCCGCGTCACAGCGCGGTCAGCGTCTGCCAGGTCGTGGACGCGACGACCCCGTCTGCCGGCAGGCTGTGCGCGGACTGGAAGGAGCGCACCGCGCTGTCGGTGGCCGAACCGAAGGAGCCGTCCACGCTCAGCGCGGACCCGTGGGCGTTGAGCCGGCGCTGCAACGCCGTCACCGCGGGCCCGCTGCTGCCCTGCTGCACCACGACGGCGAGGGCCCGCCAGGTCGAAGGTCCGACGATCCCGTCGGCGGACAGGCCGCGGCTGGACTGGAAGGACCGCACCGAGCTGCCGGTGGACGGGCCGAAGGAGCCGTCCACGCTGAGCGTGGCCCCCCGGGCGTTGAGCAGATACTGCGCGGTCCTGACCCGCTCACCGCTCGCCCCCTGCTGAACCACCGGCCACTCGGTGCTCGGAAGCGGCGTGCCGCGTCCGGCGGGCAGGGAGAAGGGAGCGGGGAGAAGCAGCTGCGTGTTGCGGGCGTCGGCTGTTCCACGGCGCTTGTCGATGCCGGCCGCCACGGCCTGAAGGTCGTTGGCCGCCAGCTCGCGTCCCAGCGAGGCGAGTGCGGCGGGGGTGCTCGTGTCCCCGTTGCACGACAGCGGTGCGTCGGAGTCGACCATGGTCGTGAAGATCGACAGGATGCCATCGCCTTCGGCGATCTCGAAGACCCGGCTCTGGATGGGCCAGTCGATGTGCGAGGCCGTGTTCACCTCCCAGAAGCCGTTGCCGATGACGGACGGCCAGGAAGTCTTGTGGGCCCAGATGTTGTTCGTGTGCGTGTGGCCGTCGACCATGAGTATCACGTTCGGGAAGCGCAGCAGCAGGTTGCGGAGTTCCGTGCCGCCGTACGGGGATCCGCTGTCCGTGTTGTCCATGGAGTCGAGCGTGTGATGGCAGCAGATGACGATGAACTTGTCGGTCACGCCGGGCTGGTTGACGACCGTCCTGGCCCGGGTGCCGTCGGAGTCGTCGAGTTCGTAGCGTGAGCTGTTGCCCTTGAGCTGGGCGTTCAGCCAGTTCCACTGGTCCTTGTCGATGGCGCCGTCGGCACCGCCGCTGGTGTTGGTCGTGTCCAGCACCAGGAACTGGAATATGTCGTCCGGCCCCGAGGGAATCGCGTAGTAGGCCCGGTCGCTGCCGGACGTGAACCCGTGCCCGCGAGGGGCACCGGTGGTGTTGAAGTGCTCGGCAATGAAGTCGCTCCGCGCGAGCAGCCGCCGGGACGGGTCCTCCGTCACGTGTGCCGTACGGAGAGTGAATTCTCCCGTCAATATGTCCTTCAGCAGGTCCAGGTAGTACGTCGTGGTGTTGTCGAAGACGTCCGGGACTCCCTCGATCTCCGTCAGTTTGGTGGAGCCGGTGGCAATCCTCTTGAGCGGGTCGAAGGGGAGAGTGTCGATAGGCACGTTGCCCTGGACGAGCGCATCGTGGTTGCCGTAGGCCGCATACCAGGGCATGCCCAACCCGGTCGCCGTGAACGGTCTGCGGGCGCCCTTCAGCAGACCGCTCACGACCGGAAAGCCGTGCAGGGCGTTGTTGTCGGGCGGAGTCTGCCGTGCTTCCGGATGCCAGTAGTGGGTTTCCGTCCCGAACTGACCGCTCGCCACGCTCTCGTCCTTGGTGAGGTCACCGGAGTCCGGGTGCACCGTGTTGCCGTCGAGGAGGTCGATGTACCACCGCGACTCGTTGTACTGGCAGTTGTCGACCGCGTCGCCCGTGACGACGGTGAAGGCCAGCGGTGTGCTCGTCCGCGGGCTCCGGAGGACCTGCCGGACGGCGCGGCACATCGCGTCGGTCGTCTGTGTCGAAAGGAATTCGTGTGCGCGGTACGCCGATTCGGTCGGGTACGAGTGGTAATGCGGAGGTCCGTAGTCCGCGAGCCGGTCGAGGCACTCGATGCGCAGCGGGGACTGGTCGTCGACGATGTGCAGGTCGGACATCTGGGCGAAGGCGATCAGCGACCGGGTGACCTGCGGCGAGGTGGCGAGGGTGAAGTCGTTGCGGGTGATGTGCGGTTCGCCGGGGCCGGCGGCCAGACCGTGGTACCCCATGCCCAGGTCGGGGCCGATCTGCACCGTCTGGTCCACGGTGGTGAGCCCGAGCGCGGCACCCGTGCCGAGAGGTGGCGATGCGGCACTGGCAACGGCGCGCAGGCTTCCGACATCGATGGCCGCGGCCACCACAGCCACTCCGGCAGCTGTCAGGATCCTGCGACGGGAGATCGCCATGTCGATTCCTTCGGTGTTGGACTTCGGATGCCGCGAAGTCGTCGGGGGTGTCTTGCTCGTAGAGGTACGGCGTGCCCGTGTTGTCGACGGCGACCAGCTCGATCCCCCGGCCTCCGCTTCGCTCGGCGCAGACGTGGCGCATCCTCAGCGTGGTGGTACCGGCCTGCGCCGGTGTCTGCGCCGAGGGCCGCCGCGTCCCGCTGCCGACCCACAGGCCCGTCAGCGGCCGGGCAGCGGAACGTCGCGGCGGAGCGCGACCCCGGCGACGGCGGCACTGGCGGCGATCGTGGCGACGGCGCGTTCGGCAAGGGCCGCGATGGTCAGTGACGGATTGACGGTGAGGGAGGTGGGGACGGCGGCGCCGTCGGTGACGAACAGTCCGCTGTGGCCGCGTAGTTCGTGGCCGTCGGTGAGCGCGCTGGTGGCGGGATCGTCGCCGATCCGTGCCGAGCCGAGCGGATGGGCCGTGACGGTGCCGGCCACGTCCTCGCTCCACGGGCGGACCCGGGAGAGGCCGTCCTTCTCCAGGATGTCCCGCAGTGCGGTGTCGGCCCGGTCCCATGCCTGCCGGGTACGGGAGGTGGGCTGGTAGGTCATCGTGCCCAGTCCGAGCCCTGGCGCCAGCCGGGTGAAGCTGCCGGTGAGCGGGACGGCCCCGAAGGTGCCCTCGTTGTCGTCCTCGGTCATGGCCAGCAGGGTGAGCCAGGAGCGCCACCGGGCCCGCATGTTCCGCTTCTCGACGCCGAACCAGGCCGGTGCCCCGGTGCTCTGCGCCAGGACGTTGGTCAGCGGGGGGAAGTAGATCTGCTGGAGGGTGAAGCGGCTGTACTCCGGGGCGGTCGGGTCCAGGTGGTCGTAGGTGGCGGCGGTGATGGGCCGGCCCACGGGCAGCCCCTGGTAGGCGGAACCGTCGGGACGTGACAGCCCCAGCAGGGAGCGCGCCTTGTCCTCGGCGATGTCGGCGACGCTCACGCGGTCGCCGTTGCCGGAGAAGTAGCGCCCCACGGCGGCCGGGATCCCCCCGAGGAGCAGCGCGGAGCGCTGGAGGATCACCGGTGTGCCCACGGCGCCGGCGGCGAGGACGACGACCTTGGCGTGGATGACCCCGGTCTGCGCGGTGCAGCTGTAGTCGTCGGGGTCCAGGACGGTGTAGCCGACGGCGTAGCGATAGCCGGACAGCGGCGACGGGGTGACGGTCTGCACTTCGTGCAGCGGGCGGACGTCCGCGCCGTGGGCCTCCGCGGCCGGCAGGTAGTTGAGCAGCATGGAGCGTTTGGCGTCGAAGCGGCAGCCGGAGAGCATCCAGTTGCAGTTGGTGCAGGCGGTGGTGTCGACGGCCACCGGCACGGGATTGCAGGTGTGTCCGGCCCGCCGGCAGGCGGCGGCCAGGACCCCGCCGGCATAGGACACGTCCGGCCAGTCGGTCCGGGTGACCGGCAGAGCCTCCTCGACCCGGTCGTACCAGGGGTCGAGGGCGGCTCGCGTCAGGGTGGCCGGCCACAGGCGGTGGCCGATGCTGCCGTGGCGCTCGAAGACGAAGGACGGTGCGCGCAGTGAGGCGGCGAAGTAGACGACGCTCCCGCCGCCGACGCAGTTGCCGGCGACCACCGCGACTCCGTCACCGCGGATCACGTCCACGATCTTGTTGTAGGTGCCCAGGCGCATCGAGTGGGTGAAGTCGGCGGCGGCCAGACGGGGGCCGCGCTCCAGAACGGTGACGCGGGCTCCGCCCGCCGCGAGGTAGTAGGCCGGGATCGCGCCGCCGAAGCCGCTGCCGATCACCAGGACGTCCGTGGTCTGCGCCGTCATGCCGGGCTCCCCGAAGCGGTCGTGTTCGGATGCAGTGCCGCGAGAGGGCGGCCGTAGGAGAAATCGGGGAAGCGCCAGAGGCCGTCCGGGTCCGGCTCGGGGAAGCGCAGCCACGTCAGTCCGGGATGGCCCTGGCCGAGGGCCTCGACGGTGTCCTGCTGTCCGGCTGTGTCGAACGCCAGCCCCACCAACAGGCTCATCACCTGCCAGATCGGCCTGTCCAGGTCGTCGGGGTCGAACAGGCCGCCGACCAGGGCGGTCCGGTCGGAGAAGGACAGGCCCACGAAGGGCGGATGCGTGGGTGGCAGCCAGATCAGCCGGAGGGCGGCATAGGTGACGGCGCGGGCGTCCAGCAGCGCCGCGATCTCCGGCAGCAACGGCGCCACCGGCAGTTCGGGCGAGCGGAGGAGGTCGACGACACCGGCCTGTACCGCGCCGGGGCCGGTGACCGCCCCGGCGACCGCCACGTCACCGGCAAAGCGGCGCCGGCCCGGGATCAGGGTGTCGGCGAACGCCTCGAGCGTCTGTGTCGTCCAACTCTCGGACGCGTCGGCCGAGGCGGCCGCAGGGGTGCTCACACCACCGACGGACAGCCCTGCGAGCGTCGCGACCAGGGCCTTGAGGAGGGATCTCCGGTCGGGTCCGGTCATGGTGACTCACCCGGCCAGCGCGCAGCGCAGGTCGTAGGGCAGGGACACGGTCATTCCGGTCTCACCCGCGGCGTGGCCGTAGTCGCTCAACGCGCGGGCGACGTCGGGGAAGACCGGTTCGAGAGCGGCGACCGCGTCTCCGACGCCCACGGTGCGGCCGTCGACGCGGAAGTTGGTCAGCCGGGCTCCGGCCCGCCTCGCGGCCTTGTCCCACCAGTACTGACCGTCCCACGTCACCCAAGGCGTCGCGCCGTGAGTGGGCTGCACGCTCCAGTGGTCCTTCTGGTAGTAGTGGCAGGTCACCATGGCGATGGCGAACCGGGAGGGTTCGGCCACCAGGAACCGCAGGGCCCCTCCGTCGTCGACGGTGATGTCCCGCTTGCTGTACTCCACGCACAGCGGGTCGACGAACGTCAGCCACAACGGCGGCTGCTCCCCCTCCCCGAACTCGTGCCAGGTGCACCCGGCGGCGAACCCCGGTTCGGCGAACGGACCGACGGACGTGTCGGCGGCCCCCGCGGAGCGGGGCGCCTGCCGGACCGGGCTCTCACGGACGACCGGCTTCGCCGGTGCCGCGACGGCGGTGCTGCTCGCGAGCAGTGCCGCGGACGCTCCCAGAACCAGCGCGCAACCGGCTGCGGAGACACGAAGGCGCAAGGCAAACACGGGGCCTCCCGTAAGCGGGGCAGGGTGAATGTCACTCAGGACTGACTGCCGTCGCGGCGCGCTGGGCGGGGCGACCGGCGTACCGAGGATGGGGCACACCTACCGGTCAGTACAAGAGGTGGGTCACTGACTGAGCCACTGAGCCTGTAACAAAAACTGCTGTCAACTGCGCCTCGAACCAGGGGTGTTGGGCGTCCGACCAGGCAAGGGACCCTGACGCGACCGCTTCCGTCGGCGCGCCGCCACCCACGTTCCGCATCACCGACCCGCCGAAGGCGGTTGTCATGGGCAGAACGAAACTATTACGCTCCTGCCTTCGGGGGACCAACCCTGCACTGGGTCGTCGCCGCCCGCGCGATGGTGGCGTTGCCCGGGGTGGCGTGACAGCCTGCCCAGGCGTCAATCTCGGCGGCTCGGCCGGGGTGGACGCAGCTGACGTGCGCCCACCAGCCGTGGATGCCGGCGATGATCACGTCGGGGACCAGGATCCGGACAGCTGCGGGCCACCGTCCCACCGCCCTCTCGGAATCTGCAGTTCCAGCTGGTCGACGACGTGCAAGACCAGTACCACCAGCAGACCGAGAACCTGCTGGTACTCAGCCAAGGAGGCTCGGACGCAGTGGAGGCCGTGGCTACGGCAGGCGCCAGTCCACCGGCTGGGCCCCCTGGCGGACCAGCATGTCGTTGGCGCGGCTGAACGGTCGCGAGCCGAAGAACCCGCGGTCCGCCGACATCGGCGACGGATGCGCGGACTCAATCGCCGGCAGATCCCCCAGCAACGGCCGCAGATTGCGCGCGTCACGCCCCCACAGAACCGACACCAGCGGCTTGCCGCGCCCGGCCAACGCCCTGATCGCCTGCTCGGTGACCTCCTCCCAGCCCTTGCCGCGGTGGGCGCCCGGCTTGCGCGGGGCCGTCGTCAGCGCCCTGTTGAGCAGCAGGACGCCCTGCTGCGTCCACGGCGTCAGATCGCCGTTCGACGGCCTGGGCGACCCGAGGTCGGAGTGCATCTCCCGGAAGATGTTCTCCAGACTCCCCGGCAACGAACGCACCTCTGGGGAGACGGCGAAACTCAACCCGATGGCCATTCCCGGCGTGGGGTACGGATCCTGCCCCACGATCAGAACACGGACGTCGTCGAAGGGCTGCTGGAAGGCCCGCAGGACATTAGCCCCGGACGGAAGATAGGTCCGGCCGGCCGCTATCTCGGCCCGCAGGAAGTCCCCCATGGCCGCGATGCGTTCAGCCACAGGTTCAAGAGCCTTCGCCCAGCCTGCTTCAACAAGTTCATACAAGGGTCGTGGTGCCACAGCGCCTCACTCTACTGGTGGGCGCCGTGCCCCGGCACAACACAGAAGCCCTCACGCACGGCCGCCGCTCCTGGCGCTACTCTTCCTCCTCGTCGAGGTCTTCGAACCGGTCGAGCAGATCACGCAGCCGGCCACCGGGAAGGAGGGGAGCCTGTTGCATCCAGTGGTCAAGCCACTCCGCCACAGTCGTCACGCCTGGCCGGTCCCTCATGCCCGACACGTACATCCTGGAACTACCGCACACGCGGTGGGGCCGCCGTTCTCGGTAGCCCCGGACGCGCGTCCGCTGCCGGGCGGCCTGATCAACATCTTCCGCGAGCTCAACACCGACCTGGGCCTGCCCCAGCCGTCCAACGGCGACCTCACCCCCTGGACGCGGCAGGGCGTGCTCCTGCTCAACAGGGCGCTCAGCACGGCCCCTCGCACCCCGGCCGCACACCGCGGCAAGGGCTGGGAGGAGGTCACCGAGCAGGCGATACGGGCGCTCGCCGCGCGGGGGCGGCCACTCGTGTCGATGCTGTGGGGCCGCGACGCCAGGAATCTGCGCCCGCTCCTCGGTGATCTGCCCGCGGTGGAGTCGGCGCATCCGTCCCCCATGTCGGCGGACCGCGGCTTCTTCGGATCCCGGCCCTTCAGCCGGGCGAACGAGCTGTTGGCCGGCCAGGGGGCCCAGCCGGTGAACTGGTGCCCGCCGTGACGGCCGGCTCCGCACCGGCACCGACCGCCGTACTCGCCGTCGACTCGGGCGGCTCGGGACTGCGCGCGGTGCTGGCGGCGCACGGTCGGGACCCGCTCGCTCCCCCCGAACGACTCGGCGCGCCCCTGACCTCCCGGGAGCCGGTCCGGACGGGACGGCGCGGCATCGACGCGGCTCATCTGGCCGCACAACTGGTGCCGATGGCACGCCGGTTGCTGGCGGCGGCGGGGGCCGACGGTATCGCGGCCGTCGCCGTCGGGGCCGCGGGACTCGCCACGCTCGGTGACGAGTTGCGCGCCGACCTTCCGTCCGCGCTCGAGCGCGAACTGGGCGTGCGGCGGCTCGCGTTGGTCGCCGACGCGGTGACGGCGTACACCGGCGCCCTCGGCCTGCGTGCGGGCGCCGTGATCGCCGCGGGCACCGGGCTGATCGCGGTCGGCACCGATCTGACCCGCTGGCGACGGGCCGACGGATGGGGCCATCTGCTCGGGGACTGCGGCGGCGGGGCCTGGATCGGTCGCGCCGGCCTGGAGGCGGCCGTACGGGCCTTCGACGGTCGCCGGGGCGGCTCCGCGGCCCTGCTGGAGCGGGCGGAGGAGATGTTCGGGCCGGTGCCGGGGCTGCCGGCCCAGCTGTACCCGCGCACGGATCGGCCCGCCGCCCTCGCGTCCTTCGCCCCCGAGGTCGCGGCCTGCGCCGCGGCCGATCCGGTGGCGGCCGAGATCCTGCGCTCGGCGGCGGCAC
Organism: Streptomyces sp. 142MFCol3.1; assembly: GCF_000424945.1. NCBI lineage: Bacteria > Bacillati > Actinomycetota > Actinomycetes > Kitasatosporales > Streptomycetaceae > Streptomyces > Streptomyces sp. 142MFCol3.1. The sequence continues at coordinate 44,024 of NZ_AUKV01000006.1, forward strand.
ACATGGCCGAGTCCGCGGCGGCTGTCTGCCCGGACAGCGACGAGGCCCGAGTCGCCCTGACCGGTGGCCTGTTCAAGATGGGTGAGCCACTGCTCGGGCCGCTGCGCGAGGAGTTGGCACAACAGCTGCCGCACGCCCGGCAGGTACCGGCCGCGGGCGACCCGCTGGACGGCGCCGTGCGCATCGCCGCCGACCTGGCCGACGACCGGCTGTCACTGCCCAGGGACGAGCGGATGCTGTACGTGGTGACCGAAAAGCCCTAGCGGAGCGCCCGCGACGGGGCGGGCGACGACCCACAGCCGGAAACAGACGCCGGCAGACGAACTGCCGGAAACGGATGCAGGCGGACGAACTCCCGGAAACGGACGGCCGGAGCCGGGCGGCCGGCCGCGTCCGACGACGGTTCACGCCCCGGCACGGCACGCACATCCGACCGGCGCCAACCCGTGACGCACGGGCGAATTCGCCGCGCCGCACCCATTCCGTCGGGCGCTCTCCCTGGTCAGCGCCTCGCGGCTGAATTGCGTGACCGACATAGGGGATTGTTCCGCCGTGTCGGACACCTGAGGGTGACACGTGTGCCGAACACCCTCGCATCTCACCCGGCCCACAAGTGGGTTGGTACCGATCAGTTCCGATCCGTACGTAACTCATCAGACAAAAGCGGACGGATACCGCTCACCTGCACCCTCCCCGAACAGGGGAGCACAAGAAGCCAGTAACATGCGGCGCCATGAGCTCCCCCACTGGGCCCGCGTCCGGCCTGCCAGTACGAATGCCGCGACCCCGCCAGCCCGGCCGGCACCGCCGTCCGGAACCCCTGGCGGCTCCCGAGGGCGCGCCCGCGCTCGTCCTCGCGGTGCCGGGCACCCCCAGCGCCGCCACGCGCAGCCTCGCCGAGGAGGTCGTGAGCATCGCGCGCTCCGAGCTCCCCGGCCTCGACGCCCGTATCGGGTACCTGGACGGGGACGACGAGTTCCCCACGCTGCAGTCCGTGCTGTCCCACGCCGCCGAGGAGCGCACCGCGCGCTTCGAGCAGGCCCGCGCCGCCGGTGCGGACGTGGCCGAGCCCGACGGACCGGTCGCCGTCGTGGTGCCGCTGCTCGCCGGTCCGGACAACGCGCTGCTCCGCCGCGTCCGCCAGGCCGTCATGGAGAGCCGGGTCGCGGCCGACCTGACGGATGTCCTCGGCCCGCACCCGCTGCTCGCCGAGGCGCTGCACGTACGCCTGTCCGAGGCGGGTCTGGCCCGTGCCGACCGCGCCCGGCTGTTCACCGTCGCGACCGCCGCGGACGGCATCATCCTGGCCTCCGTCGGCGGCGAGGAGGCCGTGCAGGCGGCCGGGATCACCGGCATGCTGCTCGCGGCCCGGCTCGCCGTCCCGGTGATGGCGGCGGCGCTCGACGTGGAGGGCGCGATCGCGGCCACTGCCGAGCAGCTGCGCGGCTCGGGTTCGCAGCAGTTGGCGCTCGCGCCGTACCTGATCGGGCCGGAGCTCGACGCGGGTCTGCTCGACGCGGCCGCCAAGGAGGCGGGCTGCGCCGCCGCCGAGGCGCTCGGCCCGTACCCGGCGATCGGCAAGCTGGCGCTGGCCAAGTACACGACTGCGCTGGGCATCGCCCCGCAGCAGCCGCAGGGCACTCCGACCCACTAGCCGTCCGGCACACCAGCACCCCGAAGGGGCCCGCTCCGTTCCTGGAGCGGGCCCCTTCGCATGGGGGGGTCGTTTCATGACACGCACCGGTCACTTCATGAGCGGGAGCTCATGGACCTCATGACCGGGAGGCCCCGGACCTCACGGACTGGAGGGCCCGGACCTCATGGCCCGGAGGCCCCGCACGGGCTCGTCCAGGCCCGCGGCGGGCCGAGACGCAGGTCAGTCGAAGACGACGCAGGACGCGGCCGGTGCCGCGAGCGAGCCGCCTCGTCGCGGCACGCCGGTGTCCGGGTCGACCACGAACCAGGTCACGTCACCGGAGCGCTCGTTCGCGCAGTACAGGAACCGGCCGGTGGGGTCGAGGGCCAGCGCTCGCGGCCACACGCCGCCGCAGGGCACCGTCGCCACCAGCCGCAGCCCCTCGCCGACCGCGTCCGGGGCGAGCACGGAGACGACGTCCTGACCCCGCGTCGCGGTCCACACGAACCGGCCGTCGGGCGACACCACGATCCCCGAGGGGTACGCGTCTCCGCTCGGGACGCCCGACAGCACCGGGGTCTCGCCGACCGGCCGCAGCCCGCCGCCGACGGCGTCCCAGCGGCAGACGGTGACGGTGGGTGAGAGTTCGTTGAGCACGTACGCGTGTTCGCCTCGCGGGTGGAAGGCCAGGTGGCGGGGGCCCGAACCGGGCCGCAGGGCGATCTCGCGGTGGAGGGTGAGCGTTCCGCCGTCCAGGGCGCACACGCGTACGGAGTCCGTGCCGAGGTCGACGCTCACCACCCACCGGCCGCACGGGTCGGGCTGCACCTGATGCGCGTGCGGGCCCTGCTGACGCGGGGTGTGCGGACCGGAGCCGGAGTGCTGGAGCACGCCGGAGGCGCCTGCCGCCAGCCCGCCGACGGGGTCGACCGGCACGGCCGTGACGCTGCCGGAGCCGTAGTTGGCGGTCAGGACGTGTCCGGAGAACACGCTGAGGTGCGTGGGACCGCTGCCGCCGACCGGCACGGGCGGCCCCGTCAGCTCCGGCTTGTCCTCGTGGACCCGGTAGGCGGCCACGCCGCCGTCGGCCGTCTCGCTCACCGCGTACAGCATGTCGCCCGCGGGCGACAGCGCGAGGTAGGAGGGATCGGGGACGCCGTCGACCGCGCTCAGGACGGTCAGGGCGCCACTGTCCGGGTCCACGGCCGTCGTGAGGACGCCGAGCCCTCCCGCCGCCGTGAACGAGCCGATGAACGCCCGCTGTCGCCGCCTGCCGCCGTCTGCCACTGCCGTCCCCTCTCGGTCCGCGTAGTCCGGGGCGACGGTAGCAGCAGTGGCGCTGCGGTCTAGACCAGGAGCGTGCCCTTGGCCCGTTCCAGGGCCTCGGGATGGTGCACGTAGGCGGGGCGGCGTTCGACGGTCTCGTAGGTGCGGTGGAAGACCGGGGTGGCGCTCCCGGAGATCGGCGGCACGATCCACGACCAGTCCGCGCCCACCCGCCGCCCCCTGCGCTCCTCGCGCCCCAGGTGGGTGAGGAAGCGCCGGGACTCGGTGCTGGACCGTCCGCCGCGCGGCCCGGACGCCGGAAGGGCTCAGGCACCCATGAGCCGGGAACCGCGCAGCGGCGCGGCGAGCGCCAGGAGCGCGCACTCGAGACCGTGGAGGTGGGCGAGGGCCTGCTCGGCTCCGGGGTGGTGCCCCGGAGCGGCCGGACGGGCCGTCGCGGGGCGCCCCGGCACGGCGCCGACCAGGGTCTCCATCGCGGTCTCGACCCGCCCGCACGCGGCCGTCAGACGTGCGTCGTGCGAGGCGTCCGGGTCCGCGGCCACGGCCGCGAGTCCTCGCACCTCGCGGGCGCAGTCGTCGAGCAGGGCGAGGATCTGGCGGGCCCGCTCCTTGCGCGCACGCATCGGGTTGAGCGGATGCACCAGGGGCGCGAGCGCCAGGCGTACGCGCCCCAGAAGTGCTTCGAGCTCCCCCGCGCGCGGCGCCGGGTCGGCCTGATCGTCGCCCGCCAGCCGGTCGGCCGCCGCGGCGGTACAGCCGTGCACCGCGTGCAGGGCCCGCTCGACCCATCGGTCGGTGACGGCGTGCGTCGTGATGGGCAGGACCAGCGCGACGGCGAGCGCGGCACCCAGAGCGCCCGCTCCGGTCTCGGCCAGCCGGAGACCGAGGAGTCCGGGGTGCAGCACCCCGAGGAGCCCGTACAGCAGCCCGGCCATCACGGTGACGAAGAACATCATCCAGCTGTACGAGGGTGCCGCCGTGTAGAAGATCCCGAAGACGCAGACGGCGACGAGCGCGGCGGTGGGTGCCGGGGCGCCGTGCAGCGGCACGGCGATGAGCAGACCGGCGACGATGCCGGTGACCGTGCCGACGACGCGCCGGAATCCGCGGACGAGCGTCTCACCGCGCGAGGCGGTGTTGACGAAGATCCACCAGGCGGTGCCTACGGCCCAGTACCAGCGGTCGTGGGAGATCAGCTGGCCCGCGGTGAGCGCGAACGCACAGGCGGCGGTCGCCTGGAAGGCCTGGCGCGTGGCGGGGCGTGCGAGTCCGCGCCCGTCGAGCGGCGCGGGCGCGGCGGGCAGCGGGGTGCGCCGCTCGACGCACCAGGCGCCGAAACGCACGGTGGACGACGCGGCGAGCGCCAGCGCCACGGCGCCGAACAGCTGGGGAAGCTGGCCGGGAACGGCGTGCAGGAACTGCGTGGTGAAGAACATCATGAACGCGAAGATGCCGAGCGCGTGGCCGCGCGGACCCCAGCGGCGGGCGTACACACCGGCGAAGATCACGGCGAGCCAGCTCGCGTCGCGCAGCGCGGGCGTCCCGTGCAGGGCGGTCGCCAGCGCGAGGACCGGGAAGCCGGCCAGTGGCAGCAGGGCGGTGGTGACGGCCTGGCCGCGCACGGTCGGGTCGCCCACAGTGAACAGCGCGAGGAGCGCCGCGAGACCGCTCGTGATGGACGCGGGCAGGGAGAGCCCGGCCAGTTCGCACACGGTCACCGCGAGACCGATACCGAGGACGGCCCGCAGGGAGACCCGCAGCCGGAACAGCCCCGGGTCCGGAGCCATGAACATCTTCTTCACCTTCGGCGGCCCGCCCCCACTTCGCATCGACACCTTCCGCGCACGGGTCCGTGAGGGACTCGGCCCTCAGGACATGGGAATGGCGCCGCGGGTCCGGTCCGGTGTCCTTGCCGTCCGGCGCTGCGCAGCGCCATGAATACAGACAAGGTAAGCAACAGCCGGGAACTGGCTCAACACGCCGAGCTCAGGGAGAGCCATTGGTACAGTCGAGGGAGATCTCGTAGGACAAAAGGAAGACCAACGGACCAATGGCCGTGGACGAACTCGACACCCGCATCCTGCGGTTGCTGCTCGAACAACCGCGCACCAGCGTGCGTGAGTACGCGCGCATCCTCGGCATCGCCCGCGGCACGCTCCAGGCGCGCCTCGACCGGCTGGAGCGCGACGGCGTGATCACCGGCGCGGCCCCGTCGCTCTCCCCCGCCGCCCTCGGACACCCGGTCCTGGCCTTCGTACACATCGAGGTCACGCAGGGCCACCTCGACGAGGTCGGCGACGCCCTGGCCGCCGTGCCGGAGATCGTCGAGGCGTTCTCGATCACCGGCGGCGGCGATCTGCTCACCCGTGTGGTGGCCCGGGACAACGCACATCTGGAGGATGTGATCCAGGCCCTGATCAGCCTGCCGGGCGTCGTCCGCACCCGCACCGAAGTGGCGCTGCGCGAGCGCGTTCCGCACCGGTTGTTGCCCCTCGTGGAGTCGATCGGGCGCAGTACGAGGAGCTGACCACCGGACGCCCCGGAGGCGCCACCGGTCGGCCGTGGGCCGGGGCCGCGCTCAATCGCCGGCCGGGCCCCGGTGGCCCCGGGCGGTTCCGCCCACCGCGCACTCGGCATCCTGCGTCGACACCGCGCACGCCGCCTGGACGCGGTGCATCGCGGTCCCCTACCGTCGCCGCGCGGGCCGACGCCCTTCGGCCTTCGCGACGGCCGGACTGCTGCTGCGCGGCGGCCAGTGCGAGCTCACCGCGCGCGGCGCGTACGACTGGCCCGCGCCGCGCACATCCGGCTGACGGCCGACGGGCCGACGGGCCGGCCCGCACTCGTCCCGCCACCGGCCGGTCAGGACGCCCGGACCACCGGTGCGGTCACCCGGTCGTGGTGGATCGGCAGCCCGTTGCCGGTGAGCGGGACGCCCGATCCGCCACGCCGCGACGCGACGATCTCGGCGGCGATGGACAAGGCCGTCTCCTCAGGGGTGCGGGCGCCGAGGTCGAGACCGATGGGCGAGCGCAGCCGCGCGAGTTCCCGGTCGGTGAGGCCCGCCTCGCGCAGGCGCCGCTCGCGGTCCTCGTGGGTGCGGCGTGACCCCATGGCGCCGACGTACGCGACGGGCAGGCGCAGTGCCGCCTCCAGCAGGGGGATGTCGAACTTGGCGTCGTGGGTGAGGACGCACAGGACCGTGCGGTGGTCGGTCGCGGTGTTCCGCAGGTAGCGGTGCGGCCAGTCGACCACGACCTCGTCGGCCTCGGGGAAGCGGTTCCGGGTCGCGAAGACGGGGCGGGCGTCGCACACGGTCACGTGGTGGCCGAGGAACTTGCCCGCCCGGACGAGTGCCGCCGCGAAGTCCACGGCGCCGAAGACGATCATCCGCGGCGGGGGCACGCTCGACTCCACGAACAGCGTCACCCCGCCCGGGCAGTTCGCCCCGTCCTCGGAGATCTCGACGGTGCCGGTGCGTCCCCCGTCGAGCATGGCCCGGGCCTCGGCTGCCGCGGTCGCTTCCAGCGCGGCACCGACGCCCCCTTCCCGTGGCCACGAGGCCCCGGCGACCGTGTCTCGCTCCGAACCGGCCTCCAGCGCGTCCCGCTCCGGCTCGGCCTGCACCACATACCGGTTCACCTCGACCGCCGTCGCGTCCCGGTTCAGCTCGGTCTCCGTCGCGTCCGGCTTCGGCCCGGTCGGCGTCGCGGAGCGCGGCGACCCGGCCCCCAGCGCGTCCCGCTCCGGCCCGGTCCCCGGCGCGGAGCCCGACAGCCCGCCCGCCGCGGCGGAACCGGACCGTAGCGAGCCGTCCGTCAGGGTTCCCGCGTACGACCCGTCGGCGTGCACGAGCAGCGCGCCGCCCAGGAGCTCGGCCGGCCCCTTGGTCATCCGGGCGAGCGCCACCGCCTCGCCCCGCGCGGCGGCGGCCAGCCAGCCCGCGAGGGCCGGTGTGTCCGCGCGTACCGGCATGACGAGGACGTCGAGCACCCCGCCGCAGGTAAGGCCCACCGCGAAGGCGTCCTCGTCGCTGTAGCCGAAGCGTTCGAGAGCCACCCGCCCGTCCTGGAGGGCCTCGACGCACAGGTCGTACACGGCCCCCTCGACACAGCCGCCGGAGACGGACCCGATGGCGGTGCCGTCGCTGTCCACGGCGAGGGCGGCGCCGGGACCGCGCGGTGCGCTGCCGCCGACCGCCACGACGGTGGCGACGGCGAAGTCCCGGCCCTCCTCGACCCACCGGTGCAACTCCTCGGCGAGGTCAAGCACCGTGCGCTCCCCCGGCGGCGTTCAGGACGCGGTCCGGCCGGATCGGCAGGTTCCGGTGGCGCACGCCGGTCGCGTGCCAGACCGCGTTGGCGACGGCCGCCGCGGCTCCGACGACGCCGATCTCGCCGATGCCCTTGATCCCGACCGGATCGTCCGGGTCCGGATCGTCCACCCAGTCCGCCTCGATGGCCGGCACGTCGGCGTGCGCGGCGAAGTGATAGCCGGACAGGTCGGCGCCGACGTGACCGCCCAAGGCCTGGTCGCGGGTCGCCTCCTCGTGGAGGGCCATGGACAGGCCCCAGGTCATACCGCCGACGAACTGTCCGCGCGCGGTCAGCGGATTGACGATCCGGCCCGCCGCGAAGATCCCCAGCATGCGGCGCACCCGTACCTCGCCCGTGCCGGCGTCCACCCCGACCTCGGCGAACTGCGCCCCGAAGGCGTGCCGTTCCTTCTCCGTGAGCGCGCCGACCGCGGCGGAGGTGTCGGACCGCTCGGTGATCCCCTCCGGCGGAAGGGCCACGCCCGGGACCAGCCGCTCCCGCAGGGCGCGCGCCGCGACGGTGATCGCCCAGGCCCAGGAGCGCGTCCCCATCGAGCCGCCGGCCATGATCGCGGCGCCGAAGTCGCTGTCCGCGATCCGCATCCGGATGCGTCCGGGTGTCGTCTCCAGCGCGTCGGCCGCGATCTGCGTCAGCGCCGTCCGTGCACCGGTGCCGATGTCGGCGGCGGTGATCCGGACGGTGAACGTGCCGTCGGCCTCCGCCGTCACAGCGGCCGTGGAGGGCGCGGAGAGCGTGGGGAAGGCGGCGGCGGCCGTGCCGGTGCCGAGCAGCCACCGTCCCTCGCGGCGGACGCCGGGGCGCGGGTCGCGGTCCGCCCAGCCGAACCGGCGGGCGCCCTCCTCGAAGCAGGCGAGGAGGTTGCGGCTGCTGAACGGCAGCCCGGTCATGGGCCCCACGGACGGCTCGTTGCGCACCCGCAGCTCGATCGGGTCGATGCCGCACTTCTCTGCGAGCTCGTCGAGCGCCGACTCCAGGGCGAACGAGCCGGGGGCCTCGCCCGGGGCCCGCATCCAGGTCGGTGTGGGCACGTCGAGCCGTACGACCCGGCTGGCCGTGTGGTGCGCGTTCGCGGCGTACAGCGGATGCCCGAAGTCCGCGGCCCGCTCCACGAATTCGTGGACGGTCGAGGTCTGGCACTCCGACACGTGGTCGACGGCGCGCAGCCGGCCGTCGTGGTCGGCGCCGAGCCTGACCCGCTGCACCGTGGGGCTGCGGTAGCCCACGAGCGAGAACATCTGACGTCGAGTCAGCGCGACGCGGACGGGACGGTGCAGGACCGTCGCGGCCATCGCCGCCGAGACCAGGTGCGGGCGGGTCCCCTTGGAGCCGAAGCCGCCGCCGACGTGCTCGGAGCGCACCCGCACCGATTCCGCGTCGAGCGAGAAGAGCTTCGCGAGCTCGTCCGCCACGAACCTGCTTCCCTGGTTGGAGTCGACGACCTCCAGGCGGCCGCCGTCCCAGCGGGCGGTCGCCGCGTGCGGTTCCATCGGGCTGTGGTGCTCCTCGGGGGTGGTGTACTCCGCGTCCAGCACGACGGCGGAGGAGGCGAGTTCGGCCTCCAGGTCGCCCCTGCTCTCCTCCGCGCCCTCAGGGGTGTACATGCCGGGGTGCCCGCCGAAGAAGGCCACGTCGTGAGGCTCCGCGTCGTACCGCACCGTGAGGACCTCCGCCGCCTCCCGGGCCTGCTCGGGCATCTCGGCGACGACCAGGGCGACCGGCCAGCCGACGTACGGCACGCGGTCGTGCTGGAACAGCTGGAGCACCGGGTCGGGCGGTCCGAACACGCCCATGTAGCCGGCTTCGAGCCGTGGGGCGTTGCCATGGTGGAGCACGGCGAGGACGCCGGGCATGCCGAGGACGGGCTCCTCCTCGACCGAGCGGACCCGCCCGCGTGCCACGGTCGCCGACACGAGCCAGCCGTGGGCCAGTTCGGGGTGCGGGATCTCTCCGGCGTAGCGTGCGGCACCCGTGACCTTGGCGAGGCCCTCGACTCGGGTGTGCGCGGTGCCGACGGCCCGGTTCGCCGCGGCGGTCGGGGTGGTCGTGGTCATCGGGCGGCCTCCTCGGCGAGTTCGCTCAGCACGGCCACGACGAGATTGCGCATCAGGGTCACCTTGTAGCCGTTGTGGGGCAGAGGGCGGGCGGACGCCAGTTCGGCGTCCGCGGCGGCGGCGAACGCCTCCGCGCTCACCGGGCCTCCGGTCAGCAGCCGTTCGGCCTTCGTGGCCCGCCAGGGCCGGGACGCCACCGCGCCGAAGGCGAGCCGCACATCCCGGACGACGTCGCCCTGGACGTCGAGGGCCGCGGCGACCGAGCCGATCGCGAACGCGTACGAGGCGCGTTCGCGCACCTTCCGGTACCGCGAGGTTGCGGCGACGGGGACGGCGGGCAGGGTGACGGAGGTGATCAGCGCGCCGGCCGGCAGGGCCGTCTCCAGATGCGGGGTGTCACCGACGGGCAGATAGAGATCGGAGAGGGGCAACTCGCCCGGTCCGTCAGCCGTTTCGTACGCGACGACGGCGTCGAGGGCGGTGAGGGCCACCGCCATGTCGGAGGGGTGCGTGGCCACGCAGTGCTCGGAGGCCCCGAGGACGGCGTGGTTGTGGTGTTCGCCCTCGACGGCGGGACAACCGCTGCCGGGAGCACGCTTGTTGCACGGCTTGGTCAGGTCGATGAAGTAGCCGCAGCGGGTGCGCTGGAGCAGGTTCCCGCCGACCGTGGCCATGTTGCGCAGCTGCCCGGAGGCTCCGGCGAGCACCGCCTGCGCCAACGCGGGGTAGTGCCTGCGCACTTCGGGGTGGGCGGCGAGTTCGCTGTTGGTGACGGTGGCACCGATGCGCAGCCCGTCCTCGGGCGAGCACTCGATCCGGCCGAGGGGCAGTTCGCGGACGTCGATGAGCCGGGTGGGCCTTTCCACACCGGCCTTCATCAGGTCGACGAGGTTGGTGCCGCCGCCGAGGAAGCGGGCCTCGGGGTCGCCGCCGAGCAACGCCACGGCGCCCTGGACGTCGTGGGCCCGGTCGTATCCGAACTCCTTCATGCCGCGACCTCCTCGGCGTCGGAACCGGTCCCGGACCTCTGCGCCCCGGAGCGCTCCGGCCCGGAGTCCGGCTCCTGCGGGACTTGTGCACCGGCAGCCCGTGCGACCGCCTGGACGATCGACACGTAGGCGCCGCAGCGGCACAGGTTGCCGCTCATCCGCTCCCGGATCTCCTCGGCGGTGAGCGGTGGCGGGCCCGCTTCGGGGCGGACGTCGTCGGTCACCGCGCTCGGCCAGCCCGCCGCGTGCTCCTCGATCACCGCGATCGCCGAGCAGATCTGGCCGGGCGTGCAGTAACCGCACTGGTAGCCGTCGAGGTCGAGGAACGCCTGCTGGACCGGATGCAGCCGCTCACCGTCGGCCACGCCCTCGATGGTGGTGATCTCGCGGCCCTCGGCGGCGACCGCCAGTTGCAGGCAGGAGACGGCCCTGCGACCGTCGACGAGCACCGTGCAGGCACCACACTGTCCCTGGTCACAGCCCTTCTTGGTACCGGTGAGGTCGAGCTGCTCGCGCAGCGCGTCGAGCAGGGTGGTGCGGTGGTCGACGGGCAGCGTGTACTTCTCGCCGTTGATGTTCAGGGTGATGGCGCTGGACGTCGATGGGGCCATGATCAGCCTTCTTTCGCGTGTGTCGTGCGCGTCGAAGTCGAACGGGGGCGGTCCGTGGCGGCTCGTCGTACCGCCGGGTGCGCCAGAATGCCTGTCGGCGATCGGTTCCGGCCATCCACACGGAGCGGGTCAGCCACTAGAGTGAGCTCCAAGCGGACAGCTGTCCGCTATCCGCAAAAGCTAACGGACAGCTGTCCGCTTAGCAAGGTCGACCGGTCGACGACCACGTTCGGCCACACCTTGACTCCGGAGGGAGTCCGGCCGAGGTTCCGGGAGATCCCCGGCACGGGGCCCGGACGGAGTCCGGCCGGCATCCCGGAAGGCCGACATCCCGGAAGGAGGACGAGTGCGCCCCGAGAAGGACACGCCGACCCGTTCGAGCACGCCACTGCGCTCGGACGCGCAGCGGAATCGCGAGCGCATCCTCGAAGTGGCCCTGACGGAGCTGACCCGCTCGGCGGACGCTCCCCTGAGCGCGATCGCGAAGAAGGCGGGCGTCGGGCAGGGGACCTTCTACCGCAACTTCCCCAACCGCGAGGCCCTCGTCCTGGAGGTCTACCGCTACGAGGTGCAGCAGGTCGCCGACGCGGCGGCCAAGCTCCTCGCAACCCACCCGCCGGACCAGGCGCTGCGGGAGTGGATGGACCGCCTCGCCCAGTACGCGATGGCCAAGGCGGGCCTGGCCGACGCGCTGCGGACGGCCACCAGCGTGGCGCGCGGCACCCTGACGCGCCTGGGGCACGGGCCCGTGGCCCAGGCCGTCACGCTCCTGCTGAAGGCCAACGAGGAGGCCGGCACCATCCGCCCGGGGGTGACTCCCGACGACTTCATCCTCGCCATCGCGGGGCTGTGGCAGATCGACCCGCACGGGGACTGGCAGCCGCGCGCCGAGCGTCTCCTCGACCTGGTCATGGACGGCCTGCGCGCGGGCGCCCCCGTCCCGGGCGCACGGCCCGCACCACCCCGGCCCGCGCCTGCTCCCTCCGCACCGGCCTCGTCCGCGCCTGACACGGCCCCACGGCGGTCGGGTACCGCCGGAGACGAATGAGCCGGCCGGTGGCGTGACCGCCGAGCACGACCGGCCTGTGGCGACGGCGACCGGCCTGTGGCGACGGCGGCCGATTCCCGCCACCGGTGCCCGTCGAGGGTGTCCGGCGGCGGACGCCGTGCCGGTCGCGCCGCCTCAGCGACGTACCAGCACGGCGTGCGTCACGGCCGGCGAGCTCGCCAGCTCGCAGACCCGGTAGCCGTCGACCCCGTCACCCAGATTGTCCAACAGGCGCTCGCCGCTGCCGAGGAGCTTCGGGAAGACGGCCAGATGCAGCTCGTCGATCAGCCCTGCCCGCAGGTACTGCCGTACGGTCTCCGCTCCCCCGCCGATCCGCACGTCCTTGCCCGCCGCCGCGTCGAACGCCCGCGCCAGCACCGTCTCGACGGGCTCGTCCGTGAAGTGGAACGTGGTGCCGCCCTCCATCGGGACCGAGGGCCGAAGGTGGTGGGTGTGGACGAACACGTCGTTGTGGTACGGCGGGTTGGTGCCCCACCATCCCTTCCACGACTCGTCCTGCCACGGTCCGCGGTAGGGTCCGAACATGTTGCGTCCCATGATGGTGGCGCCGATGTTCTCCTCGGAACGGGCCACATGGTCGACGTCGAGCCCCGTCTTGCCGTCCGCGTGGTCCCGCATCGCGGCGAACATCCAGTCGTGCATCTCTTCGACGCCCTCACCGAGCGGGTGTTCCAGGCTCTGGTTGGGGCCTGCGGCGTAGCCGTCCAGCGAGATCGTGATGTTGTGTACGCGCAGCTTGGGCATGACCGTTCTCCTCGGGTCGGTGGATTCCCGCTCTCACCCATGCGTCGAACGGGACCCGACCGGATCGACGGACTCTCCCGAGAATTTCCGCACTCACCTCTTGGGGTACGCCGCGGCCAGGGGGAAGGACGCGCTCCGCTCAGGAGTAGAAGTTGCGATGCCAGCGGTGCCCGGCCAGCACGGCGAGCCGGTCTGCGGTGAGGGCCCGCCCGTCGCTCAGGGCGGTGTTGCGTTCGACGTTGCGCACGCTGCGCATCCCCGGGATGACCGTGGAGACGGCGGGCGCGCTCAGGACGAACCGCAGCGCGGTCTCGGCGATCTCGTCGGGTTCGATGCCGAGGTCCGCGACGATCGCGGCCACCCGGCGTTCGACCTGGGCGGGACGGTCGCCGCGGAAGTAGCGGTTGCGCCAGTCGCCCTCGGGGAATGTCGTGCCGGCGGTGATCCTGCCGGTCAGGCCACCCTCGTCCAGTGCCACCCGCACGATGACGCCGACGCCGTGCTCGGCGCACGCCGGCAGCAGTGCGTCCGCGGGTGCCTGGTCGAAGACGTTGTAGATGACCTGGACACTGTCCACCGCGCCGCTGCGCACGAGGGCGAGGGCGTTGTCGGGCTCGTGGTCGTTGATGGAGACGCCGAACAGACGGATCTTCCCCTCCTGCTTCAGCTGGGCGATCGTCTCCAGCCAGTCGCCGCGTCCGACCCATTCGTCGGACCAGACGTGGAACTGCAGGACGTCGTAGTGGTCGAGGCCGGCCACCCGCAGACTGGTCTCCAGGCTGTCGCGGATGTGCGCGCCCGGGAAGGTCTCGGCCGGGTCCAGCCCGTCGGGCGCCGGCCATGTGCCGTTCTTCGGAGGCACCTTGGTCGCGACGAGAACCTCGTCGGCGCCGCGCTCACGCACCACCCGGCCGACGATCCGCTCGCTCTCGCCGTAGCCGCGGGCGGTGTCGACGAAGTTGACCCCCAGATCGACGGCACGGTGCAGGGCACGTACCGATTCGTCCTCCGACGCTCCCACCCAGCCGGACTCACCGATCCCCCACGCTCCGAAACCGATCTCGGACACGGACAGTCCACTGCGGCCCAGCTCCCGGTAACGCACAATCACCCTCCACTTCAGCACCCCCGCCGGCCACCCGGACGGGCCGCGCGCCCCGCCGGAAATCACGTTGACCATAGGCGAGTTGAGCGATTCGGTCAGGTGAGTTTCACTTGGGTCCGCCACGGGCGGGCGTCGGCCGCGGCGCGCGCGAGCGTGCCCTTCTTCCGGCGCACCTCGGCGACGGTCACGTCGGTACCGAGGTCCTCGGCACCCTCCAGGGGCCCGGCCACACAAGGTCACCCCCGACTTAATCATGGGATAATCCCATATGCCCGATGAAAGGTTACTTTCGTGGCCAACAGCGACCATGGGACCGCATACGAGAGCATCTGGCTCGACCGCAGCGGGCAGGCCGAGGCCTTCGACGCCATCGGCGACCGCTACGACGAGGCATTCCCCCACAAGGACGGCCAGCTCTTCGCCGGCAAGTGGCTGATCGAGCAGCTGCCGGCCCGGTCCCGGGTCCTGGACCTCGGTTGCGGCACCGGAGTGCCGACATCTCGCCAGTTGGCGGACGCCGGGTTCGAGGTCGTGGGCATCGACCTGTCCGGCCGGATGGTGGAGCTGGCCCGGGGCTATGTGCCGACGGCGATGTTCCACCAGATGGACATCGCCGACCTGAGGCCGGGCGGCCCCCGGGACCTCGGCCGGTTCGACGCCGTCGCGGCCTTCTTCTCCCTGCTCATGCTGCCGCGGGCGGAGATACCCCTCGCACTGGCGACGATCCGCCATCTGCTGGTTCCCGGCGGACTGTTCGTCCTGTCGATGGTCGAGGCCGACGTGGACGACTTCTCGATCCCCTTCCTCGGCAACACGATCCGGGTCTCCGGCTTCCTGCGGGAGGATCTGCTCAAGGTCATCGAGGCGGCGGGCTTCGACGTCGCCGAGGAGTCCTCCTACACCTACGCCCCGGCCGTTTCCGACGTCCCGCCCGAGGAACAGGTGTTCCTCTGCTGCCGTCGGGCGGACTGAGCACGACGATCCATCACCGCGGACCGCGACATCCCCGCGGCACCCACTGGACGGAACGAGAAGCGTGACGGAGCAGCACACACCCCGCGAAGGCTCGGGCGACGCACCCCGGCGGTCCGGCGCCCCGCCGACCCGGACCGAGCACCCCGGCACGCCCGAGCCGTCCCCGGGCCGGTGGCGCGCGGAGCACTCCTCCCCCTCGTCCTCGCCCGACGGGAAGCGGCCCGCGTCCTCGGACTCGGCGCGGCCCTCCTCTCCGGACGGGCACCGGCCCCAGCCCTCCGGCCCGGAACGGTCCGCGGGCCCCGGCGCGGGCCGGTCCGGGGCACGGCACCACGCGCCCGCGGACGTCCCCTCGCACGAGGCGGTCCCGGACGGCGCCGACCCGCAGACCGACCGGCTGCGCTACCTCGACGTGGCGACACGGCGCATCGCCCGCGGGATGGACCTGGACGAGACGCTGCGCGAATTACGGCGGGCGGCCGTTCCGTCCTTCGCCGACGCGATCTTCGTCCATCTCCACGATCCGCTGCCGGTCGGACAGGAGAAGTCGGCCGCACCCGTCGTCCTCCAGTTGCACAGCGTCGACCGGGCGCCGGAGACATCCGGTACCGGAAGGCCCGCCCCTTCGCCGCCGGCGGTCCATCCCCTGCACACGAACGTGGCCGAGCGGGTGCACGTGACGGTCACCGGGCGTCTTGCGGAACTCCTGCTCGCCGGGCGTCCGGCGTTCGGTGACGCCCCCGGCATCGGGGCCGCGGTGGCCGAGCTGCTCGGCCCGGTGACGGGCGAGCCGGGCACTCTGCCCCCGGGACGCAGGCTGATCATCGCTCCCCTGCACGGCCGCCATCACGTCATGGGTACCGTCGTCCTGCTGCGCCGGCCCGAGCACCCCGCATTCACCGCGGACGACCTGCTCGTCGCCTCGCAATTGGCGACGCATACGGCGATCGGTGTCCAGAAGGCGGTGATGTACCGGCACGAGGCCGCGGTGGCGGACACCTTGCAGCGCACCATGCTCCCGTCGTCGCTGCCCGAACCCACCGGCGTCCGGCTCGCCAGTCGCTATCTGCCCGCCTCCCGAACCGCTCAGGTCGGCGGCGACTGGTACGACGCGATCCCGGTTACCGGCAACCGGATCGCACTGGTCGTCGGCGACGTCATGGGCCACTCCATGACGTCGGCCGCGATCATGGGCCAGCTGCGCACCACCGTGCAGACCCTCGCCGGGCTCGACCTGCCCCCGGACGAGGTCCTGCACCACCTGGACGAACAGGCCCGGCGCCTGGGCAGCGACCACATCGCGACCTGCCTCTACGCGATCTACGACCCGATCTCCCACCGGCTGCTCATGGCGAACGCGGGTCACCCGCCCCCCGTCCTGCTGCATCCGGACGGACGGACCGAGATCCTGCGCGTTCCGCCGGGCCCACCCATCGGCGTCGGCGACGTCCTGTTCGAGTCCGTGGAGCTGCCCGCGCCCACCGGAGCCACACTGCTGCTGTACACCGACGGCCTGGTCGAGACCCGCGACACGGACGTGGGCACCGGCGTCGAGGCGCTGCGCAGGCGGCTGGAGACCGCCGTCGACGGACGCCCCACACTCTCGCTGGAACTGCTGTGTGACCAGGTGCTGGGCAACTTGGGTCCGGCCGCACGGGACGACGACATCGCGCTGCTGGCCGCCCGGTTCGAGGGATTCCCACCGGACAGCGTCGCGTACTGGTTTCTGGACCCTCGGCCGAGAACCGCCGGACAGGCACGCCGGCTGGCCCGCAGGGTCCTGCACCGCTGGGGCCTGGAGTCCCTGCTGGACACGACCGAGCTCATGGTCAGCGAAGTCGTCACCAACGCCGTGCGCTTCGCCTCGCGCCCCATCTCACTGCGGCTGCTGCGCACCGACGTACTGCGCTGCGAGGTGACCGACGACTCGCCCGAGGTGCCCCGGATGCGGCATGCCGCACCGGCCGACGAGGGAGGCCGCGGCCTGTTCCTGGTCAGCCAGCTCGCGCGGCGCTGGGGCGCGACACGGCTGAGCACCGGGAAGGTCGTCTGGTTCGAGCAGCCGACCCCGCGGAACCAGCGGCCGACCCCGCGGGACCAGCGGCCGACCCCGCGGGACTAGCGGCTCCGGACGCGGGCACGGAGCCGGTCTCACAGATCACCGGTCGCCGGTGTGTGGTGCACGTAACCACCGATGATCAGCTCGTGTGACACCCGCGTAACGGGCATTTCGTACGGTCGACGGGACGAATCCGGTGACGAGAGGGACCGCCCGTGACCACGACCGCGACGCAGGTGCGCACGGTCTGCTCGTACTGCGGTGTCGGCTGCGGGATGGTGCTCGACATCGGCATGGGACCCGACGGCCGGCGTACGGTCCTCAAGGCGTCCGGCGACAAGGCGCACCCCGCGAACTTCGGCCGTCTGTGCACCAAGGGCGCCACGACGGCCGAGATGCTCGCCGCACCCGGCCGGCTGGAGACCGCTCTCGTCCGGGAGCGGCGCGAGGAGGAGCCGGCGCCCACGGACGTGCACGCGGCGATCAAGGAGACGGCCCGTCGGCTGCGGTCGGTCGTCGACGAGCACGGCCCGGACGCGGTCGCCTTCTACGTCTCCGGGCAGATGGGGCTGGAGGCGCAGTACCTGGCGAACAAGCTGGCCAAGGGCTTCGTGCGGACCAACCAGATCGAGTCGAACTCACGGCTGTGCATGGCCGGCGCGGGCACCGGCTACAAGCTGTCGCTCGGCGCCGACGGCCCGCCGGGCTCGTACCAGGACTTCGACCACGCGGACGTCTTCCTCGTCATCGGCTCCAACATGGCCGACTGCCATCCCATCCTGTTCCTGCGGATGACGGAGCGGGTCAAGAAGGCCGGCGCCAAGGTGATCGTGGTGGACCCCCGACGCACCGCCACCGCGGCCAAGGCCGACCTGTTCCTGCAGCTCAGGCCCGGAACCGACCTGGCGCTCCTGAACGGCCTGCTGCACCTCCTGCACGAGAACGGCCACACCGACACGGAGTTCGTCGCCGCCCACACCGAGGGCTGGGAGGCGATGCCGCGGTTCCTCGCCGACTACCCGCCGGCCACGGTCAGCGAGATCACCGGCATCGCCGAGGAAGACCTGCGCGCGGCGGCCCGGCTGATCGGCGAGGCCGGGGAGTGGATGAGCTGCTGGACCATGGGCCTGAACCAGTCCACTCACGGCACCTGGAACACCAATGCCCTGATCAACCTCCACCTGGCCACCGGGGCGATCTGCCGTCCGGGCAGCGGCCCGTTCTCGCTGACCGGGCAGCCCAACGCCATGGGCGGCCGGGAGATGGGCTACATGGGGCCCGGTCTGCCGGGCCAGCGTTCGGTCCTGGTGGACGAGGAGCGGGCGTTCACCGAGGAGTTGTGGAGGCTGCCGCCGGGCTCGATCCGCGAGGACGGGGCCGGCCGGGGCACGGTGGACATGTTCCGGCGGATGGCGGACGGCCACATCAAGGCCTGCTGGATCATCTGCACGAACCCGGTCGCGTCGGTCGCCAACCGCAAGACCGTCATCGAAGGGCTGGAGACGGCCGAGTTCGTCGTCACCCAGGACGTCTTCGCCGACACCGAGACCAACGCGTACGCCGACGTGATCCTGCCCGGTGCGCTCTGGACCGAGACCGAGGGCGTGCTGGTCAACAGCGAGCGCAACCTCACGCTCGCCCGGCCCGCGGTGGAGCCGCCCGGCGAGGCGATGGCGGACTGGCGCATCATCGCGGCCGTCGCGCGCGAGATGGGCTACGCGGAGGGCTTCTCGTACGGCAGCGCGGAGGAGGTCTTCGAGGAGATCAAGCGCGCCTGGAACCCGAATACCGGCTACGACCTGCGCGGCGTGTCCTACGAGAGGCTGCGCTCGACCCCCGTGCAGTGGCCGACGGCAGCCGCCGACGGGCCGGACCGCAACCCGATCAGGTACCTGGGAGCCGACGGGCGGCCGTCCTTCCCGACCGCGAGCGGCCGGGGTGTATTCCACGCCCGCCCGCACGTGCCGCCGGCCGAGATGCCCGACGACGACTACCCATTCGTGCTGAACACGGGGCGCGTGCAGCACCAGTGGCACACCCTCACGAAGACGGGCAGGGTCGCCAAGCTCAACAAGCTGAACCCGGGGCCTTTCGTGGAGCTGCACCCGGACGACGCCCTGGCTCTGGACGTGCACGACGGGGACGCGGTGGAGGTCGCCTCGCGGCGCGGCCGGGCCGTGCTGCCCGCGGTGGTGACGGACCGGGTGCGGCCGGGGAACTGCTTCGCCCCGTTCCACTGGAACGACCTGTTCGGCGAGTACCTCAGCGTCAACGCCGTGACCAACGACGCCGTGGACCCGCTGTCCTTCCAGCCCGAGTTCAAGGTGTGCGCGGTGTCGCTGGCGAAGGTGACCGCGCCGGCTGCCGCACGAGCGGACGGGCCCGGACCGGGTGCGGAGGTGGCGCACGTGCCCGGTACTCCGCCTCCCGGGGCCGGCGCGGCGGTACCGCCCGTGTCCGTCGGCCCGGCTCCCGTGGCGGCCCCGGTCGCACCGGGCACGGCGGGCGCCGGCCCCGCGGCTGCCGTGCTCGGTCTGGCCCCCGTCCCGGTGCCGCCCGTGCTGAGCGAGACCGAACGCCGCTATCTCGTCGGCTTCCTCGCCGGTGTCGAAGCGGGTACCCCGGGTGTGCCGGTGCTCCCGCCGACGGCGCCGTTCAGTCCCGAGCACGCGCTGTGGGTGAACGGTGTACTGGCCGGGATGTACTCCAGGGCGGCCGAACCCTCCCCGGTCCTCGCCGCGTCCGCGTCCGCGGGACGCGAGGTCGTCGTGCTGTGGGCGTCGCAGACCGGCAACGCGGAGGAGTTCGCGACGGCCGCCACCGAACGGCTCTCCTCGGCCGGGCACAGCGCGAGCCTCGTCCCCATGGACGACGTCGACCTCTCCGCGCTCCCGCCCGCCGCCGGTCTGCTGCTGATCACCAGCACGTTCGGCGACGGGGACGCTCCGGACAACGGCGCCTCGTTCTGGGACGTGCTGGCCTCGTCCGACACCCCGAGCCTGGCGGGCCGGCCGTACGCGGTCCTCGCCCTGGGCGACTCCTCCTACGACGACTTCTGCGGGTACGGCCGACGGCTGGACCACCGGCTGGACGAGCTCGGCGCGGTGCGTCTGGCACCGCGCACGGACTGCGAGCCGGACTACGAGCCCTCCGCGACGGCCTGGCTGGACCAGGTCCTCACCGCGCTGACCGACGAGGCCGCCCCGGCCCCGGCAGCCGCCCCGGTGGCGCCCCCGAGCACCCGGAAACCCGCCCCGGTCACCGCACGTCTCGTCGGCAACCGGCTGCTCAGCGGCCCGGGGTCGGGCAAGGAGGTGCGACGCTTCACCTTCGACACCCGCGACAGCGCCGTACCGCTGACCTACGAGACGGGTGACGCACTCGGCGTACGCCCCGTCAACGCCCCGGAACTGGTGGCGGAGTGGCTTGCCGTCACCGGGCTCGCCGCGGACGCCGAGGTGACGGTGCCTGGCGTCGGCGGGACGACGTTCCGTCAAGCCCTCCACGAACACCTGGACATCACCCGCGTCACCACCGACATGCTGCGTTTCCTCGGCGAACGCGTCCACGAGCCGCGCGAGCTGAAGAAGCTGCTGCGCCCCGACAACAAGGACGAGCTCGCCAAGTGGTGCTGGGGCCGGCAGGCCGTCGACGTCGTGGCGGACCTGCCCGTACGGGCCAGTGCCCAGGAATGGGCCGACACGCTCAAGCGGCTGCAACCGCGGCTGTACTCCATCTCGTCCAGCCCGCTCACCGATCCCGCCCTGGTCTCGCTGACGGTCTCCGTCGTCCGCTGGGAGAACCGGCACGGCCGCACCCGTCAGGGCGTGTGCTCGCCGTTCCTCGCCGACGCCGCGCCGGACAGCCCCGTGCCGGTCTTCGTCCAGCGGTCCCCGCACTTCCGGCCGCCCGCCGACCCCGCCGCGCCTATGGTGATGGTGGGCCCCGGGACCGGGGTCGCACCGTTCATGGGCTTCCTCGACGAACGTCGCGCGCTCGGACACCGGGCCCCCAACTGGCTGTTCTTCGGCGAACAGCACCGCGCCGGCGACCACTACTACGAGGAAGAGCTCACCGCCCACCTGGACGCAGGCACCCTCGCCCGGCTCGACACCGCGTTCTCGCGCGACCAGCGCACCAAGGTGTACGTCCAGGACCGCATGCGCGAACACGGGCCCCAGCTGTGGTCCTGGCTCCAGGACGGCGCCCACTTCTACGTCTGCGGCGACGCCTCCCGGATGGCCAAGGACGTCGACCGGGCGCTGCGCGACATCGCCGTGGTGCACGGCGGTCTCGACGAGGACGGCGCCGCGGCCTTCGTCAGACAACTCGCCGCCGACAAGCGCTATGTGCGCGACGTGTACTGACACGTCGGTGACGTGCGCGTGCGGGGTACAGCCGGCCGAAGGAGGCGGTGCCACGACGTGGGACCGCCTCGACTCGCCACCGAAGGCGCATAGGCTCTGAGTGGCCTCCGGGGCGGCCGGAATTCCAGGGACGGGAGCAGAGGGCAACTTCCATGGTGACAGAGCGCCGGTTTCCCCTCGGCTCCGCGACCACGCTCACGGAACTGGAGGACGATCCCCACCCCCGGCTGGCCCTGCTGCGCGCCCGCGAACCGGTGTCATGGGTCCCCGTGCTGGGCGGCTGGCTCGTGACCCGGCATGATCTCGCACTGCGCGTGATGCGCGACGCGGCGACCTTCACGGTGGACGACCCCCGCTTCTCCACCGCCCAGGTCGTCGGTCCGAGCATGCTCTCCCTGGAGGGCGCCCAGCACAAGCGGCACCGTGCCCCCTTCACCGACCCGTTCCGCCCGCACGACGTGCACGACCGGTTCACCGGATTCGTGGAACACGAAGCCGCCCGGCTCGTGGAAGGCATCCGGCCGCGTGGCAGCGCCGAACTGCGCCGGGCCGTGGCCGGGCCTCTGGCCGTCGCCGTCGTCGCCGAGTCGCTGGGCCTGGTCGACGCGGACGCCGAGGCGGTGCTGTCCTGGTACGACGCCATCGTGGGCGCGGTCTCCGACATCACCGCCGGGCAGCCGGCGAACCCCGACGGGGCGGCGGCGTTCGAGCAGTTGCGGGGAAGCGTCGAGATGACGGTCGCGACCGGAACCGATGCGTCAGTGCTGGTCGCGGCGGCCGCGAGCGAACGCCTGAAAATGCCGGAGGTGGTCGCCAACGCCGCCGTCCTGATGTTCGGCGGTATCGAGACCACCGAGGGCATGATCGCCAACGCCGTACTGCACCTGTTGGCACACCCCGATCAACTCGCCCTCGTACACGCCGATCCGGGCCTGGTCGACGCGGCGATCGAGGAATCGCTCCGGCTGGAACCCGCCGCTGCCGTCGTGGACCGCTACGCCACTGCCGACGTGACGATCGGCGGGGCCGACGTGCGGCGCGGTGATCTCGTGGTCGTGTCGCTGGCCGGCGCGAACCGCGACCCCGAGGTCTTCGAGGACCCCGACAGCTTCGACCTGCGACGGAGCAACTCCCGCCTTCAGCTGGCCTTCGCGCACGGTCCGCACTTCTGTCTGGGCGCCCACCTCGCCCGGCTGGAGACCCGCGTCTGCCTCCTCGCACTTCTCGACAGCCTCCCCGGCCTGCGGCTCGACCCGGCCTCGCCCACCGCGCCCAGGGGCCTGGTCTTCCGGAAGCCCCCGGCTCTGCGCGTCCGCTGGGACGTGCCCGCACAGCGCTGACTCGACGCCGGCCACTCCTGCCTTGCCATCGGGCCGACGCCGCCGCGGCAGGCCAGCCGTGTGCGGCAGCACCGAACGGTGACCGGCTGTCGCGACTCCTTCAGTCGTGGAACGTAAATACGTCGACAACGCCCCACCGCGCCCGGCACAGTGGCCACCCGTGACTAGCAGTGAGCCATGGACCCGTGCGACCGCCGACCGCTACGACGCCGAGGAGGTCGAGATGTCCTCGGCCGCCGTCCTCGGACCGACTCTCGCCTTCCTCGCCGAACTCGCCGGAGACGGCCGGGCGCTGGAGTTCGCCATCGGAACCGGACGCGTGGGCATCCCGCTCCGGGAACGCGGCGTGCCCGTGGTGGGCATCGAGCTGTCCGAGCACATGGCGGCGGTCCTGCGGCGCAAGATCGACGAGCACACGCTTCCGGTCGCCATCGGGGACATGGCCACAACCCTCGTCCCCGGCGAGTTCACCCTGGTCTATCTCGTCTACAACACCATCACGAACCTGCTCACGCAGGACGAGCAGGTCGAGTGCTTCCGCAACGCCGCGCGCCATCTGTCGCCCGGCGGCCGGTTCGTCATCGAACTGGGCGTACCGCCACTGCGGTTCCTGCCGCCCGGGCAGGTCGCGGTGCCGTTCGACGTCTCCGAGCGGCACCTCGGCTTCGACACGTTCGACCTGGTCGAGCAGATCCTCGTCTCGCACCACCTCACCCGCGACGGCGACGACGGCCGCTACCGCAGCGACAACTCCCGGCACCGGTACGCATGGCCGGCCGAGCTCGACCTGATGGCACGGATCGCGGGACTCGAACTGGAACGACGCGTCGCGGACTGGGACGGGACGCGGTTCGGCCAGGACTCCGCGAAGCACATCTCCGTGTGGCGCAAGCCGGTCCACCCCGAGTGAGGGCGTCGCTCTTCCTGAAGCCGCCGGTCGAACCCGGGCGTACGCGGTGCTGCGACTCGACGCGCTCGCGGAGGAGGTGGAGCTCAGGACCAAGAGCGGCGACCGTCAGCCACGTGAGTCACGACGGACCCGGGCGGCCTTGCGGGCCTCGGCGATCCGGCGGGCCTCGGCGGACCGGCGGGACTCGCCACCCCCGCCGTCCCGTCCCGGGCGCGTGCCCAGACCTCGGAAGGGGGCACCGCCGCGCTTCGGGCGCTCGACCGGTCCGCTGCCGCCGACGGGGACACCGGAGGGAGCCTGGGCGCCGGTGATGCGGCTCAGCTCGGCCTCGCCGGAGCGGACCTGCGTGATCCGAGCCCTGATGCCTGCGTCGGACAGGAGACGGGCCATGTCGCGGCGTTGGCCCGGCAGGACCAGCGTGACGACACTGCCGGACTCTCCGGCGCGGGCGGTGCGGCCGCCACGGTGCAGGTAGTCCTTGTGGTCGCTGGGCGGATCGACGTTGACGACGAGATCGAGGTCGTCGACGTGAATGCCCCGGGCCGCGACGTTGGTGGCCACCAGCGTCGTGACATCACCTGTCTTGAACTGGGCCAGGGTGTGGGTGCGCTGAGGCTGGGACTTGCCGCCGTGCAGCGCCGCGGCCTTCACGCCGCTGCTCAGCAGGTGCCTGGTGAACTGGTCGACGGCATGCTTGGTGTCCAGGAACATGATCACGCGCCCGTCGCGGGCGGCGATCTCGGTGGCGGTGGCGTACTTGTCGGCGCCGTGCACGTGCAGTACGTGATGCTCCATCGTGGTGACCGCGCCCGCCGACGGATCGACCGAATGAACCACCGGGTCATGGAGGTAACGGCGGACCAGGAGGTCGACTTCGCGGTCCAGCGTGGCCGAGAACAGCATGCGTTGGCCGTCGGGACGCACCTGGTCGAGCAGTTCCGTGACCTGCGGCATGAAGCCCATGTCCGCCATCTGGTCGGCCTCGTCCAGGACGGTGATCCTCACTCGGTCCAGACGGCAGTCCTTGCGTTCTACGAGGTCCGCGAGGCGGCCGGGCGTCGCGACCACCACCTCGGCCCCCTCACGCAGCGCTCCTGCCTGCCGGCCGATCGACATGCCGCCGACCACCGTGGCCAGCCGCACCTTCAGCGACCGGGCGTACGGGGTGAGCGCGTCGGTGACCTGCTGGGCCAGCTCGCGTGTGGGGACGAGGATCAGGGACAGCGGCTTCCGCGGCTCCGCGCGCTGCCCGGCCGTGCGCGCGAGGAGCGCCAGGCCGAAGGCGAGCGTCTTGCCCGATCCGGTGCGCCCGCGGCCCAGGACGTCGCGGCCCGCGAGGGAGTCCGGCAAGGTGGCGGCCTGGATCGGGAACGGCGCGTTCAGGCCGCGACCGGCGAGCGTCTCCAGCAAGGCGACGGGCATGTCCAGTTCACCGAAGGTCGCAGCGGCGGGGAGCGACAAAGTGGCGGTGACCGGCAGCGCCAACTCCCCCTCCGACGGTGCGGAACGGCGCTCGGTGTCGCCCGGACCTGCATCGGCGCGGCCCTGCCCCCGTGGCTGATCGTTCGTGCGGGCTGAACGGCTCATGGAAAACCTTCCTCAAAGGGCACGCATCGAGGAATTCCCGACAAGAATGAGCCGGACAAATTGC
This sequence comes from Streptomyces sp. 142MFCol3.1, assembly GCF_000424945.1. Lineage (NCBI taxonomy): Bacteria > Bacillati > Actinomycetota > Actinomycetes > Kitasatosporales > Streptomycetaceae > Streptomyces > Streptomyces sp. 142MFCol3.1. The sequence continues at coordinate 69,155 of NZ_AUKV01000006.1, forward strand.
AAGAACGAGCCGAATATGAATATCGAATTACTCCAGCGAAATACGAAAAGCAGTGAGCTGGAGCCCCGCCACATGGCGGGGCCCCAGTCATCTCGTCCGCTTGGACGTCAGGCGGGAGTGATGTTCTCCGCCTGCGGGCCCTTCTGGCCCTGCGTGATGTCGAAGTTCACCCGCTGGCCTTCCTGGAGCTCACGGAAGCCCTGGGCGGCGATGTTCGAGTAGTGGGCGAACACGTCGGGACCGCCACCGTCCTGCTCGATGAAGCCGAAACCCTTTTCCGAGTTGAACCACTTGACGGTGCCAGTAGCCATGTCACATCTCCTTGGGGGCAGTACTCGGGGACCCACGGCGTGCGAACCCCTTGTTGTCACAATGCGCCCCGTCCGGACAAACACCGGAGATACAAAAAATGCCCGACGCTACACAGGCACCAAGACACTTGAAGTTCGGGAACCACAACTGCAACTGACGTCAAGTTTAGCACGGTTCACACTTCCGCCACATTTTTGCCCATGCCGCACGACAGCGGCCTGGCGGGAGCACACCAGGGGGTCGGCCGACGTGAACTCGACCGAATGAGGAAGGTTAATTTTCGAATGATACAAAGTGCGATCGAGGAAAAATCGACTCTTCAGTGACCAGCACCTGGCCTCCACGATCGACGGACGAACCGGCTCGCCCGGAGCGGCCGGCCACCCGGCGCGCGGTCGTCGCGCCGCGTCGTCTCAACCCAGGAACGACAGGCGGACGTTCCGATTCGGATTGTCCTTGTTCGTATCCACCAGGCACACCGACTGCCAGGTCCCCAGCTCCAGCCTGCCGCCCAGGACCGGCAGCGTCGCGTGGGGCGGGACGATCGCCGGGAGAACGTGGTCACGGCCGTGGCCGGGGCTGCCGTGACGGTGCTGCCAGCGGTCGTCGGCGGGAAGCAGGGAGTGCAGGGCGGTGAGGAGGTCGTCGTCGCTGCCGGCACCGGTCTCGATGATCGCGATGCCGGCGGTGGCGTGCGGCACGAAGAGGTTCAGCAGGCCGTCACGGCCTGCCGCGACCTCACGCAGGAACGCCTCGCAGGCGTGGGTGAGATCGACGACCGTCTCGGACGAACCGGTGGCGACGTTCAGGACGCGGGTGCTGAAGGCATCGGACATGGCTCAATCCTCGCCCATGATCCGGATTCCGTGCCCGAACCGGATTTCGCGCCCCGCCCGCTCGCCGATCGCTGATCGCTCGCTCCCGCGGAGCCTTCGGGAAGATCCACGGCTCCTGCCGAGTTGGTGGAAGCGTGAACGATTCCGGGACGAGTGTGCGTGAGGTCGCCGTGGTGGTGATCGGCGCCGGGCAGGCGGGCCTGTCCAGCGCCTTTCATCTGCGGCGCACCGGCTTCGAACCCGGGCGGGACTTCGTGGTCCTCGACCACGCCCCCCGCCCGGGCGGCGCGTGGCAGTTCCGCTGGCCGTCGCTGACGTACGGCAAGGTGCACGGTATGCACTCGCTGCCCGGCATGGAGCTGACGGACGCGGACCCCGCACGCCCGTCCTCCGAGGTCATCGCGGAATACTTCGACACGTACGAGCGGACCTTCGACCTGCGGGTACGGCGGCCGGTCGACGTCAAGGCCGTCCGGGAGGGCTCCGACGGGTCGCTGCTCGTGGAGACCGACGACGGCGTGTGGTCGACCCGGGCGCTGATCAGCGCGACCGGCACCTGGGACCGGCCGTTCTGGCCGCACTACCAGGGACAGGAGACCTTCCGTGGGCGCCAGCTGCACACGGCGCAGTACCCCGGCCCGGAGGCGTTCGCCGGCAAGCGCGTGATCGTGGTGGGCGGGGGCGCGTCCGGCACGCAGCACTTGATGGAGATCGCCCCGTACGCGGCCGCCACCACCTGGGTGACGCGACGGCCGCCGGTGTTCCGCGAAGGCCCCTTCACGGAGGAGTACGGCCGGGCCGCCGTCGCGCTCGTGGAGGAGCGGGTCCGCCGTGGGCTGCCGCCGCGGAGCGTCGTCTCGGTGACGGGACTGCCCCTGAACGAGGCGATCCGGCAGGCGCTGGCCGACGGCGTGCTGGACCGGCAGCCGATGTTCGACCGGATCACCCTCGACGGCGTGGCGTGGGACGACGGCCGTCGCGTCGACGCCGACGTCATCCTGTGGGCGACGGGCTTCCGGGCCGCCATCGACCATCTGGCGCCGCTGCGGCTGCGCGAGCCGGGCGGTGGCATCCGCGTCGAGGGGACCCGCGTCGTCGCCGACGCGCGGATCCATCTCGTCGGATACGGGCCCTCGGCGAGCACCATCGGCGCCAACCGTGCCGGGCGCGCCGCGGTACGGGACATCAGGCGGCTGCTGGCGGAGGAGCCGGTCGCCGCCTGACGTCCCGCCGGGCGGCTCACTCGGTGGACGTACCCGCGGGTGCGTCGGCGGAGTCGCCCGCAGGGGCACCCGCGGAGACACTCGCGGCGACGCCGGGAGATGCGCCCGCGGACGCCGGCGGCGTCGCGGGGACTGAGGAGGACGCCGAGGGCGCGGCGGGGGACGCGGGGACCGCGCTCCTGCGATAGGCGTTGAACTCGGCGACGTTCTTCAGGTGTTCCTCGTAGTCCGCCGTGAAGCGTGTGTCGCCCGGCTTGACCGTCACGAAGTACAGCCAGTCGCCCGCGGGCGGACTGATGGCCGCGTGCATCGCCTCCTCGCCCGGGTTGGCGATCGGCGTGGGCGGCAGCCCCATGCGCTGGTAGGAGTTGTAGGGACTGTCGACGGCGGTGTCGTTCTGCGTGGTCTTCAGGGTGGACCGGTTCAACCCGTAGTTGATCGTCGAGTCCATCTGCAGCGGCATGCCGCGCTCCAGGCGGTTGAAGACGACCCTGGCCACCTTGCCCATGTCCGCCTTGGTCGCCGCCTCGGCCTGGACGATGCTCGCGATGGTGACGGCCTGGTAGAGGTTCATGGCGTTGCGCTGCGCTCCGGCGGCGACCGGCGCCTTGTTGAACTTCTGGTTCGCCGTGTCGACCATGTACTTCAGCAGCGACTCCGGGGTCGCCTTGTCGCCGATCGGATACGTCGCCGGGAACAGGTATCCCTCGGGGTTGCCCCCGGCGTCGTTCGGCAGCTTGAGCTTGGCCTTCCCGATGGCCTTCTTCGTGGTGCCGGAGGGCACCTTGAGGGCCTTGTCGACGGCCTCGTAGACCTGGCCGGCACGCCAGCCCTCCGGGATGACGAGGGTCCTCGGCTTCTCGTGACCGCCTGCCCCCAGGGTCAGCAGCGGCACCGCCACGGCGGTGGCCGCCACGACGGCTCCCGTCGCGATGAGGGCGGCCCGGCCCCGGCGCGTCAGTCGGATCGTGCTCCGTGGCGGAGTGTTCGTCTCCATGCGGGCACGGTAACCCGCAGATCATCGCAAACCCGGCATATCGTCATCTTGTCGACCCCCGTCAGGTCGTCGGCTCCAGTTGGGCGTCCCTTCTGACGAGGGCGGCGTACCGGCCGTCCAGGCCGAGGAGTTCCTCGTGGGTGCCGCGCTCCACCGTGTGCCCGGCGTCGAGGACCACGATCTGGTCCGCGCCCCGGACGGTCGACAGCCGGTGCGCGATGGTGAGCGTGGTGCGGTTCGCCGACAGGGCGTCGATGGCCTCCTGGACGGCGTACTCGGTGCGGGTGTCCAGGGCGCTCGTGGCCTCGTCGAGGATGAGCACGGGCGGGTCGCGCAGGATCGTGCGGGCGATGGCCAGACGCTGCTTCTCGCCACCGGAGAACCGGTGGCCGCGCTCGCCGACGATCGTGTCGTACCCGTCGGGGAGGGACGCGATGTGCTCGTGTATCTGGGCCGCGCGCGCCGCCGCGTACAGCTCCTCGTCGGTCGCGTCCGGCTTGGCGAAGCGCAGGTTCTCGGCGACCGAGGCGTGGAAGAGGTACGTCTCCTGGGAGACGACACCGACCGCGCGCGCGAGCGTGTCGAAGTCCAGATCGCGCACGTCGACGCCGTCGAGGGTCACGCGTCCGCCCGACACGTCGTACAGCCGGGGCACCAGGTGGCTCAGCGTGGACTTGCCCGAGCCGGTCGGGCCGACGACGGCGAGGCTCCCGCCGGCGGGGACGGTGATGTCGATGCCGTCGAGGATCGGTCCGCTCTTGCCGTCGTAGCGGAACACCACGTCCTCGAAGCGGATCTCGCCCTTGACCTGGTCGAGGTGGACCGGGCGCTCGGGTTCGGTGATGTCGATCGGCAGGTCGAGGTACTCGAAGATCCGCTGGAAGAGGGCGAGCGAGGTCTGGATCTGCACGCCGGTGGAGAGCAGGCTCACCGTCGGCCGGAACAGGCCCTGCTGGAGCGAGACGAAGGCGACGAGCGTGCCGATCGATATGGACGGGCCGCCCATCTGGAGGGCGATGCCCGCCGTCCAGTAGATGACGGCCGGCATGGCGGCCATCACGATGCCGATGACGGACATGCGCCAGCGCCCCGCCATGTTCGACCGCACTTCGAGGTCGACCAGGCGCTCGGACTCGTCCGCGAAGGAACGGGTGAGCGAGTCGGCGCGGCCCATGGTGCGGCCCAGCAGGATGCCGCTGACCGAGAGCGACTCGGTGACGGTGGCGGCCATCACGGCCATCTGCTTCTGGCGCTGCGTGGTGATCTTCTTGCGTTCGTTGCCGACGCGTCGGCTGATCCAGACGAACACCGGCAGCAGGAGCAGCGAGACGACGGTCAGGCGCCAGTCCAGGGCGACCATCGCGACGATGGTCGCGACCACGCTCGTGAGGTTGGAGACGAGCGACGTGGCGGTGGAGGTGACGGTCGCCTGCATGCCGCCGATGTCATTGGCGATGCGCGACTGGACCTCGCCCGTGCGGGTCCGCGTGAAGAAGGCGAGCGACATGCGCTGGAGCCGGCCGTACACGGCGGTGCGCAGGTCGTGCATGACGCGCTGGCCGACCGTCGTGGAGATGAGGGTCTGGAGCACGCCGAAGACGCTGGTCAGGACCGCGCTGAGGATCATGCCGAGCGCGAGCAGGCTGAGCAGGCCCGTGCGACCCTCGGGGATCGCGACGTCGAGGATCTCCTTCAGCAGGAACGGCGTCGCGACGGAGACGAGTGACGCCGCCCCGACGAGCAGGCCGACGATCACGAGCCGGCCTCGGTAGGGCCGGAAGAGTTTCAGGATGCGGCGCACCTGCCGCGGCTGTTCCGTGTCGGCAGGTGCGGGGGTCCAGGTGGGTTGGTCGGGATGCATGGGCTCCTACGGGAGGTGAGGGGTCGATGACGAACGGAGCGTAGCTCATTGTTACCTATACTCACAATGAACGGCATCCTGATATTGTTCCCTCATGACCACCCCCGATGCCGACGGCCTCCTCGCCGAGCAGTTGCTGCGGCTGACGCGCCGCGTGCACCGCATCCAGAAGCGCCATCTGGAGCAGCGGGAGCTGGGCATCACTCCGGCCCAGTCCAGGCTGCTGCGCACCCTCGCCCACTACAGCGCACCGCCCCGCATGGCCGATCTGGCCGAGCGCCTGGAGGTGGTGCCGCGCGCGGTCACCACTCTGGTCGACGGTCTGGAGGCGAGCGGCAAGGTGCGCCGCGTGCCCGACCCCACCAACCGCCGCGTGATCCGCATCGAGGTCACCGACGAGGGACGCAAGGCGCTGCGGGAGCTGCGTGCCGCGCGCCGTTCGGCCGCGGAGGAGATCCTGGCTCCGTTGACGGACGAACAGCGCGACGTGCTCGGCGGCCTGCTGAACACCCTGGTGGACGGCGTGCCGCACACGGAGCACCGCTGCTGAACCGCCGCGGCTACTGCTCCGTACCGCTGGAGCTGGAGCGCGCGACCCGGCCGACGGACGACGACACCTGACCTGCCCCGCCCTTCCACCGGAACACGGCGCGCGTGTCGACGCCCCTGGGGCCCGCTGATCAACGGCCCCTGGGAACGGCGGATTCGCGGACGAACCCACCCATCGGCGGACCCCACGTGCTGGCGGACGCCACAGAACGGCGGGCCCCGGGTATGACGCGTAGAGCTGCCCACCCCACCAGCAGCCTTCTAGGCGTTCAAGTCGGCCTCGTCCCCCATCACCACGACAGGATGCCGATGTGGATCGAGCGTGCGCAGCAGATATTCCATGGCCGGCCGGGACACGCTCACGCACGCCGACGTACCGCTGCCGTGGTCCATGTGCAGCCAGATGCCGCCCCCCTTGGACTGGCCCTCGGGGCGGGTCGGGTCGTTCGGTGCGGTGCCCTTGACGCGGTTGTAGTCGATGGCGATGACGTAGTCGAAGTCGTGCCAGTGGGACTTCGCCCAGGAGCGCGGCGCGGCGAACGACGGGGACCGGGTGTACGGCAGCAGGGCGCCCGGGTCGGCGAGCACACCGCCCGCGTCGCTGAGCGTGAACACACCGACGGGGCTGCGGTTGTCGCCCTCGTGATGGTCGACGGTCCAGCCCTTCTTGCCGTTGTGCGCGGGCCAGCTGCGGGTCTTCTCCCACGTCGGGCCCGACTTCGTGTACAGCGTGACCGTGGAGTCCGCTGAGTCCACGCCTTCGCCGTGGACCGCCACGACCTGACGCGCGTCCGACGGGATGCGGGCCCTCATCACGTCACCGATGCCGGGGATGCGTTTCAGGTCCGCGCTGCGGCTCGGGGCGTCCGACCTGCCGGGCCGGCCGTCCCCCTCGGCCCGGCGACCGGAGTCCGAGCCGCCACAGGCCGACAGGGAGGCGGCGAGCACCCCACAGGCCAACGCAACGACTCCCGCACCGCTCACTCCGACCGATCGCATGCCGACCATGGTGACACCCCGACGAGACGCGGAACGCAGCCGGTCACGGTAACCCCCCTCCCTCGCCTTCCACCCCTCTCAGGGGCGGTTTCGCAGGAACTCCTCCGGCACGGTGCTCGACGCCTCCGGACCTGCCGCGCGTCACGGACCGCGGGCCGAATCCGTGCCGCGAGGCGATAAATCGTTTGCCTACGGCCACGCTGCGGCGCGAACCTTTCACGGTTTGTTGCCGGCCTTCAGGGCCGGCCGGCTGCCGAGAACGCCGCTCCTTCCACCCCTGACACGAGCCACTGGGACGTCATGCAGATTCAAGACCTTCCGTATCCCGACCCGGGTGTGCCGGACGCACGCTCAGGTCCCCGATTCCTGTGGTGGCTCGGTCGGAATCAGCTCGGCGGGCAGTTCAAGGCCCTCGCCTGGGGTCTGCTGCACTTCGTAGCCGTCTCCGGGCTGCCGTTCTGCGTCGGCCTCGCCGTCCAGGCCGTCGTGGACCCCTCCGGCGCCCGGCTCGCCCTGGCGGGCGGGCTGATCGCGCTGTGCGGCGTGGGCATCGCGCTGGGCGACACCATGCTGCACCGCGCCGCCGTCACCAACTGGATCACCGCGGCCGCGCGCGTCCAGCAGCTGCTCGCTCGCAGGACCGCCGAGCTCGGCTCCGCGCTGACCCGGCGCGTCGCGGCCGGCGAGGTCGTCGCCGTCTCCACCGGAGACGTCGAGAAGATCGGCTGGTTCGTGGAAGCGGTGTCACGATTCGCGGCGGCGGCCCTCACCGTGGTCCTGGTCTGCATCGGCCTTGTCGTCTACCAGCCCGCGCTCGGCGTCATCGTCGCGGTGGGCGTGCCCGTCCTCGCGCTCGCCGTGCTGCCGCTGCTGCCCCGCGCGACACGGCGTGCCGACTCCCAGCGGGAGAAGGCCGGACGCGCCACCGAACTGGCCTCGGACACCGTCGCCGGTCTGCGCGTGCTGCGCGGCATCGGCGGCGAGGAACTCTTCCTCGACCGCTACCGCAGCGCCTCCCAGGAAGTCCGCCGGGCCGCCGTGCGCAGCGCCCGCATGTGGTCGCTGATCTCGGCGATCCAAGTACTGCTGCCGGGTCTGCTGATGGTCGCGGTCGTCTGGCGCGGCGTCGGGCTGGCCCGCGACGGGAGCATCACCGTGGGCGAACTGGTCACCGTGTACAGCGCGGTCATGCTGCTGACCTACCCGCTCAGACACTTCGAAGAGATCGCGATGGCCTACTCCTTCTCCAGGCCGTCCGCCCGACGCGCCGCCCGCGTGTTGTCCCTCCGACGCGCCGTGGACAGCGGCGGGACGCGGACGGAGCGGACACCGGGCGGGGATCTGCACGATCCCGCGACCGGCCTGCTCGCGCCCGCGGGACGCCTCACCGCCGTGGTGTGCGGAGACCCGGACGCGGCCGGTCTGCTGGCCGAGCGGCTGGGCGGACACCCGTCCGACGAAAGCACCTCGGTGCTCCTCGGCGGCGTACCGCTGGACGAACTCCCGCTCGACATCGCTCGCACCGCCGTACTCGTCCAGGACAAGGATCCGGTGCTGCTGTCCGGCTCGCTGAGCGAACTGCTCGACGTGCCCTCCTCCGGCACGGTGAGCGCGGCCCAGGCGCTGGCAGCCGCACAGTGCGGCGACGTCCTGGACGCGCTCACCCAGGGCTCCCTGGTCGCCCAGGACCCGATGGACGCCCACATCACCGAGCGCGGACGGTCCCTGTCGGGCGGCCAGCGCCAGCGGCTCGCGCTGGCCCGGTCCCTGTTCACGGACCCCGAGGTTCTCGTCCTGGACGAGCCGACGTCCGCCGTCGACTCGCACACGGAGGCCCGGATCGCCGACGGCGTGCGCTCCCTGCGTACCGGGCGGACGACCGTGGTCTTCACCTCCTCACCGCTCCTGCTCGACCACGCGGACCGGGTGCTGCTGGTCCATGACGGCGACGTGGTCGCCGTCGGCGTCCACCGCGAGCTCGTGCACAACGAACCGCGGTACCGGGCCGTGGTGACCCGGGAGACCGAGGACGAGGCCGCCGCCACTGCGAGCGGCGGACACCAGAAGGGCGAGGCAGCTCCTGGCAGCGCCCCCGACGACGAGGAAGCCGTCCTGAGCGGCGTCCTGGAAGACGACGCGGCCCCTTTGGGCGGCGTCCTGGAAGAAGTCGAGGAAACCGCATGATCGGCGTGGCGCCCCCGGCGTACGACCCGGCCGCCCCGACGACGGCGAGCACCCTGCCCGTCGGCGCCCCCGAGACCGTACGCGCCTACGTGACCGAGCTCTTCCGAAGGCACCGCACCGCCTTCCTCCTCCTGATCGCCGTCAACACGGTCGCCGTCGTGGCCTCGATGGCCGGGCCCTATCTGCTCGGCTCGGTCGTCGAGCGGGTCTCGGACCGATCGCGGGATCTCCACCTGGAGCTCACCGCCGGACTGTTCGTCGCCGCACTGCTCGTCCAGGCCGTCTTCGTGCGCCAGGTGCGGCTGCGCGGTGCCGTCCTCGGCGAACGCATGCTCGCCGACCTGCGTGAGGACTTCCTCGTGCGGTCGGTGGGACTGCCGCCCGGTGTCCTTGAGCGGGCCGGCACGGGCGACCTGCTCTCGCGCATCACCACGGACATCGACCGGCTGGCCAACGCCATGCGCGAGGCCGTGCCCCAGTTGGCCATCGGTGTGGTGTGGGCCGCGCTGCTGCTCGGCGGCCTCGCCGTGACCGCGCCGGCGCTCGCCCCCGCCGTGCTCGTCGCGGTGCCCCTGCTGGTGGTCGGCTGCCGCTGGTACTTCAAGCGCGCACCGTCCGCGTACCGCTCGGAGGCCGCCGGTTACGCGGCCGTCGCCGCCGTCCTCGCCGAGACGGTCGACGCCGGTCGGACCGTGGAGGCACACCGCCTGGGCGCGCGCCGCATCGAACTGTCCGACCGCCGGGTCGAGGAGTGGACCGCGTGGGAGCGGTACACCCTCTGGCTGCGGTCGGTCCTCTTCCCCGTCATCAACCTCACCCACGTGACGGTGCTCTGCTCGGTCCTCATGATCGGCGGGACCTTCGTCCTGCACGGATGGATCAGCGTGGGGCAGCTGACGACGGGCGCGCTCATCGCCCAGATGCTCGTCGACCCGGTGGGCCTGATCCTCCGCTGGTACGACGAGCTCCAGGTCGCCCAGGTGTCCCTGGCCCGCCTCGTCGGCGTCCGGGACATCGAGCCGGACGCGGGCGACCCGTCGGTGGCCCCGGACGGACGGGACGTCCAGGCGGACCAGGTCCGCTTCGGCTACCGGGCCGGCGTGGACGTGCTGCGCAAGGTGTCCCTGGAGGTCACCCCCGGCACCCGGCTGGCCCTCGTCGGTCCGTCCGGCGCGGGCAAGTCCACCCTGGGCAGGCTGCTCGCCGGTATCTACGCGCCCCGGGCCGGCCGGATCACGCTCGGCGGCGCCGAACTGTCCCGGATGTCCGCAGAGGAGGTCCGCTCCCACGTGGCCCTGGTCAACCAGGAGCACCACGTCTTCGTGGGATCCCTCCGCGACAATCTGCTGCTCGCCCGGACCGGCGCGGCCGACGCCGAGCTGTGGTCGGCTCTCGCCGCCGTCGACGCCGACGGCTGGGCCCGGGCACTCGACGACGGCCTGGACACCGAGGTCGGCTCGGGCGGACTCGCGCTCACCCCGGCCCAGGCCCAGCAGATCGCGCTGGCCCGCCTGGTCCTGGCCGACCCGCACACGCTGGTTCTGGACGAGGCGACCTCGCTCCTCGACCCGCGCGCGGCCCGCCACCTCGAACGTTCGCTCGCACGCGTCCTCGACGGCCGCACCGTGGTGGCCATCGCGCACCGCCTGCACACCGCGCACGACGCCGACGTCATCGCCGTCGTCGAGAACGGCCGCATCAGCGAACTCGGCAGCCACGACCAGCTCGTCGCGGCCGACGGCGCCTACGCGGCGCTGTGGCGATCCTGGCACGGATGACCTCGGCCCCTGCCGTCGCTCCCGTGTCGCAACCCCCTGCCGTCGCACCCGTGTCATCGCCCGCCGGCAGGGGTGCGGCGGCCTCCGAGGCGCCGTTTCGCACGTGCTCCGGTTCCGTTGCCGGAGCACGTGCCGTTGCGCGGTGCCGAAGGGGGGTGGAAGGCTGGATGTGGGCACCGGCTCGGGGTACTCCCCCGGAACCACCCGGTTCGCGTGGGGCGGCGCCTGTGTCCAGCGGCCCGAGCGCCGACCGTCGAGTGCGGCGGCACCGAGCCCCGCCCGCACCCTCTGGAGGTACCCGTGGACAGCGCCGACGGATGGGGGGACGACGTCTACCAGCCCGACGGATCCGAGGTACAGGACGACGCAGGACTGCTCGACGCCGAGGACACTCTGCTCGCCGACGGCGTCGGCGACCCCCTGGACCGTGGCTGGTCCCCTCCGGAGCGGCCGTGGGCCGTGGAGCGCGCCGGGGTGACCGCCGCGGAGGGCCATCAGGGCGAGAGCCTGGATCGGCGGCTCGCCGAGGAGCTGCCGGACATTGCGGAACCCGCCGGAGACGGCATCGGCGACTCCCAGGGCACGGACGGTGAGCTCCTCGACAACGAGGTGGGCAATGTGCGCTCCGGCCGTCTCGTCGCCCCCGACGAGGGCGCGCACGAGGACGAGGAGAGCGGGCTCATCGCCACGGACGTGGGCATCGACGGTGCCGCGGCCTCGGCCGAGGAGGCGGCGATGCACATCGTCGACGAGGACTTCCTGTCCGGCTGACCATCCCCTCAAGGAGCATCCATGCAGCAGGACAAGCAGCCCGACTACCATCTGGTCGTCTTCCGCGACCGGTCCGCCGGCTACGCCTTCCTCACCCGGTCCACGGCGACGAGCGACCGGACCATCGAATGGGACGACGGCGAGACCTACCCGGTCGTGGATGTGGAGATCTCTTCGGAGAGCCACCCCTTCTACACCGGCAAGGCCCGGACCGTGGACTCGGAGGGACGCATCGCGCAGTTCGAGCGGCGCTACGGCGCACAGGGCTCCGGGGGCGACGGGGCCGCCTGATCGCAGCGTCGCCGGCGAGGTCCGGGGACCGGCCCCGCCCGGCGACAGCAGCCTCAGATGACGTTGAGCGCCGCGGCGCAGCCCACTCCGCCGAGCAGCATGAACACCGGCATCAGCACCTTGAGCTCGACCCAGCTGCCGGCCCTGAAGCGCATCGCCTTGGGCGGACCGATCGGGTACCAGCGCTTGCGGCCGACCGGGATCGGCCACAGGATCGGGCAGCCGGACACCGTCAGGGCGTCCCCGATGTCGTGGACCAGGGCTCCGAGAACGATCGGGAGCCCGAGCCACAGGTACTCCTGGCCCGGCGCGGTGAACAGCCAGTTTGAACCGTTGCCCGGCTTGTCCAGGACTCCGGCGAGGATCCAGGCGCTCGTCGCGGCCAGCAGCCAGACCAGCACGTCGCTGCTGGAACCGCGGGCGGCTCGCCACAGCAGCCCTTCGATGGCGAGCACCATGTGCACGAACAGGATGGCCAGGACCGCCCAGCGGCCTCCCGTGATGGCCAGGACGGACGTGCCCGCGCCGATCAGCACCGCCCACAGCCACGTGTGCGTCAACGTGCGGTGACCGCCCGACCGCCGGGGGTCGCCCTGCTTCCTCGTCCCCTTGTAGACGGCGTACGAGAGCTTGTCGACGATCTCGCACAAGCCCCGCGACAAAGGTCCGAAGGCTCGTGAGATCGTGGCCGCCTTGTGGTCCAGGTCGGGGGCGAGCGCGGCACCGGCGCAGATCAGGGCGCCGACCAGGAGGACCGGCCAGGGCATGGCATGTCCTGCGGCGGCAGCTGCCGCTCCGACCCCGAGCCAGGCAGCGGCTCCCGACAGTGAGTGTGCTGGTCCCATCATGGCCGCTCCCCGCCCCATTCCTCTTGTGCCGCTGTCCAGTTGCCCGTGCGCACTGATGCTCCGTCGGCGCCACAGCGTAGCGTTCGTGATCTTCGGACCAGCATCCGATTCCCCCATCGGGCGGGTCGACAGGCAAGATGGGGGCGTGACCCTTATCGATCAGCTCCCGCAGACCGCAGATCCCGACGCCCTCTACGAAGCCTTCGAGTCGTGGGCCGGGGAACGCGGTCTCACCCTCTATCCCCACCAGGAGGAGGCGCTGATCGAGGTGGTCTCGGGTGCGAACGTGATCGTTTCGACGCCCACGGGCTCCGGCAAGAGCATGATCGCCGCCGGCGCCCACTTCGCGGCGCTCGCCCGTGACGAGGTCACCTTCTACACAGCGCCGATCAAGGCGCTCGTCTCGGAGAAGTTCTTCGAGCTGTGCAAGATCTTCGGCACCGAGAACGTCGGCATGCTCACCGGCGATGCCTCGGTGAACGCCGACGCCCCGGTGATCTGCTGCACGGCCGAGGTGCTGGCCTCCATCGCACTGCGGGACGGCAAGCACGCCGACGTCGGCCAGGTCGTGATGGACGAGTTCCACTTCTACGCGGAGGCCGACCGCGGCTGGGCGTGGCAGATCCCGATCCTGGAGCTGCCCCAGGCGCAGTTCATCCTCATGTCGGCGACGCTCGGTGACGTCTCGATGTTCGAGACGGACCTCACCCGGCGCACCGGACGGCCCACGGCGGTCGTCCGCTCGGCGACCCGTCCGGTCCCGCTGTCCTACGAGTACATGCTCACTCCGCTCACGGAGACCCTCACCGAGCTGCTCGCCACCAAGCAGGCGCCGGTCTACATCGTGCACTTCACACAGGCCCAGGCCGTGGAGCGGGCGCAGGCGCTGATGAGCATCAACATGTGCACGCGTGAGGAGAAGGACCAGATCGCCGAGCTGATCGGCAACTTCCGCTTCACCACCAAGTTCGGCCGCAACCTCTCCCGCTACGTGCGTCACGGGATCGGTGTGCATCACGCGGGCATGCTGCCCAAGTACCGGCGTCTGGTGGAGAAACTGGCCCAGGCCGGCCTGCTGAAGGTCATCTGCGGCACGGACACCCTCGGCGTCGGGGTCAACGTCCCCATCCGTACCGTGCTGTTCACGGCGCTCACCAAGTACGACGGCAACCGCGTCCGCACGCTGCGCGCTCGAGAGTTCCACCAGATCGCGGGCCGCGCCGGTCGCGCGGGCTTCGACACGGCGGGTTTCGTGGTGGCTCAGGCACCCGAGCACGTCATCGAGAACGAGAAGGCCCTCGCCAAGGCCGGCGACGACCCGAAGAAGCGACGCAAGGTGGTGCGGAAGAAGGCTCCCGAGGGCTTCGTCGGCTGGACGGAGAACACCTTCGAGAAGCTCATCGCCTCCGAGCCCGAGCCGCTGACCTCGCGCTTCCGCGTGACGCACACCATGCTGCTGTCGGTGATCGCCCGACCGGGCAACGCCTTCGAGGCGATGCGGCATCTGCTGGAGGACAACCACGAGCCGCGCAAGCAGCAGCTGCGGCACATCCGGCGGGCGATCGCCATCTACCGCTCGCTCCTCGACGGCGGCATCGTCGAGAAGCTCGACGAGCCCGACGCGACCGGCCGCATCGTGCGGCTCACCGTCGATCTCCAGCAGGACTTCGCGCTCAACCAGCCGCTGTCGACCTTCGCGCTCGCCGCGTTCGACCTGCTGGACCCCGAATCCCCCTCGTACGCCCTGGACATGGTGTCCGTCGTCGAGTCGACGCTGGACGATCCACGACAGATCCTCGCGGCGCAGCAGAACAAGGCGCGCGGTGAGGCCGTCGCCGCGATGAAGGCGGACGGCGTCGAGTACGAGGAGCGCATGGAGCGGCTCCAGGACGTGTCGTACCCCAAGCCGATGGAGGAGATCCTCTTCCACGCGTACAACACGTACCGCAAGAGCCACCCGTGGGTCGGCGACCATCCTCTGTCCCCGAAGTCCGTGATCCGCGACATGTACGAACGGGCGCTGTCGTTCACGGAGTTCGTCTCGTTCTACGAGCTCGCACGCACCGAGGGCATCGTCCTGCGTTACCTGGCCAGTGCCTACAAGGCCCTCGAGCACACCGTCCCGGACGACCTGAAGTCCGAGGATCTGGAGGATCTGATCGCCTGGCTGGGCGAGATGGTGCGCCAGGTCGACTCCAGCCTCCTCGACGAGTGGGAGCAGCTCGCCAACCCGGAGGAGATGACGGCCGAGGAGGCCCAGGAGAAGGCCGACCAGGTCAAGCCGGTCACGTCGAACGCCCGCGCCTTCCGTGTCCTCGTCCGCAACGCCATGTTCCGCCGTGTCGAACTCGCCGCTCTCGACAACGTCGACGAACTGGGCGAGATGGACGGCGACTCCGGCTGGGACGCCGATGCCTGGGGCGAGGCGATGGACAAGTACTGGGACGAGTACGAGGACCTCGGCACCGGACCGGACGCCCGTGGGCCCAAGCTGCTCCTCATCGAGGAGGAGCCGGAGAACGGTCTGTGGCGGGTGCGCCAGGCCTTCGCCGACCCGAATGGTGATCACGACTGGGGCATCAGTGCGGAGGTGGACCTGACGGCCTCCGACGCGGAAGGACGTGCCGTCGTCCGCGTCACCGATGTCGGCCAGCTGTGAGCTCAGGAGAATCCCACACATGACGAACCCCGCCGAGAGGCTCGTCGACCTGCTCGACCTGGAGCAGATCGAGGTCAACATCTTTCGTGGCCGCAGCCCGCAGGAGTCCCTGCAGCGGGTCTTCGGTGGCCAGGTGGCCGGCCAGGCACTGGTCGCCGCCGGCCGCACCACCGAGGGCGACCGGCCCGTGCACTCGCTGCACGCGTACTTCCTGCGGCCGGGCCGGCCGGGCGTGCCCATCGTGTACCAGGTCGAACGGGTCCGGGACGGCCGGTCGTTCACCACCCGTCGTGTCACCGCCGTGCAGCAGGGACGCACGATCTTCAATCTGACCGCCTCCTTTCACAAGCCTGAGGAAGGGAGCTTCGAGCACCAGCTGCCGCCGGCCCGCGAGGTTCCGGACCCGGAGTCGCTTCCGACGGTGACGCAGGAGATCGAGGAGCATCTGGGCGCGCTCCCCGAAGCGTTGGAGCGCATGGCGCGGCGCCAGCCGTTCGACATCCGTTATGCGGACCGGCTTCGCTGGACCCCGGAGGAGATCAAGGACGCCGAGCCGCGCAGCGCGGTGTGGATGCGGGCGGTCGGGCCGCTGGGCGACGATCCGCTCGTGCACACCTGCGCCCTCACGTACGCCAGCGACATGACGCTGCTCGACGCCGTCCGCATCCCGGTGGAACCGCTGTGGGGCAAGCGGGGCTTCGACATGGCCTCGCTGGACCACGCCATGTGGTTCCATCGCCCGTTCCGCGCGGACGAGTGGTTCCTGTACGACCAGGAGTCCCCGATCGCGACGGGAGGGCGTGGTCTGGCGCGCGGACGCATCTACGACCTTCAGGGACGCCTGCTCGTCTCGGTGGTGCAGGAGGGGCTCTTCCGGGCGCTGTGAGGATGTGCCCTGTGCCCGGCCGTCCGTGAAGGGGCGCCATCGGCATGAGGGAGAGAGGCCCGCCGTCAGGGGTTTCTGTGACGCAGCCACCCGAGCAGTCCTCGTGGCCGCTCGGGCCCCTCGCTGCCGGCCTGGTCTTCCGTCCCCTTGAGTTCGCTCCCGGTGTGGTCTTCCGTGCCGTCGCTCCCGGGCAGGTCCTCCGTCCCCTCGGCCTCCTCGACCGGTAGCGGGTGCGGCGCGGGGCGCAGCGCCCTGGCCTCGACGATCGCCTGGCACAGGTCGGCCTTGAGCCAGCCGATCTCGTCCGGCGCGTCGGCCTTCGTCATGCGGGCGGCCACGAGCGCGGCAGGAGAGTCCGGTGCGCCCTGGGAAGGGTGCTCGGGCCTGAGCCTGTTCAGATGGGACCGCTCGTACGGGTCAGCGACGACCTCCGCCACATGCGTGGTGTCGAGCAGTGATGCCACGACCGCGGCCCGCGCCCAGGGATCCTCGGTCTGCCGCAGCAGGAAACCCATGTGACGTCCCCGCCAGTTGCGGGGCCGGAGGTCGACTCCTTCGTCGAGCTGGTCACGGAGCCTCTCGGGCGTACGGCCGCTGAGCAGCGGCGCGTTCTGCTCGTCGGTCGCGAACTGGCGCAGTTCCTCGGCGAGATACAGCCAGACCACTGCCCGATAGCGGTTCAGGTAGAACCTGACGGGGACGATCAGGCCCAGGCGGGCCAGGCGGGTGAACCGGGCGGTGGTCACGCCCATGAGGGCGGCGCCCTCCGTCGTACCGACGGCTTTGACCCGCTCGCGCAGTGCTTCGGGAAAGCCGTCCGCGGTCCGCAGGCGGTCGATCTCGCCGCGAGTGACACGTCGTCCCCCTCCGCCCTCGTCCGGGACGGAGCGGATGCAGCCGAGGTGCAGGGCGAGGTCGAACTCGCCTCGCCTGAGCTCCAGCTCTCGTGCGGCACGGCTGAACGACGAGGTGGTGGACTGCGCGATGGTGCGGCCGGACATGACGGTCTCCCCCGTGGAGTCGGTTGCTCGCGCCGGTGTGCGCTCGCTTCGGGAAAAACCGTAACCGGCTCGGCGGACATCGCGGGCAACCTGTGGATAACCTCGATCGCAACTGGATTTGCGCAGGTCAGAGATCTACGATGGGTGATCCTTCACGCTGCCGCGCGTCCACTCCCAGGTGCTCGCCGACGCGGTTCACGAGCAGCGTCATCTCGTAGGCGACCTGGCCGATGTCGGCCTCCGCGGCGCTGAGGACACACAGACAGCTGCCGTCCCCGGCGGCGGTGACGAAGAGCACCGCGTCGTCGAACTCCACCATCGTCTGGCGCACGTGTCCGGCGCCGAAGTGACGGCCTGAGCCCTTGGCCAGACTGTGCAAACCCGAGGAGACGGCGGCGAGATGCTCGGCGTCCTCCCGCCTCAGCCCTGTGCTCGCCGCCGTCACCAGTCCGTCGTTGGACAGCACCAAGGCGTGCCGTACGTGTTCGACGCGCTGCGTGAGGTCGTCCAGCAGCCAGCCGAGTCCCGTGTTCTGCGCCATGATCCGGTCTTCCCCCTGAAGTCCTTCCCCCTGGCCGGAGGATCTGACCAGCCAGCCTTCCCCACGCCCGTCGTCCGAGCAAGGAGGATGGACGGCATGGCAGAGAAGATGACCGACGAGCAGTGGCGCGCGTTCGTTTCACAGGGCACACGCACCGGAAAACTTTCCACCGTCCGGGCCGACGGAGGCCCGCACGTCGCGCCGATCTGGTTCGTGCTGGACGGCGACGAGCTGGTCTTCAACACCGGGAAGGAGACCGTCAAGGGAAGGAACCTCGCGCGGGACGGCCGGGTCGCTCTGTGCGTGGACGACGACCGGCCGCCTTTCGACTTCGCCGTGCTGGAGGGACGGGCGACGCTCTCGGAGGAGTCCGGCGAACTGCTCCACTGGGCGACCAGGATCGCCGCCCGCTACATGGGCGAGGAGCGAGCCGAGGAGTTCGGCAGACGCAACGGGGTTCCGGGTGAACTCCTTGTCCGGGTGAGGATCGAGAAGGTGGTGGCCTACGCCTCGGTGACCGCCTGAGCCACTCGGTCCGTGCTCGAACGGCCGCCCTTTGCCGAGCGGCCCTTCGCCGTGTCAGCCGACCGAGTCGAGCAGCCGGGCGGTGTGTACCCGCCCGGCGTACTCGACGAGACGAATCAGCACCTCCTTCCCGGAGTCGCGGTCGCGCGCGTCGCAGAGCACCACTGGCGTGCCGCGGTCGAGGTCGAGGGCGCGGGAGACATCCTGCGCACCGTAGGTGCGGGCACCCGCGAAGCAGTTGACGGCCACGACGAACGGGATGTGCCGGTGCTCGAAGTAGTCCACGGCGGGGAAGCAGTCTTCGAGCCGACGGGTGTCGGCGAGGACGACGGCGCCGAGCGCCCCCTGTGACAGTTCGTCCCACAGGAACCAGAACCGGTCCTGCCCCGGAGTTCCGAAGAGGTAGAGCGAGAGGCCGGACCTGATGGTGATCCGCCCGAAGTCCATGGCGACGGTGGTGGTGACCTTCTGGTCCACACCGTCTGTGTCGTCCACCGACTGACCTGCCTCACTCAGCAGTTCCTCGGTCCGCAGCGGCCTGATCTCACTGACCGCGCCCACCAGGGTCGTCTTGCCGACGCCGAATCCGCCGGCGACCAGAATTTTCAGGGCCAGAGCGGCGGCCGTCTCGCCACTCGGGGCGTCGGGGTTCTCGGAGACCATCGATCACTTCTCTCGGGAGTGCCGACAAGGGTCGACGTCGGTACGGCGGTGCGGGGTGGTTGTGGGACAGGTGTACAGGAACGGGGAATCAGCGAATCCAGCATCATGACGACTGCGTTCCCGCTTCGAAGGACAGGACCGCAAGCTGACCGTTGTGACCGGCTCACGTCCGTTCGGTGTCGGATCCGAACCACAAAAGAGCGCGTAGGAGATGCTGATGCTGTTCATCTAGAGCGCCCTCAGACCGTCGATCACCTCGCGGAGAATGCGCTCGTCGGGTAGTTGGGCGGGCGGCACCGGGCGGCTGACCGTGACGCAGCCGAGCTCCAGGAGGTCACCGAGCAGCACCCGGACCACTCCGACCGGGAGGTCGGCGTCCGCGGCGAGTTCGGCGACCGACTGCGTCTCGACGCGGCACAGTTCGATCAGCGCCCGGTGTTCCGGACCAAGTGAGGTGTCTTCGTCCGCGCCGGGTGCGCCGGTGTCGAGGGTGACCAGGGCTATCAGGTCGAACCGCACGCCGGTGGGGCCGGGCTTCGTGCGGCCGCCCGTCATGGCGTAGGGACGGACGAGCGGTCCGGCCTCGTTGTCGAACCACTGGCTGCCCGGCATGTCCTCGGTCATGTGCGCCGCCCGTCCTCGGTCACCTGGCCGCGGGCGGCTGTGCGCCGACGCGCGGCGGCGTGTAGAGGTGCTCGCCCACCCGCTTGACCAGCAGCGCCATCTCGTAGGCGACCAGACCGATGTCGGCCGTGACGGCGGTCAGCACGGCGAGACAGGAACCGTCTCCCGCGGCGGCGACGAACAGGAATCCGTCGTCCATCTCCACCATCGTCTGGCGCACGCCGCCGGCACCGAAGTGGCGTCCCGCGCCCTTGGCCAGGCTGTGGAATCCCGAGGCGACCGCCGCGAGATGTTCGGCGTCCTCGCGGCACAGGCCGTTCGACGCGCCGACCGCGAGGCCGTCGTTCGACAGCACCACGGCGTGCCGTACGGCAGCCACTCGCAGCACCAAGTCGTCCAGCAGCCAGTCGAGTTCACCGGACCGCTGACCCGTCGTGCTCGGGTCCTGGATCATGCGGGGTCTCCTTCCCTGCTGTCGCTGCCCACTGCCGGGCCAAAGGTGGCTCCGCGGCCGGGCGGTCTGCCGCCGCCGCGCACCCAGCCGTCGCGGTAGGCCGCCATGCGGTCACGTACGAGTTCGGGTGTGCGCTCACCGTCGTGGTGGGAATCAGCTGCTCTTTCCGTGGACTCCTCGGAACGCCGAGCGCGCAGTTGGGGGGCCAGGTTCGCCTGCCGCACCCGCTTGGGGAGGTCGTCGGAGCTGTCGGAGTCGTCCGGCGGACGGTGCAGCCGGAGGGTGCCGACCGGGGATGTCGGATTGTTCGGCAGGCCGGGCTCAGTAGATTTTGGGCCGGTCTGTACCGGCGGCACCAACGCGGGCCTCTCGGTGATGGCCGGGACTGATTCCTGTTCCGGGACCGCGGACACCCGTGCGTACTCACGTGCTTCGGGCTTCTCGGTGTCCGTCCGGTGGGTGGAACGTTCCGCCGGGCCGCTTTGGAGCAAAGCCGTGGGCAGCAGGACGACCGCCGTGGTGCCGCCGTAGGGCGAGGGCCGCAGGTGCACTTTGATGTCGTGCCGGGCCGCGAGCCTGCTCACCACGAAGAGGCCGAGCCGGTCGCTGTCGAACAGGTCGAGGGCCTCGGACTGCTCGATGCGCCGGTTGGCATCGGCGAGCCGCTCCTTGCCCATGCCCAGCCCCCGGTCCTCGACTTCGATCACATAGCCGTTGCCGACCGGCTCGCCGGTGATCCGCACCCTGGTGTGCGGCGGCGAGAACTGTGCGGCGTTCTCGACGATCTCCGCCAGGAGGTGTGTGAGGTCGGCCACCGCGGAGCCGACCACGGACGCCTCGGGGAGTTGCCGTACCTCCACGCGCGCGTAGTCCTCGACCTCGGAGACGGCCGCGCGGACCACGTTGGTCAGGGAGACCGGCATGCGCCAGGCGCGGCCGGGTGCGGCCCCGGACAGGATGATCAGGCTCTCCGCGTGGCGTCGCATGCGTGTGGTGAGGTGGTCGAGGCGGAACAGGTCGCCCAGTTCGTTCGGATCCTCGGACCTGCGTTCCATGCTGTCCAGCAGGTTGAGTTGGCGGTGCACGAGCACCTGGCTGCGGCGGGCGAGGTTGACGAAGACGCCGGAGATTCCGCTGGCGAGTTCCGCGCGTTCGACGGCGGCGCGCAGGGCGGCACGGTGCACGGTGCCGAGGGCCTCCGCGACCTGTCCGGTCTCGTCCTCGGCGGACGGCCCGGGCGGAGCCTCGGCTCGCACGTCGATCTCCTCCCCCGCTCGCAGTCTGCTCATCGCGTGCGGGAGCTTGCGCCGTGCGATCTCCAGGGCGGTGTTGCGCAGGCTGACCAATTCGACGACGAGGGCCCGTCCGATGCGTACGGAGATGACGAGTGACGCCACGACGGCGGCGAGCCCGAAGAGAACGGCGGCACCGGCGGGAGTGAGCACACCACGGGTGACGGGGTCGGCGCGGTCCGCGACGTCCCGGCCCGCGTTCGCCTCGATGGTGCGCATGCCGTGCTGCACGCGCGCGTGAGCCGCGTCCCAGTCCCCCTGCGGTGCGGCGCCGAGCGCCTTGGCGCCCGGCGGGGCGACGAGCACTTTGTCCTCGACGGCGCGCACGTCGGTGTACGCGCTCCCCTCCACGAGGTCCTGCCAGGCGGCTCGTTCCGTTCCGCGCAGGTCCGCCACCGCGGAGTCCGTCAGGGTCCGGCGGGTGGCCACGGCACCGGTGAACAGCCGTAGCCGCTCGCCGTCGAGGCGCTCGGCGAGCCGGGCGCCGGCCAGCACCGCGTCCTCCTGGGCGAGCGCTTCACCGGCGCGGGAGAATTCGAGCAGCACGCGCGCGTCGGAGCCGAGGTCGTCGTCCGGGACGCCGGTGAGCGCGCCGCCCACGCCGAAGGCTGTCGAGACCGTCCGGGTGTACCGCCGGTAGGCCTCGTTCCAGTCGGCGCGTCGCTCCAGTACCGCGGTGCGCAGGGACGCGAGTCCGTCGGCGGCGGTGACGAACGCGTCCAGGCGTCCGGCCACACCCGCGGGAAGGTCCGCGCCGTCCGCGACGGTGTTGTGGTCGCCCATCCGAAGCTTCGCCACCGCTCGATCGGTGCGCCGTGCCGACTCCTTGAGATCGCCGGGCCGTTCGACGGCGGGGTCGGTCGCGTAGCGCACGGCGGCGGTGCGCTCGGCCTGGAGGGCCGCGACGGCGTCGGCGACCGGGCTCCGGACCGTGGAGTCCACACGCTGCAGCTGTCGCAGCCGGGCGACATCCTGGGCGGTGCTCACCGTGGCGTAGGCCCACAGGGCGAGCAGCGACATGACCGGCACCATCAGGAGGCAGACGATCTTGGCTCGTACGGTGCGCGGGCGGATGCGCCACCGCCCCGCACGCGTGGTCGCCGCCTGCGGTGGTGCGGCGAGGGTGTCGTCGGGGTCCGCACGCTCGTCGGCCGGCGGTCCGGCGTGTGCACGGCGGCCGCGTGCGGGTGGCTGGGCCGGCGGCTCAGCGCCGGAGGTCGGGGTCCTACGGGGTGTACGCATGGCCTCCTCGCTCGGAGAGGTTCGGGGCGCGCCGTCCCGGCCGCCGTGGCTCCGGGCCGGCGCCGTCAGCGGGCGACGCTCTCGACCGGCCGCTGGGCCGACGCGGACGCTTCACGCTCTTCGGAGGTCGGGGACAGGGCGACGAAGGCCGACGTCAGGAAGAGGTAGGACCCGAGGCCGACGGCGAGGGGGAAGATGAACTGCATCGCCGTGGCCCCGGGGAGTGTCCCGCCGGAGGGGCTGACCCGCACGCCCACCGCCATCATTCCTGTGTAGTGCATGCTGCTCACCGCCCCGCCCATGACGAGGGACGCGAGGGCGACCGCCACCGGTGACTTGATGTTGAGCGCCGCCCACAGAGCCGCGGTCGCCGCGACTACTGCGATCGCGACGGAGAGGGCGACGAGCGTCGGGTCGTAGTGCACTTGGCCGTGCAATCTCAGCGCGGCCATGCCCAGGTAGTGCATGCTCGCGACGCCGAGCCCGGTGGTGAGGCCGCCCAGAACGAGCGCGCGGCCCCGGTCACGGCCGTAGCCTACGGCGAAGACGCCGGCACCGACGACGACCATGGCGACGATCAGGCTGAGTACGGTCAGCGGCACGTCGTAGCGCATTTCGGTGCCGCTGACGCTGAAGCCGAGCATCGCCACGAAGTGCATGGTCCAGATGCCGGTGCCGATCGCGGAGGCCGCGGTGAGCAGCCAGTTGCGGCGCGAGCGTCCGGTCGCGGCGAGCGCGCGGACGGTGCAGCGCAGCCCGAGGGCGGCGCCTATGCAGGCCATCACGTACGACAGTACGGGGGTCAGCCAGCCGAATGCGGCGTGGTCCAGGTGTCCCATGGCCCAGGGACGCTAGTCCCGGCAGGGGCGCACAACGGGAGCGCATTTCGAAAGCTGTTGGAATATGACGAAGAGGTGTACTTGGA
Organism: Streptomyces sp. 142MFCol3.1; assembly: GCF_000424945.1. Taxonomy (NCBI): domain Bacteria; kingdom Bacillati; phylum Actinomycetota; class Actinomycetes; order Kitasatosporales; family Streptomycetaceae; genus Streptomyces; species Streptomyces sp. 142MFCol3.1. The sequence continues at coordinate 92,616 of NZ_AUKV01000006.1, forward strand.
CGATCGTGTCACGCCCGAACGTGTGCGCCACGACGTCCATCGTGTCGGTGAGAGATCATGCGGAACATGAGCGACGACCACACACATGTCCAGGAGTTCTTCGCGGCTCGCGCGGCCGGCTGGGACGCCCGCTTCCCCGACGACGGGCCGGCCTACGCGGCCGCGGTCGCCGCGATGAGCCTGCGTGAGGGCGACCGCGTGCTCGACGCGGGCTGCGGTACCGGAAGGGCTCTACCGCCCCTGCGCGCGGTCGTGGGGGCCTCGGGAGCGGTCATCGGGGCCGATCTGACTCAGGCCATGCTGGAGGCCGCCGTGCGGGCAGGACGCGACCGCGACGGGCAGCTGCTGCTGACCGACGTCGCCGCGCTGCCCCTGCGCACGGAGTCGTTGGACGCGGTGTTCGGAGCGGGTCTTGTCTCGCATCTGCCCGAGCCGGCCGAGAATCTGCGGGAGTTGGCCCGGGTGGTGCGGCCGGGCGGGACACTGGCGCTGTTCCACCCGGTCGGCCGGGCCGCTCTCGCGGCCCGGCAGGGCAGGCAGATCACCCCGGACGACCTGCGCGCGGAGGTCAATCTGCGTCCCGTGCTGGCGGACGCCGGGTGGGAGCTGACGTCGTACGTCGATGAGGACACCCGCTTCCTCGCGCTGGCCGCGCGACGCGGCTGACGCGTCCCTGGCGGACGTACCCCGCGACACGAGCGTCTGCGCCGCCGGCGCGGCGCGACCGACGCCTCAGAGAGTGCCCGCGACCGCAGCCGCGAAGACGTCGGGATTGTCGAACATGATGTTGTGCCCGGCGCCCGGCACGGTCACGACGCGCACTCCGGCGGCCTCCAGGGCTCCCCTGCCGGGCAGTTCACCGCTGGACTCGCCCTGGAGGTAGACACGCTCCACCGACAGAGCTTCGAGCAGGCGGCGCATCGTGGGGTTCGTGCCATGCCTCAGACCGGTCGCCGTGCGGTGCAGGGCGCGGGGGTCCGCGAGTCGCATGGTGGCCGCCCACAGGGGGCCGACCTTCTCCAGCACGCGCGCGTGGCCGCCGTTCTCGACGAAGTCGACCTCCTCGTAGGAGGCGATGCCGCTGCTGCCCGTGGTGCCCGGAGGATACGGATCGAGGTTGGCCTCCACCAGGACGAGCCGTGAGGCGAGATCGGGCCGCCGGTGGGCGAGCACGATGGCGACCGCACCGCCCATGCTGTGGGCGACGAGTTCCGCCTTGAAGACCCCGGCGGCGTCCATAGCGGCCGCCAGCGCGTCCGCGTGGTCCGCCAGGGTGTACCCGAAGTCCGCGGGCCGGTCGCTGATGCCGTGGCCGGGCAGATCGACGAACAGGGTGCGGCGGCCCGCCAGTTCGGGGCGGGCGGCGACGTGCGCGTGATAGACGGTCGAGGCCGCTCCCAGACCGTGCACGTACACCCGCGCCGGGTCCGCGCCCGCAGCCTCGGTCCAGCGGACACAGCTTCCCTTGTCGTCGAACTCGGCCTGCTTCATGCCTGTCTCCCCTGCCCTCATGGTTCCTCGTGTCCCCAAGAGCATACATCGATGTCGAGGTATTGCGGCTACGGGGTATTGAGGGGTCGATATACAGCGGGACTGCGGCACAATGGGGCCATGCTGGAGCTGACCATCCTCGGTTTTCTGTACGACGCCCCGCTGCACGGCTATGAGCTGCGCAAGCGCATCACCGCGCTGACCGGTCACGTGAAGCCCGTGGCCGAGAGCACGCTGTATCCGGCCATCAAGCGGCTGGAGAAGGCTGGCCTGCTGGAGCGGGCGACCCGCCCCGGATCGGTCGCCGCTCCGCGCCATGAACTGACCCTCACCGAGGAGGGCCGACGCGAACTGCGGCGCCGACTCGCAGAACCGTCGCGGAGCGACATCACCGACGAGAACCGCTGGTTCACCGTGCTCGCCTTCCTCCGGCACCTGGAGGACCCCGGCGCGCAGGCCGCCGTGCTGCGCCGTCGGCTCGCCTTCCTGGAGGAGCCGGCGAGCTTCTTCTACGACGACGACCGGCCGCTGCGCGCCGAGGAGTTGGACGACCCCTTCCGGCGCGGCATCCTCACGATCGCCCGCGCCACGAGTGAGGCCGAGCTGGCGTGGCTGCGGGAGACCGTCGCCTCACTCGACGCCGGCAGCAGGTGATCGACGCAACGTCACGGCCGTTCCCCCTTCTGCCGCCGGGACTTCAACTCTATGTTGAACAGCAGCAGATGAGCAGTCGACGATGGCAACCGCACTGGGGGAAGGTGGCCCGATGTCCGGCATGTTCGGCAGACTCCGCAAGATCTGGGGCAAGAAGGCGGCCGAGCGCAACGAGGAGCCCCGGCCCACGGCGCCCACCGCCGAGAGGCGCGCGCACAATCTCTTCGAAGCGGCCGCGGCGTACGTGTCGGCGTGCGCGGAGGACGACCAGGACCGGATCGACGAGGCGGCGGGATGGGTGTCTCCGGAGGCGCTGTCGTTCGGGGTGAACGAACTGGCGTGCCGTGCCGTGATCGCCTTGGCGCGGGAGCGCGACGAATCGCCGCGGGCGGTCGCCCGTACGCTCCTCGGGCTGCCCGCGGTGTGACCCGCGGTTACCCGGACGGCCGATTCGCCCCTGTCCAGCCGGAAAACTGCAGCTCCGCGTGTGTCGGGGACCCGTGACAAGCGGGTTCCGGTCGCATTAGGGTGCGCCGACGGACGTAGCGATCGGGAGGCTGGGATGGCCGGGACGGACGACGAAGCCGTCGCCACCGGGGACGAGGACGCACTGTATGTGCTGACGGCGGTGTTGCTGACACCGGCGAAGTTCCCCAGCGTGCTGGGCGACGACTACCCGGAGGCCTGCGCCGCGCTCGACCTCGCGCCGCTCGCCGACGGATACGGTCTGGTGCTCGGCCAGGACAGTGAGGGCGCCAGGTGGACGGTCGTCGTCGACGACGTGTCGCTGGTCGCCGTCGCCATCGCCGCCTGGGACTGCGGCATGGAGCAGGAACTCTCCCCTGACGAACGCACGGTCGTCGCCGCTCTGCCGGGCTGGCCCCTCGACGTGGCGGTGGCGGCCCCGGGGGTGCCTGCTCCGCACGATCCGTCGCCCGAGCTCACGGACCTGCCTCCCCTCGCTCCGCCGGACACGGCGACGTGGGGGCCGGCGCAGCGGCGCCTCGGTGCCGACGAGATCGCGCTCCAGTGGGCGACCTGGCGCGAGCAGATCGACGACGGCGACTTCGTGCAGCCGGGAGACGACGCGTCGAAGGGCGCAGCCGCACCCTCGGGGACCTCCGACGCCGAGACGTCGGAGAGCAAGACCTCCGAGAGTGAGGCCGGGAGCGCCTCGAAGGAGGACGGCGCCGGTTCCGGAGAGCTGCGCAGCGGTGTCCAGCGGGTGCTCGCGGAGGCCCGCGCCTACGTGGACACACCGCCGCCGCTCGGCCGGGTCCGCTCGTCCTTCGCCACGGGCGACGCCCGCACTCTGCGGGCCGACGGCCCCGGCTGGTCGCTGGTGGCAAGGACCGACGACATCGCGTTCGTCCTCCTCGACGAGGAGCCGGGCGAGGTCCTGCCCGTCGGTCGTGGTCCGGAGCTGCCCGGCCTCCTGGAGGCACTCGACAAGATGGCCGTACGCCCCAGCTGAACAGCCACGCCCCGGGCGACCCGGCGGAGTTGCCCTCACCGGGCGACCCCGCGGAGTCGCCCGGCGACACGGCCGAGTTGCCGCGCGCCGGGCCGCCCCGTGACGCGGGGCCTCGCCCGGCGGGGCGGTCCTCAGCAGTACTCGTCCGGGTCCACCAGGAGGGCGCTCACGGCCGTCTCGCGGTCCTCGTGGGCGCGCAGGGCGTCGAGCTCGGCTCGCCAGGGTTCGCTCCAGCGGGATCCCCGGCCTCCCATGCCGACCAGCGCGAGCGTGAGCGGTCCGCACGAGGGAGTCCGGCGGGCTCGGACGGCCCGCACCGCCTCGAGCAGCGCCGCGTTCACACGGGGACGGCCGACGTCCATGGACAGGTGCTCCATGGACCGCAGGCGCTCGGGCCGTTCCTCGTACTGCCGCAGCAGGCGTTCCCACCGGTGTTCCTCGTATTCGCCCTGTCGCACGCAGGCCATGGCCACGTGCCAGCTGAGGCGCGCGGCATCCGCGTGGAGCCCCACGGCTTCGAGGGTGTCCGCGAGCGTGTCGGCGACGGCGAAGGTCTGGGCCGCGCCGCGACCCGGCTGAAGGACGCCGGAGCACTCGTGCAGCCGTCTGAGGGCATCGGCACGGACCCCAGGATCCAGGGAGCGGGCGCGTTCCCTCAGGACGTCGAACGCGTCGCGCAGCAGGCCTTCGACGGTCGGCCCCGGTATGAGCAACGCCAACTGCCGACCGGCCGTTTCCCACACCCTGCGGGGCCTTTCCGGGGCGGTGAAGGCTTCGACGAGCGCCTTCATGGCGTCGCGGGCACCTGGTGGCAGCCACACGGGGAGCGCGCGGCACGCGCCGACGACCGTCTCTTCGTCACCCGTCTCGACGAGTCGCGCCAGAAAGGCCGCGTACGCCTCACGGTCGGCGACGCGCACGACGTCCACGCGCGCGTGGACGACGGCGTCCCGCACGGCGGCCTCTCCCGCCGCCTCGACGAGGCGCCGTGCGACGTCGGGGCGGTCGACCCTCGTGAGGAGGCCGCGGGCCAGCACGGCGCGGACGTCGGGATGCTGCCCCGGCACGTCCCATGCCGCCATCAGCGCTTCGAAAGCCTGCTCCCCGGGGAGGAGCCCCAGCACCCGGGCGGCCTCCTTGCGGGTCCCCACCGGGGCACCGGTCGCAGCCGCCACCGGTGCGAGCAGGGGCACGGTCTCGCGGTCGGGAAGCCGTCCCAGGAGCCGCCGGAGCGATGCCATCGCGGCCCGCCCTCGGACACCGCCGGCCGCCGCGTGCCGCAGAAGGACGTCGCGGAGGTCCTCCCTCGACTCGATGCCGGGTCCCTCGGCCAGCGCCGCGAGGGCTGCGGCCGCCACCGGTTGCGGGGCGCTCTCGGCCAGCGCCGTGAGCCGTCCGTGGTCGCGGACCAGGGCTGCCGCGTCGGCCCTGGAACGCAGCGGTGCGGCCTCGTCCGCGGCCACGCGCGCGTGGTGCTCCTCCCACTGTTCCCGCTGGCGGGGGAGCCACCGGCCGACGACACCGGCCGGCAGACCGGGCGCCCAGGCCGTGGCACGGGGACGCACCCGGCCAGAGAACCGTCCGAGAGCGGCGGTGAGGACGGGATCGAGCAGATCGGTGCGGCGCGCCGCGATCGTGCCCAGGACGACCGGAACGGTCGCGAACGTCGCGTCCGCGGCGATCAGTTCGCCACACCGCTGTTCCCTCGTGCGTGGTGACCGCACCCAGGCGGCAGCGGCGCGGGCCGCCAGTGCCGGATCGTCCGTTTCGAGCGCGGTCCGGTGTACTTGTGCTTCGAGGTCGGGCAGTGCGGCGAGGTGGTGCCCGAGGAGTTCCGCCACCGCGGTGCTCAGCTCGGCGCGGTGCGCAGCGGTCGAAGACACGGCGGACCACAGGGTTCGGGCGACCTCTTCGTCGATGTGGAGGGGTGTCACAGGTCCCGTGAACCGTTCCGTGGCGACGACCTGGCCGAGCAGTTCGACCGCGTACGCGGCCCGTTCGTGACGGCCGGTGGCGGCGGCGCGCTCGGCGACGCGCCGCGCCAGCCGTGCGGCCGCGGACAGGGAGGCGCTCGTGGAGTCACGGGACTGCACCGTGGTGAGGACGGCGTCGCGCAGGACCTGTTCGGGCAGGGCGGTGAGCAGGTGGGGCGCTGCTCCGGCGAGTTGCTGGAGGGCCGCGCGACGCACCTCGTCCTGGTCGTGCCAGGCCCGTTCGCAGTCACGCGCGATCCGCGCGAACCGGTCGGCGTCGCCTTCGAGTTCGGCACAGGCCAGCAGGGCCGGCCAGGCCAGGGCACGATGGTGGACCAGGTGGTCGGCGGCGAGCTCGCGCAGCAGCGGTTCGCCCTGGGCGAGGGGAAGGGCGGCGGCCAGGCGAGCTGCCGACCAGGGAGATCTCCGCTGCCGCCGCAGCCAGGGGGTGAGCAGGTCCGCGCGGTCGCCGGGGGCGAGCGCCGCCAGCGTGGTGAGCGCGACACCGCGCAACCGGCCGCGCGCCACCGTGCGGCTTTCCACGATGCGCAACCGCTCGGCGGGCGGCAGGAGTTGCAACAGTCCATCTGCCGCCACCTCGCGGCGGCCCGGCGCGCGTTCACGACTGCCGGTGGCTGGAAGGTGTTCGGCCAGCGTGATGAGGTCGTCGACGGCCAGGTCCTTCAGGGCCCTGCGTTGGGACGGCGGCAACGGCCCGGCGGGGATCGGGTACTCCCGGGGCTGTCCGTCGGTCCGTGGCCGGGCCGCGCGCAGCACCGCGAGCACGTCGGCGGGGCGCAGGAGGGCCGCGACGACGGCCGGTGGGGTGAGGAGGTCGGGCGCCCGCTCCAGGAGGGTCAGGGCCGCGGACGGGTCTCGTCCGGCGGCGACGGAGGCGACCGCCCGGTATCGGCGCACAATGGTCGCGGCCTCGTGGGGCGTTCTGTCTTCCCAGCGTCCGGCGAGGTGTTCCGCCACGGCGCCGGGTGCCGTGCGGGCCAGAGAATTGAGGGCCCCGATCGGTGCGTCGAGCCTGGGCAGCCACGCGAGCACGGTTGCGGGCGGGCAGGCGGACAGCAGGAGGGCCGCCTCCGGGGCACCGTGGCGCTCGTGGACCCGAGGCAGCATCCGCGCGGCGAGCGAACGTCGGCGGCTGAGCCTGAGGAGCCGGTAGGTGTCGTGACGGATCGCCCTGATGTCGCTCAGGACGAGACTTTCCAGGGCGTGTTCGGGAACGGGCAGCCGCAACGCGGCCGAGCGTGCACGGCGTCCCAGCAGCGGGTCCATGAGGGCTTCGGTCACCCGGTCGAGGTCGCGACGTGCGACGGCGAGGAAGAGACCGGTGTGCCGCTCGCCGGGATCCCCGGCGTCGAGGGACTGCTGGAGCGATGCGTACACGTGCGGAGTCAGCGTGCGGGCGTAGCGCGCGAGGGCGCTCATACGTGCCGGGAAGGGCAAGTGGTCGAAATGGGCCCTCAGCCAGGCGGGCGTCAGCGGCGCCGGCGGCATGTGGGACGGGGACTGCGGCGTCTGCGACGCCTCGTGTTCGGCCATCAGCGCTCACCGTGGAGCCGCTGGGCCTCCTCTCCATGCTTCATGCCGGCCATCGTCGGGGACGAGTGATCAAGTGCGCAACGGGTTTTCGTGGATCTGTGCTCTGGTCACCGAGGTGACGCACGTCGCTGCCCACCGTGGGGCGGCTCGAGCCGCTGTCAACTCCCGGTCGATACAGCGGCGTTTCACCTCCGGTGGGCCGATGCAGCGGCGTTTCAGCTCCGGTGGGCCGATGCAGCGGCGTTTCAGCTCCGGTGGGCCGACGGCCGCGCCTACTCGGCGACGCCCCTCTTCCCGGGGCATGACGTGCCGGGTTCCGTCCACCCGGTCGGAGCCCGGCCCTGCCCTTCGCACGGATCACTGTCCGTCAGGGAAGCGGTGTCACGCGGGCGATGCGAAGACCTGCACCGCGTACTTGCCGCTGACGGCGACGCCGGTGTCGACGTAGCTGCAATTGACCATGTTGCCGTGGTGGCCGGGACTCTTGATCCAGCCGTCGACGATGGTCTTGGCGTCGGTGGAGCTGCCCCAGGCCATGTTCTCGCCGACACCGATGGACTCGTTCGCGGTGTAGCCCGCGTCCTTGACCCGCTGCGCGTCGCTGGAGCCGTCGGAGCCGGTGTGGTTCGTCAGGTTGTTCTTCGACGCGTCGTCCGCGAAGACCTGGGCGGCCTTCGTGAGCTGGGCGTTCTCCTTGAGGGCGGGGCAGTTGGCCTTCGCGCGTTCGGCGTTGACCAGACTGAGGATCTCGCTGGACGTGGCCTGGACGGCATTCGGTGGGGTCGCCGGCACGGTGACCGTGGCGGCACCGGCGCCGGCTGCTCCGGCGAGCACCAGAAGGGGTGCCGCGCAGGTGGCGGCGCAGAGACGGCGTATTCGTGTGCTGGTGCGCATGGGTATGGCCTTCGATCGGAAGGGTGAATCCCCCGGGGGCCCGGATGCGGCGCGGGACCGCGGTCCTACACGCCCACACTGTGCGGCCGGCCGCGTGCGGCGCCGGCCGGTTCGGCCCGGCCGAGGGAGCGCGGAGTGGACGCGAGCACGGAATGCGGCCGTCCGGAGAATCTTGGCCACCGGCGGCCCCACCAGGAGCCCTGCGCCTGCGCTCGTACAACTCCACGTTACGCCCGGGGCGCCCGGGCCACGAATCCAGCCGGGAGGGGGGCTCGGACGCGCGGGGGCGTTGACGGCCCTGTCCGAGGAACGCTGTCCGAAGCGGGCGCTTTGCCGCTCCACACGCCTCGGCCCACGTGCGGTTACATCCGTCGGCCCCTGCCCACAGAAACCCGCGTAGCACCCCTTGGTGACACTTCATCAGTGACGACAGGTTGCGCTTCCAACGGGTGAATCCGGCCGTTCGGCACGTGGCGCTCCGGTCCCAGCGGGAAGCCCACTCTGCGTACCGGACCGTCGACGGACAGGGAGCGCCCCATGCCGAAGTTCCTCATTCAGGCCACCTACACGCCCGAGGGCACGAAGGGGCTGCTCGACGAAGGCGCAAGTGGCCGCCGCTCCGCCGTGGACCAGGTGGTGACCGGACTCGGCGGGACGGTCGAGGCCATGTACTTCGCCTTCGGGCAGGACGACATCGTGATCATCGTCGACTTCCCCGACCCGATCTCCATGGCCGCCGTGAGCCTCACCGTCAAGGCCAGCGGCGTCCTCCACACCCGGGCCACTCCGCTGCTCACGCTCGACGAGATCGACGAGGCCGCCCGTCGGCAGGTGCCCTTCCGCGCTCCCGGCCGGTAGCCCAACGGGCTTTCAGAACGGCCTGTTTCTCCATATGCGGCGTCCGTTCCATGTGGTCCGACCCCATGGTCGAGCCGGAAACTGTTCCGCACCATGAGGCAGCGCTTCGCTCCCCTTCAGCTCTCGCGCCCTGTCTCGGAGGCCGGTCATGCGTGTGTCTCGTGGTGTCCCCCTGTTCGCCGCAGCTCTGATGGTGTTGACCGTGCCGGGTTCCGCCTCGGCCGACGGCAGCGCGGGGCACTGTGCGCGGCAGGAGAGGGCCACGGTGCCCGGTGCGGCCCATCAGCAGAGTGCGTGCCTGGCCGACCTGACCACGTCGGGGCTCGCCGGGACCCCCTACACGGACATGGCCGATCAGGCGGGACTGACGGCCAAGGGCACGCGCAATCCTTCCGGGGTGCCCGGCGTGCAGATCGACGGGTACTTCCCCGACAGTTCGCACTTCAACGCCACGCACGGCTGGCAGCACGACGCGCAGTTCGTGATCCGGCTGCCCGACCACTGGAACGGCGGTCTGGTGGTCACCGGCGCGCCCGGCACGCGCAAGCAGTACGCGACCGACACGGCCATATCCGACCAGGTGCTCGCCCAGGGATACGCGTACGCCGCCACCGACAAGGGCAACGACGGAGCCGACTTCTACCGCGACGGGAAGCGGCCCGGTGACGCCGTCGCCGAGTGGAACGCGCGGACGACACAGCTCACCCGCGCGGCCCGGAAGGTCGTCGCCGAGCGGTACGGCCGGGCACCGCGACGCACGTACATGACGGGCATCTCCAACGGCGGCTACCTCACCCGGTGGCAGCTCGAGAACCACCCAGAGCTGTACGACGGCGGCGTCGACTGGGAGGGCGCGCTGTGGACCGCGCACGGGCCGAACCTGCTCACCTCGCTGCCGGCCGCCGTGGCGCGGACGCTCGGCTCGGCGGGCGACGGGGCCTTGTACGACGCGGGATTCGCCCACGGCTCCGAGTTCCTGTGGCCGTACCACGAGAAGGCCTACTGGGGAGTGACACAGAAGATCTACCGGGCCGAGTTCGACCCCTCGTACGACGCGGACTGCCCGGGCGTCTCGGCCGGGTCCTCCGCCGAACAGATCCTGGCACCGTGCGCCTCCGACGCAGCGTACGACTACGCCGCACGGCCGGCGTCCGTCCACCGCGCCGTGGCCCGGGTCGCCCTGTCCGGACGGATCGGCAAGCCCATGATCACGCTGCACGGCGACCTGGACGCACTGCTGCCCGTCGCGGCCGACTCCGACGTGTACGCGGGGATGATCGACGAGCAGGGCCGGGGAAGGCTGCACCGCTATTACGTGATCGAGGGCGGCACGCATGTGGACGGGCTGTACGACACCTACCCGGAGCGGCTGCGGCCGATCCTGCCCTGCTACCGGTCCGCGTTCGACGCGCTGACCGCCTGGGTGGAGCGGGGCGTCCGACCGCCCGCGGACCGTACCGTCGGCAGGCCCGCGAACGGGGACGTGCTCGCCTCCTGCGCGCTGGAGGGCGCACGACGTCGGTGACGCCTCAGCGGCCGAGCTCCTTGCGCGTGACGCGGCGCAGCCTGCGCCGCTGCGAGGGGTCCAGCGCAAGGTACGCGGCTGCCGGGACGCCCAGCACGATCAGGAAGGCGACCCACCAGGGTACCCAGATCAGCAGGATCAGGCCGACCGCCACGCCTCCTGCGGCGATCTTCGCGTTCTTCGACATGTGTGTCGCCTCCTCCGCGGCTGCTGCCGCTCTCTGTTCTGAGAACGGGTTCCCGTGTCCGACGGTTCCGGACCGCGACCCTGACGCGTCCCTGAGGCGCGCCCCTTACTGGACCCTGAGGTCTCACCCACCTCGCGCATGTGGCGCGGGGCCTGCCGGCAGCAGTCGACGAGCCAGGTCTCCGCGTAGTGGATACCCAACTCCTCGCAGTGCGCGCGCACCAGGGGGTGGGCGAGACGGAGAGGGGGCGCGGCACGCTGGGGAACAGGTGACGCATAACCGGATTTCCTAATTCCGGATCAGCAATCACCGGACAGCGGCACGATGGGGCGTACACGCCTATAGCAGCTTTCACCACCAATTGCCCGCCCCGCCCCTCACGCCTCACGCCGCACCCCTCACGCCTCACGCCTCACGCCTCACGCCTCACGCCGGAGTGCTGTACCCTCGGCGACCCGACCCGGTAGTCAAATTTGAGGAATGGTCATCGTCGAGCACAGGATTCCCGCGACGACTCCCGCCGAGATCGCCGAACTGGCCCGCTGCTGCGCCGTGTTCGTGCCGGCCGATCCGCCCCGGACCAGCCGCGTCGCGTTCTGGTGCCCGGAGGGCGACGTCCCCTCTCCCGCCGTGGCGTCCGGCTCCCCCGGGGATCTGACGGTCGCGCTGCCCGGCGAGGAGGGCGTCGAGCGTGTGGCCGTGCCCGCCGTGCTGCTGCCGGTGCGGGCCGCTCTGCCGTTGCTCACGCGCGCGCGTGCCGTCGCCGGGGCGCACCGGTCCGCCTCTTTCTGGAGCGCCGCGGCCGTGCTCGCCCTCCAGTTCGCCGCACGCGGACTGCTGCTGCCCGGCCTGTCCCCCGGCGACCACGACGCGTGGCGCGCGGGTCCGCTGCGCGCCCAGGACATGGAGCGCGTCCGCGAGCTTGCCGCCGCCATGCCTCCCGAGGCGCACGCGATCCCCCTGGACGACGTCGAACCGTTGCGGCTGCCCGATCCGGAACGGCTGTTGCGCGCGTTCCTGGACGCGGTCGCCGACGGGCTGCCCCGCTCGCCGGCGGCACCGCTCGCCGCGGGCGGACCTGCCTTCGCGGCGCCGGAGCCGCAACGCGTGCCCCAGCACCGTGCCTGGCTCGACGACGTCGCCGCCGTGCACGACTCGGACGTACGCATCTCTCTGCGCGTCGAGGTGCCGGGGCTGGAGCACGACGCGCCCGAGGACGCGCGGCTGGTGTTCCGGGCCGTCCTGCAGTTGCACAGCGTGAGCGATCCCTCTCTCGTCGCGGACGCCGCCGACGTGTGGTCGGTGTCCACCGGGTTCGGCCCGCGCGCGCGGATGGACGCCCTGCTCGCGCTGCGTCGCGCCGCACGCGTCTGGGCACCGCTGGCTCCGCTGCTCTCGGCGGCCGTGCCGGACACCGTGGAACTCGCCGAGGAGGAGATCGCCGAGCTCCTCGGCGAGGGCGCCCGCAGCCTGGCGTCGGCGGGTGTCGACGTGCACTGGCCCAAGGAACTGTCACGAAAGCTGACGACCGGCGCGGTCATCGGCCCGCCGGACGACGCGGACGATGCCCGCGGCGCCGCTCGGAACGCGGGCGGCGGCCCCGGGAAGGCCGGGTCGGACGCTCCCTCGTTCCTGTCCGCGGACGCCATGCTCGCCTTCGACTGGTGGTTCGCGCTGGGCGATCAGCAGCTCACCCGCGCGGAACTGGACCGGCTGGCCGAGGCGAACCGGCCCATCGTGCGACTGCGCGACCAGTGGGTCCTCGTGGACCCCCAGGAGGTGCGGCGCGCGCGGGCCCGGCTGGACCGGAAGGTCACGCCCATCGACGCGCTGAGCGCGGTTCTGATGGGCTCAACGGAGGTCGACGGGCGCAGGGTCGACGTACGCCCGACGGGGTGGCTGGCGGCCCTGCGGGAGCGGCTGGCGGACCCCGAGGGCCAGGAGCCGGTCGGACAGCCCGCCGCACTGGACGCGACGCTGCGCGACTATCAGGCACGGGGGCTCAACTGGCTCGCCCGCATGACCTCCCTGGGCCTGGGCGGCTGTCTCGCCGACGACATGGGCCTGGGCAAGACCATCACGCTGATCGCCCTGCACCTTCACCGGCAGACGGCCGAGTCGACCGCGGGACCCTCACTGGTGGTCTGCCCGGCCTCCTTGATGGGCAACTGGCAGCGCGAGATCGAGAGGTTCGCCCCTGGCACCCCCGTACGCCGCTTCCACGGTTCCAGGCGCTCCCTGGAAGGCCTGTCCGACGGCGAATTCGTCCTCACCACGTACGGCACGATGCGGCTCGACGCGCCGCGTATGGCCGAGGTGCCGTGGGGGATGGTGGTCGCGGACGAGGCCCAGCACGTGAAGAACCCCTACTCGGCCACGGCGCGGGCACTGCGCACGATCGGCGCACGATCGCGCGTGGCGCTCACCGGCACCCCCGTGGAGAACAACCTCTCGGAACTGTGGGCGATCCTCGACTGGACGACACCCGGCCTGCTCGGACCGCTCGGCGCCTTCCGCTCACGGTACGCGCAGGCGGTCGAGGGCGATCTGGACCCCGCGGCGGCCGAGCGGCTCGCCCGCCTCGTGGGGCCGTTCCTTCTGCGTCGCCGCAAGTCGGACCCGGGCATCGCGCCCGAGCTGCCGCCGAAGACGGAGACGGACCGCGCCGTGTCGCTGACCAAGGAGCAGGCGGGCCTGTACGAGGCCGTGGTGCGCGAGACCCTCGCGGAGATCTCGGAGGCGGACGGCGTCGCACGGCGCGGTCTGGTCATGAAGCTGCTGACCGGGCTGAAGCAGATCTGCAACCATCCGGCGCAGTTCCTCAAGGAATCCCAGCCAAGGGTTCCCGGCAGGTCGGGGAAGCTGGAGTTGCTGGACGAACTGCTCGACACGATCCTCTCCGAGGATGCGAGCGTCCTGGTCTTCACCCAGTACGTGCAGATGGCCCGCCTGATCGAGCGTCATCTGGCGAAGCGCGGTGTACCGACGCTGTTCCTGCACGGGGGAACACCCGTGACCGAGCGCGAGGCGATGGTGGAGCGCTTCCAGGAAGGTGAGGTCCCCGTCTTCCTGCTGTCGTTGAAGGCCGCCGGCACAGGGCTGAACCTCACGCGGGCCGAGCACGTCGTGCACTACGACCGTTGGTGGAACCCGGCCGTGGAAGCCCAGGCCACGGACCGCGCGTACCGCATCGGGCAGAGCCGCCCCGTCCAGGTGCACCGGCTCATCACCGAGGGGACCGTGGAAGACCGGATCGCCGACATGCTGCGGCACAAACAGCAACTGGCCGATGCCGTCCTGGGCTCCGGTGAGACCGCGCTCACGGAACTGACGGACGCGGAACTGGCCGACCTGGTGGAACTGCGAGGGGGCGCACGATGAAGGACCGTGACGAGGAACGCACGTTCGCCGCGCTTCCGCCCGCGCGCGGGCGGGGCTTCACGCGGACGTGGTGGGGCCTGGCATGGCTCAAGGCCCTGGAGGACGCGGCGTTGGACGCGGCGCAGGTGAAGACAGGCCGCAGGCTGGCACGCGCGGGTGCGGTGGGTGCCGTTTCCGTCCGCCCCGGGCGCATCACGGCCGTGGTCCAGGACAGCGACCGCACCGCCCACCGCGCGGACGTGCTGCTCCAGGAACTGTCCGACGAACAGTGGGACCGCTTCCTGGACATGGCCGTGGAGCGTGCCGGGCACGTCGCCGCGCTGCTCGACCACGACATGCCGCCGCATCTCGTCGAGGACGCGGCGACGGCCGGGATCGAGCTCCTGCCGGGACCCGGCGACCTGGAGGCGGCGTGCGACTGCGACGCCTGGGACCACTGCGGGCACACGGCCGCCCTCTGCTACCAGGTGGCGAGGCTGCTCGACCAGGACCCCTTCGTCCTGCTGCTGATGCGTGGGCGTTCCGAGCACGTCCTGCTGGACGAGCTCCACAAGCGCGGCAGCGCGCGGCAGCGGGAGCCGTCGGATGCAGCGCACGCGCGCGTGGAGGGCGTGGACGCGTCCGAGGCGTACACCGCCGGGGACATCCTGCCGTCACTGCCGCCTGTCGCCGAGCTGCCGGGCGAACCAGGCACGCCTCCCACCCTGGACGCCGAGACCGCACCCGCGCCCGGACTCACCCCGGCCGCCCTCGAGTTCCTCGCGGCCACCGCGGCGGGCGAGGCGTACCGGCTCCTCCGCGAGGCGCTCGCGGACGGGCACGGGCAGCAGGCGGTCGAGCAGGGGCTGTCGCTCGCCCAGGACGCGGTGCGGCTGGCCGCCACGGCCCCGGGCCAGGCTGTCCTCCAGCGACTGGCCGAGGGTTCGGGGCGCGACGCCGAGGCTCTGCGACTCGCCGTACGTGCCTGGCGTCTCGGGGGTGCGGCCGCGCTGTCGGTCCTTGAGGGCGCGTGGGCCGTGGAGGGCGAATCGCTGGCACGCGCGCGTGACGCCCTGGAGTCGGCCTGGGACGAGGACGAGCGGCCGCGGCTGGTCTCGGCCGACAACCGCTGGACAGTCGTCGGCATCGGCGGCAGTGGCATCCAGCTGCGCCTGGGCCGGGACGGCCGGTGGTGGCCGTACCGCGAGGAGCGGGGCCGGTGGGCCCCCGCCGGGCCGGCGGTACGGGACCCGGCGACGGCCCTCGCCGCGGCCGGAGGAGACCTGATGAATGGTTGACGCGCGGCGTTCATCTCGAGGTCGCCCCGCGTTGGATGTAGAGGCCAACTCTTGCCGCTGACACTGAACTTGTGCCCCAGGAGGCCTGATGTCCCCGCACGCCGTCGGCCGGCGCCGCGTCAACCGTTCCGTCGCAGCGGGCCTGCCGCTCGCCGTGCTGGCCGCCCTCGCGGTGGCCGGCTCCGCGAGCGCGGCCGGCAGCCCGGCGCAGCCGCAGGTGACGCGCACCGCCGCGCTCGGCGACGTCCCGCTCGGCGCGTTCAGCAACTCGCTGCTGCCGGGCACGGTGGACGACGACCGGGGTGTGGACCTGGGCGGCATCGGCAGCGACATCTACCCGGCGGGACGCAAGGACGAGTTCTGGACGGTCACCGACCGCGGCCCCAACGGCCAGATCAAGGTGGACGGCAAGAAGCGCCGGACCTTCCCCGTGCCGGGGTTCGACCCGGCGATCGTGAAGATCCGCGTGACCGGTGACAGCGTGGAGGTGATCGACGCGATCCCGATCACCGCGTCTTCCGGGAAGCCCGTCACCGGGTTGTCCAACCAGGCGGGACGCGACGAGGCACCGTACTCCTACGACGCGCTGACCCCACTCACCTTCAACCCGAACGGTGTGGACACCGAGGGGATCGTGCGCGCCGCGGACGGCACCTTCTGGCTCGTCGACGAGTACGGGCCGTCGCTGATCCACGTCTCCGCGCGCGGGAAGGTGCTCACGCGCTACGTGCCCAAGGGCCTGAACCTGACCGGCGCGGACTATCCGGTGGTGGAGGCGCTGCCGTCGGTCCTGCTGCACCGGAAGATCAACCGCGGTTTCGAAGGGCTTGCCCTGCTGCCCTGCGGCGACCTGGTGATGGCGCTGCAGAGCCCGCTCTCCCTGCCGGACGGCGCCGCGGGAGACGCCTCACGCACCACCAGGCTGGTGCGCTTCTCCCTCAAGAAGCGTGCCGTCACCGCCGAGTACGCGTACCGCTTCGACCCCGTGAACGTGGTCGACCCGAGCGAGGACGACACCTCGGAGCTCAAGATCTCCTCCGTGGTGGCCGTCGGAGGCGATCGGTTGCTCGTCGAGGAGCGCACCGACAAGGCTGCTCGTCTGCACCTGGTGAAGCTGTCACGGCACGCGGACATCCTCGGCGGCCCGTGGGACGACGACACGACCTCGCCCTCCCTGGAACAGCTCGACGACCCCGCTGCCGCCGATGTCCCGGTGCTGGGCAAGCACCTGGTCGTGGACCTGGGCACCGTCGCGGGGGTGCCCGGGAAGATCGAGGGCGTCGCGCGCGTGGATCACGACACGCTGGCCCTCGTCAACGACAACGACTTCGGGATGACCGACGGGTCAGGCGCGTTCGACGCGCAGGGCCGGCTGGTCGACAGCGGCATCGAGACGACGGTGACGTACGTGCGGCTGCCGCACGGCATCTGAGGTCTGCGCCCGCCGGTCACGTGCCACGCGCGCGTGGCACGTGACCGGCGGGCGCACGGGACGGCGACCGGCAGGCACGCGATCGCGCGGACACCGGCAGACTCGCGGTCGCGTGGACGGCGACGGAGCCGGCGGGCCCACCACTGCGTGCCGCTCAGTTCAGTGGCTCGGTGAGTTTGCGGGTGCCGTCGCCGACGTCCGCCGCCAGACTGCACGCCACCTTGTCGATGCCGATCCGGTAGCCGCTGGAATCCGGGTACTGCACGAGCGTGCCACGTACGGTGCCCGCGGACTGCTTGGCCGCCTTGCGCTCCAGGGGCACTCGGCAGAGGGCCGACGCAGCCTTCTTGAGGGCGGCGTCGGTGCTGTAGGTGCCTTCGAGCTCGGCCACCTTCACCACCTCGGCGTCGTGCGGCTTGCCGCACGAGCGCTTGGTGGCCTGTCCGGGCCGGCTTCCGTCCGCGTCGAAGCAGTCCCCCGTGGTCAGCATGTAGTACGGCAATTCGTTGCCCGCGGGCGTCGGGAAGAGCGACCGGAGGTCGCTGGGGACGACGCCGGTGGGCAGGTCCGAGGGGAGGGTCGGCACGGCACTGGGCAGTTCCGAGGGGGCGGAGGGCAGTTCGGACGGGATGCTCAGCGACGGACCGGGCTGCCGTCGCGTACTTCCGCCGGCCTCTGGCGACTTGTCGTCCTTCCCGCCACCACCGCCTCCCGTCGCCACCGCGATCACGGCAACCACGACACCGACGGTCACCATCAAGGCGAGCACCACGAGGAGCGTGTTCCGACGCCGTCCGCCCCGGTGGCCTCCGGGTCCGCCGCCCGGCGGTCGGGGAGGCGGCGGTGGCTGCCATCCCCCGCCCCCCTGCGACGGCGGCCCGAAGCCGCCCGGAGGCGGACCGTAGCCCCCTGGAGGGGGGCTGTAGCCACCCGACCGCGATCCATGGCCACTGGACGGTGGTCCGTAGCCACCGGACGAAGGCCCGTATCCGCCTGACTGCGATTCGTCGCCACCTGCCGGCGATCCATAGCCACCGGACGGTGGGTCGTAGCCTCCCGGTGGTGGGCCGAAACCACCGTCGTCTGGGGGCGGCGTGTCTCCCGGCGGTCGAGGCGGTACGGGCGGCATGGCCATACCGTCCAGAGTCGTGCCGAACCGGTCATCACGCGAGCCCTGCACCGAAGTTGATACCGACTCATGGCACGGATCGCACGATTCCGCATCATTCACGCAGGGAACGTTCCGAACCCACCGAACCCGCTGCCCCCTCTGAACTCACCGATCCCACCGGAGCCGCCGCGAGGTGGGATCTGAACGCGCCCGAGCACGAGGCCCGGGCACGAGATCCGGTCCCGCTGAGGCAGGCCCGCCCGAGGGCGGGCCCACGCCGCGTGGGACCGGTCAGCCCCGCGCACCCAGCAAGTGGTCCATCGCCAGCTGGTCCAGACGCTCGAAGGCCATGCCGCGCGCGGCCGCCGCGTCCACGTCGAAGTCCTCGAAGGCCGTCGGGTCACCGAGCAGCCCCTCCAGGCCGTCGGCCGCAGTGGGCTGCGCCAGCTCGTCCAGGCGCGAGGCACGCAGGGCCTCCTGGACCTCGGGGTCGGCACGGAAGGCCGCGGAGCGCTCCCGCAGGATCAGGTAGTTGCGCATGCAGCCGGCGGCCGACTCCCAGACACCGTCGAAGTCCTCAGTGCGCGGCGGCTTGAAGTCGAAGTGCTTCGGCCCGGCGTAACCGGCGCTCTCCAGGAGGTCGACGAGCCAGAACGCGGCACGCAGGTCGCCCGCCCCGAAGCGCAGGTCCTGGTCGTACTTGATGCCCGACTGGCCGTTGAGGTCGATATGGAAGAGCTTCCCCGCCCACAGGGCCTGCGCGATGCCGTGCGGGAAGTTCAGCCCGGCCATCTGCTCGTGACCCACCTCGGGGTTCACGCCGTACAGCTCCGGGCGCTCCAGGCGCTCGATGAAGGCGAGGGCGTGGCCCACCGTGGGCAACAGGATGTCGCCGCGCGGCTCGTTCGGCTTCGGCTCGATGGCGAACTTCAGGTCGTAGCCCTGGGAGGTCACGTACTCGCCGAGGAGGTCGAAGGCCTCCTTCATGCGGTCGAGCGCGACCCGGACGTCCTTGGCGGCACCGGACTCGGCGCCCTCCCGGCCGCCCCACGCGACATACGTCTGGGCGCCGAGCTCGACCGCCAGGTCGATGTTCCGGATCGTCTTGCGCAGGGCGTAACGCCGCACGTCGCGGTCGTTCGCGGTGAACGCGCCGTCCTTGAAGACGGGGTGCGTGAACAGGTTGGTCGTGGCCATCGGCACCTTCAGCCCCGTGGCGTCCAGGGCCTGCCGGAACCGCTTGATGTGCGACTCCCGCTCGCTGTCCGAGGACCCGAAGGGGATCAGGTCGTCGTCGTGGAACGTCACTCCGTAGGCACCGAGCCCGGCCAGACGCTGCACCGACTCGACCGGATCCAGGGCCCTCCGGGTGGCTTCGCCGAACGGGTCCCTTCCCTGCCAGCCGACGGTCCACAGGCCGAAGGTGAACCTGTCCTCGGGGGTGGGCTGGTAGTTCATGTCGCGGCTCCTTGTTTGCTCCGACTATTTCGTCATGGCGGTTAACAAATTAGTATGCGAACGCATCTCTGGGAAGAGACGAAGTTCGAAACCCGGGCCGGGAGCGGTCCGGACAGCCCCACAACCAGGACAGATCCCGCGGAGCCGCGGAAGAGGGAGAGCCCGATGTCAGCAGCCGAGGGTCCGCTCGTCGTCGGAGTGGACACGTCCACCCAGTCCACCAAGGCCCTGGTCGTCGACGCATCCACCGGACAGGTGGTTGCCAGTGGGCAGGCCCCGCACACCGTCTCCACGGGTGCGGGCCGCGAGAGCGACCCCCGGCAGTGGTGGGACGCGCTCTGCGAAGCGCTGAACCAGTGCGGCGACGCCGCCCACGAGGCCGCCGCGGTCTCGATCGGCGGCCAGCAGCACGGCCTCGTGACCCTCGACGCCCAGGGCGAGCCCGTGCGGCCCGCCCTGCTGTGGAACGATGTGCGCTCCGCACCGCAGGCGCGTCGGCTGGTCGAGGAACTGGGCGGCCCGAAGGCCTGGGCGGAACGCACCGGCAGCGTGCCCGGACCGTCCTTCACCGTCACGAAGTGGGCCTGGCTCGCGGAGAACGAGCCGGACGCCGTCCGGGCGACGGCGGCCGTGCGGCTGCCCCACGACTACCTCACCGAACGGCTGACCGGGCAGGGCACCACCGACCGCGGGGACGCCTCGGGCACGGGCTGGTGGGCCTCCGGGACGGAGGCCTACGACGACGAGGTCCTCGCCCATGCCGGGCTCGACCCGGCGCTGCTCCCCCGCGTGGTCCGGCCCGGCGAGGTGGCCGGAACGGTGCACGCTCAGGGTGGCCTGCCGTTCTCCAGGGGCACCCTGGTCGCCGCGGGCACCGGCGACAACGCGGCCGCCGCACTCGGCCTCGGCCTGCGCCCCGGCACCGCTGTACTGAGCCTCGGGACGTCGGGCACGGTGTACGCCGTGTCGACGCGGCGCCCCGCCGATCCAACCGGCACGGTGGCGGGCTTCGCCGACGCGCGCGGCGACTGGCTTCCGCTGGCCTGCACCCTGAACTGCACCCTGGCAGTCGACCGTATCGCCGCGCTCCTGGGCCTCGACCGGGAAGCCGTGGAACCGGGGTCCGGAGTGACGCTGCTGCCCTACCTGGACGGGGAGCGCACCCCGAATCTGCCGCACTCGGCCGGACTGCTGACCGGTCTGCGTCACGACACGACCGGCGGGCAGCTTCTCCAGGCGGCGTACGACGGTGCCGTGCACTCGCTGCTCGGCGCACTCGATCTCGTTCTCGACGCGGATGCCGACCGCACCGCGCCCCTGCTGCTGATCGGCGGCGGTGCCCGAGGGGCCGCCTGGCAGCAGACCGTGCGGCGGCTGTCGGGGCGGCCGGTGCAGGTGCCCGAGGCCAAGGAACTCGTGGCACTCGGGGCGGCCGCCCAGGCCGCAGGCCTGCTCACCGGCGAGGACCCGGCCGCCGTCGCCCGGCGCTGGAACACCGCCCGGGGACCGGTGCTCGACGCCATCGAGCGGGACGACGAGACGCTCGCCAGGATCGCCGGGGTACTCTCCGACGCGGCTCCGCTGCTGGAGCGGCCGTAGTCAGGCCCGCCCGTGCGGGTGGCGGCAGGAGCGTGGTCCCGCGAGGACGACAGGAACGAGGATTGACGGAGGCATGACCGCACCGCTGCACGAGACCCACCCGACCGGATCCGGCCGCCGCCTGCCCGACACTCAGCAGGGCATGCGTCGCCGTAACCTGTCCAGGGTCATGCACACCGTCAGTGCCGAGGGGCCTTTGTCGCGCGCTGCCGTCGCCTCACGGATCGGCCTGACACGGGCGGCCGTGTCGACGCTCGTCGACGAATTGATCCGCTCGGGGCTTCTCGAAGAGCTGGGTCCCGAACGGCCGGGCCGGGTGGGGCGGCCGGGCTCGGCGCTGGCCGTCAGCGGCCGCGGTCCCGCCGGGATCGGTGCCGAGGTCGGCGTCGACCACCTCGCGGTGTGCGCCGTCGACCTGCGCGGCGACATACGGGCCCGTGCGGTGCGCAACGGCACGAACCGCGGCCGGTCGCCGGAACCTGTCGTCGAGGAGCTGTCGGCCATGGTGCGGCAGGTCGTCGCCGAGGCGGAGCGCGAGGGGCTGTGGCCCGCAGGCCTCGCGGTGGCCGTGCCCGGTCTGGTGGCGCGCGACGCCCGGACCGTGATCCGCGCCCCGAACCTCCACTGGCAGGACACGGACCTGAGCGCACTGCTTCCCGCGGATCTGCCGCTCACCGTGGACAACGAAGCCAACTTCGGCGGCCTCGCCGAACTGTGGCTCGGCGACGCGACCCCGCGCGACTTCCTGCACGTGTCCGCGGAGATCGGTATCGGTGCCGCGGTCCTCGTCGACGGGCACCTGCTGCGCGGAACCCGTGGCTTCGCCGGCGAGTTGGGGCACGTGCCGGTGCATCCGGACGGGCCGGAGTGCCCGTGCGGTGGACACGGCTGCCTCGAGCAGTACGCGGGAGAGGAGGCCGTCCTTCGTGCCGCCGGTCTGGAGCCGGGCGAAGACCGGGTGGGACTGCTGTCCGAGCGCGCCGCGCAGGGCGACCCGCACGTACGGCATGCCCTGCGCGATGCGGGCACCGCGCTCGGCATCGCGCTGACAGGGGCGGTCAATCTGCTGGACCCCGAGACGGTCGTGCTCGGAGGCGCGCTGTCCGGTCTCGCACCCTGGCTTCTGCCGTCGCTGGAGGAGGAGCTGGCCCGCCGCACCGCGGGTCCCGCCTGTGCCGTGTCGGTTTCCCGGCTGGGACCCGAGGGGCCCTTGCTGGGCGCCGCGCATTCAGTGGTGCGGGGTGTGCTGGACGACCCGGCGGCGGTGGCGGGGCGGGCATAGCCCGCGCACGCGGCGGTGGCGGAGCGCGCCCGGTCCGATCCGGCAGCGGTCGCGAAGGCGCGCGAAGCAGGCACGGCCTGCTTCGCCGATCCTCGTGGAACAGGCTCAGCCGGACACGCTTCGCGCCGGTCAGTGGAAGGACGTCGACACACGGACGTCGGCACGCAACCGTCAGCACACGGCCGTCTTCCTGCCGGCGTCGGCGGGCGGGCGTCAACACACAGGTGGGGCTCCCCCATTCGGGTGGCCGAGTTGTCCACAGTCACGGACTTGTCCACGGACTGACGCCTCGCTCTTCCGGCCCAACCGGCAAGCGCCGTACCGTAATTCACGCGAGGCGCAGCCGTCCGGTGGGTGGCTGCGCGCCGGGCGGATCGGGGGGGGACGTGTCGGGGGAGACGGTTCCAGGACTGCGGCGTGAGGCGATCGGGCTGCGCGAGGTCCTGTTCCAGAGCATCACGGCCATGGCGCCGGCGGCAGCGGTCGCCGCGTCCATTCCGTCGGGTGCGGCTTTCGCGGGCGGCAGTCTGCCCCTGTCCGTACTCATCGCGCTCGTGGCATGTCTGTTCACCGCCTCGTGCGTGGCCGAGCTGGCCAGGGAGCTGCCCTCGGCCGGTTCGGTGGCCACCTACGCGGCTCAGGGCCTGCACCCGGCTGTCGGCTTCCTCGTGGGCTGGGGCTACGTGTTCGTCGAAGCACTCGTGCCGCCGCTGCTGCTCCTGCAGCTCGGGTTCACCACGGCGGGCACACTGCACCAGGAGTGGTCGTCGTATCCGGACGACCTGTGGTGGCCCTGGTCGCTCGCGGGAGCCGCGATCATCGCCGTCGCGGGCTACTTCGGAGTGCGTGCCTCGGCCCGCTTCGGCACCGTTCTCGGCGTCTTCGAGGTACTGGTCTTCCTGGTGTTCGCGGTATGGCTGATCGCCGAGGCCGGCGGCGGCAACACCCTGTCGGTGTTCGGCACGTCCCACACGGCCGACGGATACGAAGGCATCAGCGGCGTGTTCGCAGGATCGGTGTACACCGTTCTCGCCTTCGCGGGTTTCGAGGCGGCCGCCCCGCTCGCCGAGGAGACCAAGGACCCGCGCCGCACGATGCACCGGGCCGTCCTCGGCGCGGCACTCGCGATCGGCCTCGTGTACGTCGTGACGACCTACGCCATGTCCGCCTACTTCGGCCCCGACCGCTTCACCGGGTTCGGTGCCTCGGGGGCCGCCTCGTGGGAGGGCGTGGCACGCGCCTCGTTCGGTCTGTTCTGGGTGCTCGTGTTCCTGGCGGTGGTCAATTCGACCATCGCCAATGCCAACGCCTGCTCCAACGTCTCCACGCGCACCGCCTTCGCCCTGGCCCGGATCCGGGTGTTCCCCGGGCTCTTCGCGAGCCTGCACCCCCGGCACCGCTCCCCCGTCGCCGGCGTCGTCGTGCAGGGTGCGGTGGCGCTCGCGGCCATGCTGGGACTCGGTTTCGCCTACGACCCCGTGACGGCGTTCCTCCTGCTCGCGACGGTGATCGTCACCGTGGTCATCGGCGTGTACATCGTGGTGAACCTGGCATGCGTGGGCTACTTCCTGCGCCGCAGGCGGGAGTTGTTCCGGCCGGTGCGGCATCTGCTCTTCCCCGTGCTCGGGATCGCCGCGTTCGTTCCGGCGCTGCTGACCGCGGCGGGGCTGCCGGTCTTCGACTTCGTCTCCGAGCTGACGGCTCCCGTGTCGTACGCCGGTCCGGTGGTCGGCGTCTGGATGCTCGCCGGGGTCGCCGTACTGATCGTGCTGCTGCGCCGCCATCCGGGGCGAATAGCCGAGACCGCGCGTGTCCACCTCGACGAGACCCCCACCGCCGAACCCCGGCAGAGCGGAGCCGTGCAGTCATGAGCGACCCCCGGATCCTGACCGTGCGGCCCGCGCCGGGCGAGTACGCGTGGACGTTCGGTGGTGCGCCGCCCATGGCACGCATCGAGCCCGGCACGGTCCTCGACCTCTACACGGAAGACTGCTTCGCGGGTCGGGTGCGGTCCGAGAAGGACCTGGTGTCCGAGGTCTGCGAGTTCCCCTATCTCAATCCGCAGACCGGCCCCTTCCACGTGGTGGGTGCGGAGCCCGGTGACACCGTCGCGGTGCACTTCGTGTCCATCGAGCCGGCTCGTGACTGGGCGGCATCGACGACGGTTCCGCTCTTCGGGGCGCTCACTTCCACGCACACCACGGCGACCTTGCAGCCGCCGCTGCCGGAGACCGTATGGATCTGGCACCTCGACCGGGAGCGTCGCACCGCCCTGTTCAGTGCGCGTGACAGCGACATCGAGGTCGAGCTTCCGATGGATCCCATGCACGGCACCGTCGGGGTGGCGCCGGCCAACCTGGAGGTGCGTTCGGCGCTGGTGCCCGACGCACACGGCGGGAACATGGACACACCGGAGATGCGGGCGGGCGTGACCTGCTATCTCGGCGTGAATGTCGAGGGCGCGCTGCTGAGCCTCGGCGACGGGCACGCCCGGCAGGGTGAGGGCGAGACCTGCGGGGTGGCCGTCGAGTGCGCGATGAACACGACGGTGATCGTCGAACTCCTCAAGCAGGTGGCCACGCCGTGGCCGCGCATCGAGTCGGACACGCACATCGTCTCGACCGGTTCGGCGCGCCCTCTGGAGGACGCGTTCCGGATATCGCAGCTCGACCTGGTGCAGTGGCTGGTGCGTGACTACGGCTTCAGCGAGCTGGACGCCTACCAGTTCGCGACACAGGCCGTCGAATCACCGCTCGCCAATGTCTGCGACACCAACTACACGTGCGTGGCCAAGCTCCGCAAGGATTGGCTGCCGACGCGAGAGACTCACCGCGGACTGCACCGGCAACTGCGCGAGAAGGCCGCCACGCTCCGGCGGTGAGAAACGCGAGCGCCGGCTGGACGCCCACCACGATCGAGACCATCCCCCACAAGTACCCCCACACGTGAAAGGCGTACGCATCATGGAGCGAGCGAGATCGTTCCCGAGCCGACGGCGGCTGCTCAAGGGCGCGGCCCTGGCCGCCCTCCCCTACGCGTTGGTCCCCGGTACACGCGCCACGGCACAGACGGTCGTCGACTATCCGAGCGCCGAATGGACCGCGGCGAGCAAGTACAACTACACGGCGTCCAGTCGGCCGGCGACCTATCGGCTCGACTACGTGATCATTCATGTCACGCAGGAAACGTACAGCGACACGCTGTCCATCTTCGCAAACCCGCAGAAGCAGGTGTCGGCCCACTACGTGGTGCGATCGGCCGACGGCCACGTGGCGCAGTGCGTCAGGGAGCGAGACATCGCCTGGCACGCGGGCAACTGGGACTACAACACTCGCAGCGTCGGTATCGAGCACGAGGGCTGGGTGGACCGGCCCGCCTACTTCACCAACGCCTTGTACGAGGAGTCCGCCAAACTCACCGCCTCGATCTGCACGAGGTACGGCATTCCGAAGGACCGCGCCCACATCATCGGGCACTACGAGGTGCCTGGCACAGATCACACCGACCCCGGACCGAACTGGGACTGGACGCGCTACATCAGACTTGTCAACTTCGCCTGACACCACGGCTCCCGGGCCTTCAGGGATGCCGAAGCCCCGCAGGGCGACGCCGGTACCGCGGCCGGACCGACAGGCGGATGTCAGCCCGCACTGGCCGCTCCGGCAAGGTGGATGTGCAGCTGCTCCGGGCTGGCGCGGAATCGCGGTGATGCGGGCACCGCGAGCTCGTCGGGCAGGACGGACGTGCGGGCACCGGGCGGCTGGTCCGACAGGCCGGACGTGCGGGTGCGGTGGCCGATCGCACGGTTGGATTCGGTGCAGGGACGGGCACACAGCTTGTCCGGGCGCGCACCGGGAGTGACGATGGTCCCAGCCGCATCGCCTTCCGGGAGGCCGAGTTGACCGATCCCTGGGTGGCCCTGGAGCCAGGAGCCGACCCCGTCCAGCGCATGCGGGTCCTGCGTCGTGCCCATCAGTCGTTCACCGAGGCGGGCACGGTGACCCGGCCGGTGCGGTCCGTCGTCGCCGACTCGTGGCGGCGTTCGGCGCGGGCCGGGGTGGCCCCTGACGGTACGGCGAGCGTCGAGCTCACCGACGGGGACCTCGGCTCCTATCGGGCGGAGCATCCGCTGGCCAGGGTGATGCCGCTGTTCCGGGAACTGATGGGGACGTTCGCGGCGGACGGGGAGCATCTGCTGGCGGTGTGCGACGCCCAGGGCCGGCTGCTGTGGGTGGAGGGCCATCCGGTGACGCGGCGGCAGGCGGACCGGATGAACTTCGTACCGGGAGCGCGCTGGTCGGAGACCGCCGTGGGGACGAACGCGCCCGGCACGTCGGTCGCCGTCGACCGGCCGGTACAGGTGTTCGCGGCCGAGCACTTCAGCCGGCGCGTCCAGCCGTGGACGTGTGCGGCGGCGCCGGTGCACGACCCGCGCACAGGGCGGGTGCTCGGCGCTGTGGACATCACCGGCGGGGACGGGCTCGCGCATCCGCACAGTCTCGGTTTCGTGCAGGCGGTGGCGCGGGCGGCCGAATCCCACCTGGCGCTGCTCACACCGCCCGAGACCAGGACCGACGGCCTGGAGCTGACCACGCTGGGCCGTGACGAGGCCCAGCTGCTGGCGGGGGGCCGCAAGATCAGGCTCAGTCGCCGGCACAGCGAGATCCTGGTGCTGCTGGCCCGGCATCCGGAGGGCCTGACGGGTGACGAGTTGCTGTGCGCGCTGTACGAGGACGAGTCGGTGACTCCGGTGACGCTGCGCGCCGAACTCGCCAGGCTGCGCCGACTGCTCGGACCGGGACTGCTGGAGTCGCGCCCCTATCGGCTCACGGTGCCGGTCGAGTCCGATGTCGCGGTCGTGGAGCGGCGGCTCGGGACCGGATCGGTGACCGCGGCCATGGCGGCGTACACGGGTCCGCTGCTGCCGAGTTCGGGGGCGCCCGCGGTGGTCCGGCTGCGGCGCAGGCTCGCGGACGGGCTGCGTGCGGCGCTCGTCGCCCGCCGCGATCCGGATCTGCTGGCTGACTGGGCGCGCGCGCCCTGGGGCGAGGACGACCTGGACGTGTGGCGGGCGCTGGCTTCGGTGCGCCCAGGGGCGGCCGTCCGGTCACGGCTGGACGCGTTGGAGCGTGAGCTGGCGGCGGCATGGCCTCGGGAGCGGGCGCCGGGCGGTGCAACGTCCTCGCAACGTCCGCACTCCTAGCGTCGCGGCGAGAGCTGCCCAACGGCGGGCAGCGCTTCTCCGGGAGGCAGACCAGCATGACCCGTTACGCGGCGCCCGGCACCGAGGGCGCGATCGTCTCCTACCAGGCGCGTTACGACCACTTCATCGGCGGGGAGTACGTGCCGCCGGCTCGCGGGCAGTACTTCGAGAACCCGAGTCCCGTGAACGGGCAGCCGTTCACCGAGGTGGCGCGTGGCACCGCCGAGGACGTGGAGCGCGCGCTGGACGCGGCACACGCCGCGGCTCCCGCGTGGGGACGCACCTCCGTGACAGCCCGAGCCGACATCCTGCTCAAGATCGCGGACCGGATGGAGGCGAACCTGGAGAAGCTGGCGGTCGCCGAGAGCTGGGAGAACGGCAAGCCGGTGCGGGAGACCCTGGCGGCCGACATCCCGCTCGCCATCGACCACTTCCGCTACTTCGCCGGGGCGATCCGCTCCCAGGAGGGCTCGCTCGGTGAGGTGGACGACGACACCGTGGCGTACCACTTCCACGAGCCGCTCGGTGTGGTCGCGCAGATCATCCCGTGGAACTTCCCCATTCTGATGGCGGTCTGGAAGCTCGCGCCCGCACTGGCCGCGGGCAACGCTGTCGTCATCAAGCCCGCGGAGCAGACCCCGGCATCCATCCACTACTGGATGAGCCTGATCGCGGATCTGCTGCCCCAGGGCGTGGTGAACATCGTCAACGGCTTCGGGGTGGAGGCGGGCAAGCCGCTCGCCTCCAGCCCTCGGGTGGCGAAGGTCGCCTTCACCGGTGAGACCACGACGGGGCGGCTGATCATGCAGTACGCCTCTGAGAACATCAAGCCGGTCACGCTGGAGCTCGGCGGCAAGTCACCGAACATCTTCTTCGACGACGTGTGGGCCGCCGACGACGACTTCCGGGACAAGGCGCTTGAAGGCTTCACCATGTTCGCGCTCAACCAGGGCGAGGTCTGCACCTGCCCGTCGCGGGCGCTCGTCCAGCGCGGCCAGTACGGCGACTTCATGGCGGCGGCCGTCGCCCGCACCGAGCTCATCAAGCCGGGTCACCCGCTGGACACCGACACGATGATCGGCGCCCAGGCCTCCAACGACCAGCTGGAGAAGATCCTCTCCTACCTGGACATCGGCCGGCAGGAGGGTGCCAAGATCCTGACGGGTGGCGAACGGATCGAGCACGACGGCGAGTTGAAGGGCGGGTACTACGTCCAGCCGACGATCTTCGAGGGCGACAACCGGATGCGGATCTTCCAGGAGGAGATCTTCGGGCCGGTCGTCTCGGTCACATCGTTCGACGATTTCGACGACGCCATCAAGATCGCGAACGACACGCTGTACGGGCTGGGCGCCGGTGTCTGGACGCGGGACATCAACACCGCGTACCGCGCGGGCCGCTCGATCCAGGCGGGCCGCGTCTGGACCAACTGCTACCACGCCTACCCGGCGCACGCCGCGTTCGGCGGCTACAAGCAGTCCGGCATCGGCCGCGAGACGCACAAGATGATGCTGGAGCACTACCAGCAGACGAAGAACCTTTTGGTTTCCTACAGCCCGAAGAAACTTGGGTTCTTCTAGAGACTGAAGTCGGGTGCTTGAAGCCCTTGTTGGGCTTCAAGCACCCGAACACAGCGATCACTCTCAGTGACTCCCCGGGCCCCATGAGCAAACAATTGACCTCGAAACGCCTTGTGGTCGGACCAGGCGTGGACCAGAACCTCGTGGCTTGAGCGAAGGTCTCCGACCCTCACGGATGCGACGCGCACGACACCTGATGGCGTCCTGCCTGGCACGACATCTGATTTGCCCAGGTGTCCAAAGACCTCCCGGTCACCTCCCGACAAGCCCGAAGTTGTCGGCGACAAGACCGCACCCGACTGGAAGAGAGGGTTTCTGGTGCGGGCAGCGCTGCAACAAGAACGAGAACCGGATCGTCCGAGCCTGCCGCCGGTGTGCGTCCGTGTCCCATGAGGTCTGTTGAACAGTGAGCCTTTTCAGCGGTGTCTCTCCAGGGTGAGGACGGCTTTGGCGATGACGGTCATGCGGTTGGGGCTGATGCGGGATCTGCGGAAGATCTGCCAGAACTTCAGCCGGCCATGCCACGTTCGACGGGTGCCCGTGCCGCCGACGGGATCGGTGACGACCTGGACGTTCACGCCGTGGCGACGGTGCTTGGCCGAGTAGGCGGCGCGGCTGTCGCCGACGCGGTCGCACTCGGCGAGGGTTCCGTCCAGCAGGACGAAGTCCGGATCGTGCTCGCGCAGCGTCTTGAGCAGGCCCGGCGCGAGATCGGCGAGACCGAGCTGCGCCTGAATGAGCCGGTTGTCACGTCCGCCGTCAATCCGCTCGTGCCCGAGACCGGCCAGGTGCTCGACGGCCAGCCTGGCGCCCATCGCGATGCACGCGAGCAAGCTCGGCAAGGCGATCCCTTCAGGACACCGTTCCAGTGGCCTGTCCCCGCTTCCAACTTCCCTTGCCTGCTTCCCTGCTTCCTCGTGCAACCCTTGGACGCCTTTGCGAGTCTCCTGTTTGCCGAACGGCGGGTCACACCTGGAACAACTCCGGGCAAACACCAACGGACCGGCACCTCATCGACGCGGGATGTCCGCCGGATGTCCCTGTCCCCCGCAGGAGCTCAACGCATGGCCAAGCACAGACACCTTCCCGCCCCGCCTCCGACACGCATCCGCGTCGCCACAGCGAACGCCGCGGCGGCGCCCCTGACCGGCGGCCTCCTCGCCGCGTCGGCGGGCACGGCCGGCACGGCCGACTCCGTCACGCACCACAAGGCGGATTTCAACGGGGAGGGCTACGGAGACGTCGCGTTCTCCGCAGGCAACGCCACTGCGTCCGGGCAGAGGAACACCCGGGACTTCGTCGCCCTGTACGGATCGGCGAACGGCATCACGTCGGCCAAACGCACCACCATCGGCCAGAACACCACCAGCGGGCCTGGCTCCTCCGAGGCGGGTGACGGCTTCGGCCGGGTCAGCGCCTGAGGCGACTTCAACCACGACGGCTTCGACGACCTGGCGGCTGGCGCCGCGCACGAGGAGGTCGGTACCGACGTCGACGGCGCCACCATCGCGATCCTTCAGGGCTCCGCCTGCGGCCTGCCCGTGGCACCACCATCGCCGACCCCGCGGCCTCCTCGCACGACCGCTGGGGCTCCGCCCTCACCGCGAGCGACATCAACGGCGACGGCTGCCCGATGTTCGAGGCGAACGCCGCCAACTGAGCAGAACCCACAGGCAGTTCACCAGGCCGGGTGACGGGCGAGCCCGACACACCGAACTGCTGGACTGGCCAGTGCTGCGACGTCGGCTGCCAGGCCCACCTCGGCGACCGCTCATGGGTCGATCAGCACAGCAACACCCCGACTCGTCATCGTCAACAGCCCAGCGAAAGGCCCGTCCATGAAGCGAACGCTCACGTTGATCACCGCGCTGGTCGTCTCCGCGCTGTCGCCGACAACGGCGCACGCGGCGGTCAAGAAGGCCAAGCCTCCGCTCAGTTGCGAGTCTCGGACGTTCACCTCAAGACCAGGCCCGAGCTTCAACGACCCGGAGGACGCCGACGCCCAGATGAACGTCATGGGCCCGATCATCGAATCGATCAACAGCGCCAGTTGCGGGCAGACCATACGCGTCGCCATGTACTCGATCGGCAGCACGCAGCCGGGCCCGGACTTCGCCAACGCCCTGATCGCCGCGCACCAGCGCGGCGTCATCGTCAAGGCGCTGATGGACTCTCACAGCGACAATGCGATCTGGCAATCGATGGTCACCGAGTTGGGCAACGACCCGCGAGCCTCCAGCTTCGCCGCGCTGTGTCCGGGCGGCTGCCTGACCCACTACTCCGGCTCCGCCCTGCACGCGAAGTACTACATGCTCAGCGGCGGGAGCGACGCGAACAGGACGGTGACCGTCAGCAGCGCCAACCCCACCTCCGCCCAGGCCAAGACCGCGTGGAACAGTGGCGCCACAGTCAAGGGCAACGTCGACGTGTACAACTCCTACGTCCGCTACTTCACAGCCATGGCCAAGGGGGCGCTCAACGGCCCGGGCCCGCTGGTGCCCGACTACTACAACTCCACCAGTGGCACGGCCGCCAGGACACTGTCCCCACCCTCCTACCAGTGGCCCAAGGCTCGCACCAGAAGCGACACCTGGGTCGACTTCCTGAACAACATCAAGGCGCCGGCCACGATCAACATCGCCATGTTCCAGTGGACCTCTCACGGGCAGCCGGGCGACCGGAACTATCTGGAACTGCCCAAGAAGCTCGTGAGCCTGGCACAAACCGGCGTCAAGATCCACATACTCTTCACCGCCGGCCAGGTTGATGGCAGCGTGCAGAACTACCTCAAGGACCGGCCGAATATCGACGTGCACGACACCACCCGCGGCACCGACGCGAACGGCAATGCTCTGCACTACACGCACGACAAGTACATGATGGTCAGCGGCGGTTATGCGGGTGCGGCCAACTCCAGACTTGTGTTCGTCGGCTCCTCGAACTGGACGAGCAACGGCGTCTGGCACAACGACGAGTCGGACCTGAAGCTGACCGGCCAGTCCAGCTACGACGCGTTCATGACGGACTGGCAGAACCAGTACGACCGCTGCTGTGGGACCGTGGCGCGCCAGTTGAGCGCCGAGGAGCGCGCCGAGAATACGGCACGCGAGATTCCGATCGATCCGAGGCAGGTCCAGGAATAGGCATTCTCGCCCCCAACCCCCCACCGGTCACTTGCTGAACCCGGCCGTCAGGCCGCTGAGCAACTGTCGGCGGCCGAACGCGTACAGGATCAGGATCGGCAGCGTTCGGCCTCGCACCTGGGACCAAGAGTCCCCCTGTCCGCCTCCCGCGTGTCGAGAAGCTCGATCCAGCGGTGGCGGACAAGGTCTTCGCCAAGGCGATGGCAACGGGAATCCGATATGCAACTGACCACGGCGCGAAGGCCATCAACATTTCTAGCGGTTCAGAAGCTAGGTCAAGCATGTACCACCAGCAGACGAAGAACCTGCTGGTGTCGTACTCGCCGAAGAAGCCGGGCTTCTTCTAGGCGCAGGAAATGGGCGCCTGACCAGGGCAGATGCCCGGCAGGCGCCCTTCTCGGCGCGCATCTCAACAGCGAGTCGAAACGTGTCCCTACTTCCCGAGTCACCCACCCGTGTCCCCGCTCCGACGAGCAGTTCCGGAGCAACAACACCCTGATCGAGACTCCATGCGGCGACGGGGGGAGGTCACGAAGTTGACGGTGCGGAGAGCGCCCTGGCGAGACCTTGGCCCGGCAAGGCCGAACGATGAGCTTGCTCGGGACGCGCGGCAGCCGTCCTGAGCGCCGTGCCGAAAGCGGCCAGGCCGGACGTGGTCAGTCCCGCGCGGCGTCGCCTCCCAACGCCCTCTGCGGACCGGCCCGCAGGTCGTCATTCCTGCCGTGCAGCACGGCCGGCGATCGTTCCGCCTCCCGCCCCCACTTCGACACGCTCGGCCAGGAACCGTCGAGACCAGGGTTCGGCCTTCCTGCAGCCAGGCGAGCGCGAGCGCCTACGGCACGCGGCTACCTGACCGACATCCGACGCCGATCGGTCCGCTGCCCCGCCCGGTTCGGTCCCGAACGACCCCCCACCCGGCGGCGGAGAGCTCAGACCATGAGGCTCACCCGCTCGTTGACACTCAGGAGCGACTTGCCGTAGACCTCGAATCCGACAGCCGGGACCAGGCCCGCGTGCCGGGCGGCGGTGTTGGCATCGCGCCAGATGCGCTGCAACGGGTTGGCGTCGGCGAACGCGGAGGCTCCGTGCGCGTTCAAAAGCGTGCCGATCGCGCCGAGGATCTGCTGGGCCGCGTAACCGGCCCGGGCCCTGACATGTGTGCGCGCCGCGTAGTCGAGGGGGTGGCCGGCCGAGGCCGCCCGGTCGACTTCGTCCACCGCGTCGTAGGTGTGCAGCCGGGCCGTCTCCAGCATGAGCGCCGCCTCGGCCAACTGCGTCTGGACGCCCACCGAGTCAGCCTGCCGGCCGTGGACCGTGAACGACAGCGGCTTCGTCTCGGCCGCCCGCACGACCGTGTCCAAGGCGGCCTTGCCCAGTCCGAGCAGAGGGCCCAGCAGACACAGCACCAGCATCGGGCCGAACGTCGCAGAGTACAGCGTCTCGTCCGGGTGGGAACGCGGGGAGACACCCTCCGCGGCCGCGGGAACCGACAGTACGCGGTGCTCGGGAACGAACACGTCCTGTCCGACCAGGGTGTTGCTGGCGGTGCCCTTCATGCCCGCGGTGTGCCACGTGTCCTCGACGCTGAGTTCGCAGGCCCGGATCAAGACGAGTGCCTGGTCGGCGACCGCCCCGTCGGCGTCCTTCAACAGCGCTCCCACTGCCGCCCAAGTGGCGAACGGAGCACCGGAGTTGTAGGACCAACGACCACTGACCCGCCAGCCACCGGGCACCCGTTCACCGATGCCCGCAGGTGCCGCCACACCGGTCACGCGCGCGTCGGGATCAGCTCCGAAGACCTCCTCCTGAGCCTCGTCGGGGAACAGGCAGGCGAGCAATTGGTCACCGAGATGATCATGCCGACCCACGCCGTCGAACCGTCGGCCGTCCCGAGCGCCTCAGACACCTCGGTCAGGGTGCGCAGGTCGGTCTGGTGGCCGCCGTAGCGGCGGGGCGTCAGCAATCGGAACACGCCGGCCTGAGCCATCGCCTCGACGACCTCCTCCGTCACCGCCCGGTCGGATTCTCCTTGCGCCGCGCGACGCCGCAGCAGCGGTTGCAGGCCCTTCGCCCGTGCGACGAGGTCGGTGTCAGTCCGGCTTGTGAACATATCGTCCGGGTTGTCGTCACGGCTGGTGACGTGCATCGGCTTCCCCTTTTTCATGCAGGTCGGAATCTGTCAGCCGCGTTCTGCGCCGTGGGGCGCGGCACGGCGGTAACAGCGTTCGGTGATCAGGTGTGCGCTCCCGGCCGGGCATCGGCCTGATGCCCGGCGGAGACGCAGGTTGCACCGCCCGAACCGCGGGCCCGTGTCCGGTCCGGCCGCCGTTCCGGCTGCGCCCCCGCGGGTCGCGCGCCTAGGCCGGCGGCTCCCCTCAGGACAGGGCCGTACGCTGCGGCTTCGTGCCGCGCCTCGCCGTCCGTCGGCGGATCGCGCGCCCGGCGCGCCGATTACAGCGCAATCTCGGCAAGGAGGTGCGCAAGCTCCGCGGGCTGCGACAGAAACGGCGAGTGGGCGCTTTCCAGACGGTGGACCGCTCCCGATCGGGCGGCCAGCACCTCCTGGTTCTTCGGCGTCAGCGCCTGATCCTGCTCACAGACGATGTAGGACGACGGAACGGAGTGCCAGCCCGCCTTGGTCAGCGTGTCGCTGAAGGACTTCACGCTCTGGGGAACCAGCCGCTTGACGGCCGCCTCGGCCTGCGCCTCGGGCACATCGGAGTAGAACAACGGCCGCGGCTGATCCGGTACGGCCTGAAGGCCCTGTGGGTTCGCCGGTACGGGCGCCCCGTGGAATCCGAGCAGGCTCTCACCCACGTCGAGCTGGAACGCCGCCAAGTAGACGATGTGTGCCACGTTGTCGGCCTCGGCCACCGCCTGGGTCGCGGGTATGCCGCCGTACGAATGGGCGACGACCACGACAGGGCCGGGGATGCGTCGCAGCTCCTCACGGACCACTCGTGCGTCGTCCTCGACCCCGCACTCCTGCCCGGCGCTGGGCAGGTCCACCGTTCGGGTCGCCCAGG
This sequence comes from Streptomyces sp. 142MFCol3.1, assembly GCF_000424945.1. Lineage (NCBI taxonomy): Bacteria > Bacillati > Actinomycetota > Actinomycetes > Kitasatosporales > Streptomycetaceae > Streptomyces > Streptomyces sp. 142MFCol3.1. The sequence continues at coordinate 127,718 of NZ_AUKV01000006.1, forward strand.
CGTCGGCGGTGAGCTCCGACCTCAGGCTGTCCCAGCACCAGGAGCCGTGCCACGCACCGTGCACCAGTAGGAGGCTCGGGCGATCCCCGCTGACAGTGACCACGACAATCTCGCTCTCATATTCGAAACAAAACGGGCACTCAGAAGCGCCAGTGGCACCATATGCATCATTGGACAGCATGTCCAACAGTGCGTCCAAGGACGCCCTCGTCTCGACCACCGCCGCCTGCCGAATTCGGGCGGCCGGCCGAGCGGTCCACGACGCGCGGGAGGGGAAACGGCTGATGCCCGTGACACGGCACAGCGGTGCGACGCCGTGGCCGCCGGGGTCGGTCGCCCTGCCCGGGGGCGTCAGATCGTGAGGACGATGCGGCCGGGTACTTCGCGGGCCTCGAGTCGGCGGTGCGCTTCCGCCGCTTCGGAGAGGGGGAGTTCGTCGACGCGCTGAGTCAGCGTGCCGTCGGCGAGGAGAGCGATGACGTGTTCGGCGGCGGGCCGTGCGGCGTAGGGGTCGGTCTGGAGGTAGGGGCCGACGGCGAAGCCGAGCATGCCCACGCTCCGGCTCCACAGTTCGTCGCCGGTGACGGGGGTGTCCGGGGTGCGGGCGGCATGGCCGAGGAGGAGGATGCGGCCGAGTGGGGCCAGGACGTCCAGGCTGGCGGTGCGTACCGCGCCGCCGACCGGGTCGACCACGACATCGACCTTGCGGCCGTCCAGGGCCTTCACGAAGTCGTCGCTGATGAGGATCTCGTCGTAGTCCAGGTGTGTGGTGTCGGCGATCCTGGCCCCCGAGGTGACGGTGCCGGTGATGTGGGAGGCACCCAGGGAGCGGGCGACGGCGGGGAAGGCGGCTGCCAGGCCACCGGCAGCCCCGTGCACCAGCACGCTCTCCCCCTCCCGCAGGTGTGCCACGCGGGTGAGTGCCAGGTAGGCCGTGACGGCGTTGGGCAGGACCGCGACGGCCTGGGCCGGGTCGACGTCACATTCCTTGAGGGAGACAGTCATCGCGGCCTCGGCCGGCGTCACGGAGGCGTACCCGCCCAGGCTCATCTGAGACAACGTCACGACCGGCTCACCGACCTCGAATCCGGTGACGCCTTCACCCAGTTCGCGGACCGTTCCGGCGACTTCCAGGCCGGGCACGAACGGCGGCTGGGGGAAACCGGGCCGGTCGGCCAGGTCGCCGCGACGGAAGAGGGCGTCGACCAGGCCGACTGCGGCGTGGCTGGTGTCGATGGTGATCTGCCCCGCCGCCGGCCTCGGGTCGGGCAACTCGACCGGGACCAGGGCCCGGGGCCCGCCGAACTCACTGATGGTCATCGCGTGCATGGGAACGCTCCTGTGTTTCTCGGGGTGGGGGCCGCGGGAGGGGTGGCCGGGGCAAGGCGCCGGGCGAGAGGACGGGGCCGAAGCTCCCTTGGGGGGGACTGCCACAGCGCGGGCGCGGGCATCGCAGCATCCGTTCGATGCGGCCTGCGGACCAGGAGGGCGATGCGCTCCCCTGCCGACGACATTAACGCAAGGGCATTGCGTTGTCTAACGCAATGCCCTTGCGTTGCTATCATCGGCCTATGACGTACCCGGACACCTTCCAGCGCGCCTACTCCCGCCATCACAAGGAGCAGCGGGCCGCCGACCTCATGGAGGCGGCCCGCGTCCTGGGCACCCGCGAGGGCGTCCGCGCGGTCACACTGACGGCGATCGCCGGCCACGCCGGCGTGCACGCCTCGGCGGTCCGCCGCTACTACTCCTCACGCGAGGAGATCCTGCTCGGCCTCGCGGAAGAGGGATACCGCGACTGGTCGGAGGATGTCGCCGCACGCCTGGCCGACCGTCAGGTCGACTCGGAGGGACTGGCCCGCGCCCTGACCGCCTCGCTCGCCGCACGGCCGCTCTTCTGCGACCTGCTGACCCACGTCCCCCTCAACCTCGAACGCGAGGTCACCTACGAGCGCGTCCACGCCTTCAAGACGGTCGCACTCGCCAGCGTGGAGATCCTGGTCACCGCCATCACCTCGGCCGCCGCACTGGACAAGGCGCAAGCAGGCGACCTGGTCATCGCGGTCATCGCCATGGCCGCACCCCTGTGGCAAGCCGCGCACCCTGCCGAAACCCTCACCCGCCTCTACACGCAGGAGCCTGCGCTGGCCCACCTCGGCATCGCCTTCGAACCCACCCTCATCCGCCTGACCAGCGCCTTGGCAGACGGCATGATCCGCCAGTCATGACCACCGACGGTCATGACCCCGGCCACGCGAGGAACCGAGTTCGGTCATCCGCCTTGGGGCGCGGGGCGCTGTTCCCCAGACCTACGGAGTTCAGCCCGCTCCTGATTCCTGGGGCCGAGCGGATCGACCCTTCTCATGCCACAGATCGAGTCCGGTACCGGGCGTTCGTGGGCGAAGAACGTCGCCGGGATCGGCGGGCCCGCCCGACGGGCCTGACCTCGTCGGGCGAGATCCGGGGCCGACGCCCGCAAAGGGGTGTCCGCCCGCTCGGCCCCCAGACATGATCGAGTGTCTCGGAGTCGTGCGCGGTCGGACGATGCCCCGCTCCGGCCACCTCCGCGAGGCGCGGCCCCGCAGGCGCAATCTAGCGGCCCGCAGGCGCAATCTAGTGGCCGACGCTGACGACGATCTTGCCGGTAGCGGTGCCGTCGGCCACCGCGGCATGCGCTTCCGCGACATCCGTGAGACTGAACCGGCGAGGGTCGAGCAACGGCCTGAGTCGGCCCGAGTCCACCAGGGCGGTGATCTCGCGCAGGATCTCGCCATGGTGTTCGCGGCCACGGCCGGTCAGCATGGGAGCCAGGGTGAAGACCCCGGAGTAGGTGGCACCCCGGAAGGACAGCGGAGCGAGGCTGTGCGTTCCCCAGCCGAGGGAACTGAGGACGTGCCCGGTGTAGTTTCGCGCGATGGCGAAGGACCCGTCCAGAACCGGCCCGCCGACGGTGTCGAAGACGATGTCGAAGCCCTCGCCGTCGGTGAGGCGCTCGACGTACTCCTGCGGCGTCTCGGCGGTGAAGTCGACGGCGGTGGCCCCGAACTCCTCGATGGCCTGGAGGCGGTGCGGTGCCTCGGTGCCGAAGACCTCGGCACCACGGGCTCGGGCGATCTGAATGCCCACGTGACCGACACCACCGGCGCCGCCGTGCATGAGCACCTTCTGTCCCGCGTGCACGTTCGCCCTGTCGACCAAGCCCTCCCACGCGGTGATGGTCACCAGCGGGAGCGCGGCCGCCGCGCGCATGTCCAGGGACTTCGGCTTGGGCGCCAGCAGCCGGGCGTCGACCGCGGCGTACTGGGCCAGGGAGCCCTGCAGGTCGCCGACGCCACCTGTCAGGCCATAGACCTCGTCACCCGGGGCGAACTCGTCGACTCCTTCGCCCACCTGCTCGACCACGCCGGCCAGGTCGAGACCGAGCACGGCGGGAAGCGTGCGCCTGGCGTGTGCCGCCTGACCCGCACTGATCTTGAGGTCGAGCGGGTTCGTCCCGCTCGCCTCGATCGCCACCAGCACCTGGCCGGGACCGGCCACGGGCTTCTCGATCTCCTTGAGCACCATCGGGGTGCCGAACTCTTCCAGGACTACTGCACGCATGGTGCCACCTTCGGATGTGCGTTGTTGCAAACAGGTCTCGGGTGGGGCCAAGGCATTGGACCCCATTAATCAAACAGACTAGTCCGTTCGATTAATGGGGGCAAGTGGTCCGTCCGGGAGGCGCCGGGTGCGTTGGCCGGGCGTGGAGCCGCCGGGGGCACAACCGCCCCGGCCGTCAGCCCTGTGCAGTGGGGCGCACGATCAGTTCGTTGACGTCGACGTGCGCCGGCTGGTCGATCGCGAAGGCGATGGCGTCGGCTATGGCCGAAGCAGGGATGGCCAGTTGCTCAGCCGCCGCGCGAGCAGCTCCCTGGGCTTCCGGCGAGCCCCCGCGGTCCGTCAACTCGCTCTGCGTGAAACCGGGGCTGACGACGGTGACCCGGATGTCCCGACTCTCCTGCCGCAGACCCTCCGACACGGCCGCCACGGCGAACTTGGTGGCGCTGTAGACGGCGGCGGTCGGGTCCACCCGGTGCCCCGACACCGACGACACGTTGACGATGTGCCCGGCCGCCTGCCGCCGCATGCGAGGCAGCACCGCGGCGATCCCGTAGAGCACACCGCGCAGGTTGACGTCGATCATCTGCTCCCACTCAGCGATGCGCAGATCCTCGAGCGGGGACAGCGGCATCACCCCGGCGTTGTTGATCAGCACGTCGATGCGGCCGTACTCCTCCACGCCGGCGGCGGCGAAGGCGCGCACGGAGTCGAGGCTGGTGACGTCCAGCTCGCGGTGGGCGACCGAGCCGCCGGCCGCTCGCAGTTCCTCGGCGAGGGCGGCCAGGCGCCCGGCCCGGCGGGCACCGAGGAGCACACGGTGACCGAGTCCGGCCAGTCGGCGGGCAGTGGCCTCACCGATGCCGCTGCTGGCCCCGGTGATCAGGACGGTCTTCGATTCTGCTGACATGCTGACGCATTCTCCTTCAACGTGTTTCGGCGGCGACTGCCGTGCCTTCGATTCCAGTGCATCGAGGCGCATCGGAGAAGGACGCGTGAGCCTGGGTGCCGCACACCCAGGCTCACGCACCCTTCTTCGGCACCGGACTCCGGCGGAAGCTGCGGATACCGGCGCGAGGCGCCTACCGGAGCACGAACGGGCTCCGCAGCACGACACCAAAGGGCTGCTGCCATGAGCGACGAGCGCAGGATCCCGGAGGTTCTGGCGCCATACGTGCGGGCCACGGACCAGCGGGACGGGACGGCACAGGGCGCGCTGTTCACCGACGACGCAGCCGATCGAGTCGGGGTACTACGACACCGATCTGCGCCGGGTCGACGGTGAGTGGAAGATCGTGGGACACCGCGTCCTGCTGGACATGCCCTATGTCGTTGAGGGGGTCTGAACGGGGCGTCGCAAGGACACGGACGGGAAGCCGTCCATGATCACGCGGTTGACGGTCCCGAACCTCCGGATCGCCGGACCGGCACGCGCGGCTAGCATCGATGCCATGACGCCATCCGACAACGAACTCGGCGCGTTCCTTCGCGCGAGCCGCTCGCGGGTGGAACCGGCCGACGCCGGACTGGTCGGCGGGGTCTCCGGGCGACGCGTCCGCGGGCTGCGCCGCGAGGAGGTCGCGGTGCTCGCCGGGGTCAGCGCCGACTACTACGCCCGCCTCGAGCAGGGCCGCGAGCGCCATCCCTCCGCGCAGGTCATCGGCGCCCTCGGGCACGCGTTGCGCCTGGTGCCCGAGGCGCGCGAGCATCTGTTCCGGCTGGCGGGGCTGAATCCCCGCCTGGGCCCCGACAGCCCGCAGGACCTCGTGCACCCCTCGCTGCTGCGCATGCTGGAAGCCTTCCCCCGGGCGGCGGCGTACGTGCTCGGCCCGGCCTTCGACGTGCTCGCGGCCAACGCGGTCGCCAACGCACTGCTGTCGCCGTTCGGCACCGAGCGGAACATGCCGCGCATCCTGTTCACCCACACCAGGGCCAAGACGGTCTTCGCCGAATGGGAGCCGCTGCGGCGCAGCACCGTCTACGCGCTCCGCCTGAACGCGGGACGGTTCCCGAACGACACGGACATCACCGACCTCGTCACCGAACTGAGCGAGGTCTCACCGGAGTTCACAGCACTGTGGGCCGAACGGGACGTCGCCGGACTCACCCGGGCGTTCAAGGTGTTCGTCCACCCCGAAGCGGGCCGCATCGAGCTGACCTACCAGACGTTCGAGGTGGTCGACGCTCCCGGGCAGCAGTTGCTCGTCGGCACCGCCGAGCCCGGCAGTCGCAGCGAGGAGTCCCTGACGTACCTGGTCTCGACGGCGGAGCGGGCCTGAGCGTACGCCGCGCCGCCCGGCTCGCGGCCGCTTCCCGGGTTCGTACATCTGGGCCGGGCAACCGGGCGGTCACCGCCTGCCCGCCGAGCCGCGACCCTCACCCACCCTCACAGCGGACACCCCGGCATGCCCGAGATCCTGGAAGTGACCAGCCTGCGCCCCGCCTGGCCTCACGCCGGAAGACTTCGTCGCGGCGAACGCGGACGTCAACGCGTACCTCAAGGGCCGCCCCGGCTCCCGCACTCCATCTACCTGCAGATCAACGGGGTGGCGTCGGACCGCGCGGAGTTCGAACTCCAGCCACCCTGAACAGCCACCGGTGTTTCCAGGTGGCTTGCACCGTCAGTCCCTGGTCGCCGGGCGGCGGTACACGCCGTGCCAGTAGCCGTGTGCGAGTTCCCGGGCCACGTCGGCGTCGTCGCGGCCGTCGCCGCCGACCACCTGCCGGGTGATGACCTCACCGCCCCCCTGGACGATCAGCCGCGCGGCGAGCCGCGGGTCGATGTCCGCGGGTGTACGGCCGGCCCGTTGCTCCTCTTTCAGCACCGCCACCAGACGGTCCACGAAGCGGTCCTGGTGCGCCGACCACGCGTCGCGGACCGCCGGGTCGTAGGCGGCCACCTCGTGGATGGCCGACAGCAGGGCCGCGTGTTCGCGGTAGTGGCGCATGATCTGTTCGTAGGTGCGGGCCAGACCGTCGGCGCCGCCGTCCGGACCGCAGGGCTGCCACGCCTCCGCGATCTCGTAGCTCCGTGTTCTGAGCGAACCGCTCACCCGCAGCAGTACGTCGACCTTGTCGCGGAAGTACAGGTAGAAGGTGGACCGCGAGATCCCCGCCGCGTGCGCGATCTGTTCCACGCTCAGTTCGGTGTAGGTCGGACCACCTCGCAGGAGTTCCTCGAGCGCGGACACGATCCGCTCCTCGAGTGCGGTCCGCCGGTCGGTCGCGGTGGAACGTCGTCGCGTGGTGGAAGCCATGCCGCCATCCTACGGAGCTGCGGGAACGGCTCCCGCGGGGGCGGCGGCACGGCTCAGGGCTGCTCGGACCATGAGGCTCACGCACTCGTCGGCGCCCAGGAGCGACTTCCCGCGTGTCTCCGGGCCGACCGCCGATGTCAGGCCCGCCTGCCGGCCGCGCACCGGCGTCGCACATCTCAAGAATCGGAGAACGCCGGCCCGCCGGGCGGCACACACCACTGCCTGAGCGGTCATTTGCGGATACCAAGAAGACGAACTAGTCTGTTCGATTAAGGAGGAGGTAGCGATGGTTACGCAGATCAGGAAAACGAAGTCCGAGGAGAGGATCCTCAGCGCGGCGGCCGAGTTGTTCTACGCCAACGGGCTGCGCGGGGTCGGCGTCGACCAGGTCATCGCGGCCTCGGGCGTCGCCAAGTCCACGCTGTACGTGCACTTCCGCACCAAGGAGGATCTGGTCGCCGCGTACCTGCGCAGGACCGACGACTCCTGGATGGCGCAACTGCAGGACGCCGCCGCCCGCGCCGGCGACGACCCCCGCGAGCAGCTCGTCGGACTGTTCGACGCGCTGACGGACGCCTTCGACCGGCACGGCTTCTTCGGGTGCCCGTTCGTCAGCGCGGCTGTCGAAGCGGACCTGGACTCCGAGGCCCGAGCCGTCACCGTGCAACACACCCAGCGCCGTCAGAAGTGGCTGACCGAGCTGAGCGAGCAGGCCGGCGCGGCCGCCCCCGAAGCGCTCGCCCGGCATGTCGGACTCTTGATCGACGGGGCCTTGACCTCGGGACGCCTGCTCCAGGACCGCGCCGTCGTCGAGGAAGCGAAATCCGCGGCACGCCTGCTCGTCGCCGCCCACGTCTGAGCAGGGATCCGGACCGTACCCGGAGCCAGGACGCCACCCGTTACTCGCGGAGTGCGGGTGTCCGGGCCGGCTCTTCGAGGCCTTCGGCTCACGGCGGCCGTCGGTCCCCGGGCGGCCCGGGCCGGTCACCGGGACGCGGAAGACACCGGTGTACACGTCCGTACGGCTCCGGCGAGCCCCGGAGCCGGTCGGCGCCGCGGGAGGGGCCCCGGCGCCCGCCGTGAGCAGGAACGCGGCGGCGGTGGCGGCCAAGGAGGGCGGACGCGCATCGAGGATCTCCTCTGCGCCGCCGCGCCCGGGGCACGGCGCCCGCGCCATCGGGGCTACTCGGGGCGCGGAGCCGTTCGGCCGGGGCCGGGCACGACTCCGCTCGATCCTTTTCGGCGCCATGGCCGGTCCCCTCGATGGGCCGGACGGCGGAGTCGCCGAGGAGGTCCCCGTCAGGTCTGGATCAGGGCTTCATCTCGTACGCCCCGGCCAGCGCCTCGACGCGTTCCCAGACACGTGCCGAGCGCGCCTCGTCGACCACGGGACGCCGGACCGCACCCAGCGCCCAGCGCTGCTGCTCCTCGGTGGCGGAGTCCTTGCCGTGCAGTTCGACGGCGTGTCCGGAGAAGTCGCGGACGAGCACGGAGAACAACTCGTCGAGCACGGACTCGTCCAGGTCCGTCAGGCGGGCCTGCTCCAGGATCAACTGTCCGTGCACCACCAGGGCGAACAGCTGGCCGACGGAGAGCAGGAAGTCGAGGTCGCGGCTCTGCTTCTCGTCGGGGGCGACGGTGGCCACGAACTCGCACAGGGCGTCGGCCTGCTCGCGGAAGCGGGCGACGTTCGGCAGCTCGGCGTACGCGTCGTAGGCGGCGCGCCAGTCGTGGAAGCGTACGGAACCCAGACCGCGGGCGGGTCCCTGCCGGAACAGGAAGGCATCGTCGGCCGCGTCGAGGCGGGTCGGCACGGCGGGGTGCTCGACCGGCTCCAGCAGGTGGTTGCGCATGAACTTGAGGATCAGCGCGAGGTTGACGTGGACCGTGCCCTCCAGCTTGGGCAGTCCGCGGATCTCGACGGCGGCCTGGGAGAAGTAGTTGTCCTTCTCGAAGCCCTTGGCGGCGATGACGTCCCACATGAGGTCGATGACCTTCTCGCCCTCGGTGGTCACCTTCATCTTCGTCATCGGGTTGAAGAGCAGGTAACGGCGATCCTCGGGACCGGCCGAACGGAAGTAGTCGACGGCGCGGTCGCTGAACAGCTTCATGCCGACCAGGCGGACGTACGCGTCGGCCAGCTCCCGGCGCACGTGCGGGAAGGCGGTGACGGGGCGGCCGTACAGGATGCGGCCGTGCGCATGGGTGACGGCCTCGTACATCGCGTGCTCGCAGATGCCGATGGAGGCGGTGCAGAGGTTGAACTTGCCGACGTTGACGGTGTTGAGGGCCGCGTCGAAGGCGGCGCTGCCGGTGTGCAGGACGTCCTCGGGGGCGACCGGGTAGTCCTCCAGGCGGAACTCGCTGACGTACTTGGAGGAGTCGACCACGTTCTTCACGAGGTGGTACGAGGGGTGGCGGCTGTCGGCCGCGAAGAAGACGTACCCGTCCGGGCCCTCGACGTCGGTGCGGCGGCCGAAGACCGAGACGAGTCCGGCGGCGTTGCCGTTGCCGATGTAGTACTTGGAGCCGGTGGCCCGGAAGCCGCCGTCGCCGTCGGGCTCCAGCAGCATGTCGGTGGAGTAGATGTCGGCGCCGTGGGTCTTCTCGGACAGACCGAAGGCGAAGACCTCTCCCTGGGAGAGGAGTTCCGCCGCGCGGCTGCGGGCGGCGGCGTTGTCGCTCTGCCAGACCGGGCCGAGGCCGAGGATGGTGACCTGCCAGGCGTACCAGTAGTCGAGCCCGTAGAACCCGAATATCTCGTTGAGGGCGGCGATCCGGGCGGTGTCCCAGCGCTGGTCCTCCTGCCCGGCGGCGGACGCCGGGGTGAGGAAGGTGGCGAACAGGCGCTCCTCGGCGGCGAACTCGAGGAAGTCGCCGAGCCAGGCGCGGGAGCGGTAGTCCTCGATCAGGCGCCGCTTGCCGCGCTCCTCGAACCAGTCGACGGTGGCGCGGAGCAGCCTGCGCGTCTCGGGGTCGAAGTGCGCCGGGTCGTAGGTGTGCGGGTGGAACAGCAGGGGGTCTGCCATGGCGGTCACCTTCTGGACGGGGGTGGGTTTCGAGAGGGCTTGCGGTGTTCTTCAGGCGGACGGCGGGGTCGCGCCGAGGCGGTGGAGCGTGGCGAGGACGTCGTCGAGCCAGGCGATGGTCATGCGCTCGTAGGCGATGCCGCCGCGCAGCACGACATGCTGAAGTTCCTGGCCGGCGTCGAGCGGTGCGGGGGCTTCGGGTCCGGTGAAGTCGCGCAGTTCTCCGGCGAGGTAGTGCGCGAGCCGGTCGGTGTGCACCTCGTGGTGGCGTTCGACCTCGCGGACGAGTGCGGCCGGGTCGTCGAAGGCCGCGCCGCGGATCTTCACGGCGAGGTCGTGACGCATGCTCTCCGGTTCGATCGGCTCGTGAAGCCACAGGGAGAGGGCCGCGCGGCCGGGGGCGGCGACGGAGTACTCCTTCTTGTCCGGCCGGCCGTGCTGCGGCACGTCGCGCACGGAGAGCAGGCCCTCGCTCTCCATGCGCTTGAGCACGCGGTAGATCTGCTGGTGCGTGGCGGTCCAGAAGTAGCCGATGGACCGCTCGAACCGGCGGGCCAGCTCATAGCCGGAGCCCGGTTTCTCCAGCAGGGAGACGAGGATCGCGTGGTCGAGCGCCATGCCGCGATCTTGCTATGCAACTCGTTGCATAGACAAGCGCCGCCGCCCGGGTGAGACACGGCTCACCCGGGCGGCGGGGATGTGGGGGCCTTCGCACGCTACGGAGGTCTCGGACGCAGCGCGTTGAGCACCGCCCAGACGACCGAGACGACGGGGACGGCCACGACGGCGCCGATCACGCCCGCGACGATGCTGCCCGCGATGACGGAGACGGCGACGGCGAGCGGATGGAGCCGGACCGCCCAGCTCATCACGAGGGGGTGCAGGACGTGGCCTTCGAGTTGGCCGATGACGACGATGAGGACGACGACGGCCGCCGCCGTCAGCGGCCCGCGGCCGGCCAGGGCGACCACGGTGGCCACAGCGAGTGCCACCGGTGATCCCACCAGCGGCACGAACGCGGCGAAGAACTCCAGCAAGGTCAGCGGCAGCGCGAGCGGCACCCGCAGCACGTACAGGGCTATGCCGACGAGTACGGCGTTGGTGGCGGCCACGATGAAGATGCCGCGCGTGTAGCCCGCGAACGTCCGCCATGCCGCGTGTCCTGCCCGGTCCCACGCCGGCCGGGCCCCCTTGGGCAGCAGGTCGTCGCGTGCCCAGGCCCACAGGCGTTCCCCGGAGTGGATGAAGAAGACGGAGGCGAAGAGCGCGAGCGCGGCCCCCGCGACGATCTCCACGAACCGGCCGAAGCCGCTGAGGGCGCTGCTGAGCAGGCTGGCGCGGTGTGCGGTGAAGTAGTCGACGATCTGTTCCTGAAGTCGGGACAGCGCGCCCGGGCCGAGCCGGAACGGAGGTTGCTGGAGCCAGAGTTCGATCCGGTGCACGCCGCCGCGGAACTCGCCGGCCAGCTTGCCCGACTCACCCGCCACGGCACTGCCGACGAGGGCCAACAGGCCGAGTACGGCGAACACGCTGCCCACGACGGAGACGGTGACCGCCAGCGACCTCGGCAGCCACCGGGCGAGGAGATCGGCGAGCGGACGCAGGACCGTGGTGATGACCAGGGCGAGGAAGAGCGCCCCGGCGATGAGCTGGAAGCGGCCCAGGACGGTGAAGACGCCGTAGACGACGACGCCGACCAGGATGAGGCGCCATGCGTAGGCGGCCGCGACACGGAGCCAGGGCACCACCTGCTCGTGGGCCGGGACGGGATGTCGGCCGCGGGAGCGTCGTAGGGGCCGCCGCGCGGCCGGCGCGGGCCGGCTGCCGGACGTGGCGTCGGGCCTCCGGGGCCCTCGGCCGCGGCCCGCCGCCGACGCGCCCCCGTCCGCCACTGTGCCTCCCGCTGCCGACTGCCCGTCACGTCGAGAACATTAGGCGCATTCCGGGCAACCGGCCTGGTATGGCGGTCCGCGTCAGGAGGTCGCGGGCGGCCTGATCCAGCCCAGCGAACGTTCGACTGCGCGCTGCCAGTTGTCGTACTCCGACTCGCGGTGCTCGGGGTCCATGTCCGGCATCCACTGACCGGCCCGGTGCCAGTGGCGGCGCAGGACTTCCAGGTCCGACCAGTAGCCGGCGGCGAGTCCGGCGGCGTAGGCGGCGCCGAGGGAGACCGTCTCGGCGACCATGGGCCGCACCACCGGCACGTCCAGCACGTCGGCGACGAACTGCATGAGCAGGTTGTCCGCCGTCATGCCGCCGTCCACCTTGAGCTGTTTCAGGGGGACCGGGAAGTCGGCGTTCATGGCGTCGACGACCTCCCGTGTCTGCCATCCGGTGGCTTCCAGGACGGCGCGGGCCAGATGCCCCTTGGTGATGTACGAGGTGAGGCCGACGATGACGCCGCGTGCGTCGCTGCGCCAGCGGGGCGCGAAGAGGCCGGAGAACGCGGGGACGATGTAGCAGCCGCCGTTGTCCTCCACCGTCCGCGCCAGCGTCTCGATCTCCGGAGCGTTGTTGATCAGACCCAGCCGGTCGCGGAACCACTGGACCAGGGAGCCCGTGACCGCGATCGATCCCTCCAGGGCGTAGACGGGGGGCTGCTCCCCGATCTTGTAGGCCACGGTCGCGAGGAGTCCGTGCCGCGACCGCACGACCTCGTGGCCGGTGTTGAGGAGCAGAAAGCTGCCCGTCCCGTACGTGCACTTCGCCTCGCCCGGGGAGAAGCAGGTCTGGCCGAACAGGGCGGCCTGCTGGTCGCCGAGGGCGGCCGTGATGCGGACGCCCGGCAGGAGGCCGCCGGCCTCGCCGTAGTCCTCGGCGGAGGAGCGGATCTCGGGAAGCATCACGCGGGGCACTCCGAAGAACGACAGCAGCTCGTCGTCCCAGGTCAGCGTGTGGATGTTCATCAGCATGGTGCGGCTGGCGTTGGTGGCGTCGGTGATGTGCAGACCACCGTCCGCTCCACCCGTCATGTTCCAGATCAGCCAGGTCTCGATCGTGCCGAACAGTACCTCGCCGTCGATGGCACGCTGCTCCAGCCCGCTGATGTGATCGAACAGCCAGCGGATGCGCAGCGCGGAGAAGTAGGTCGACGGCGGCAGGGCGCACCGGTCGAGAAAGAAGGCGTCGCCGGGCCGGAGGTTGAGCTCGTCCACGAGTGGTGCCGTGCGGGTGTCCTGCCAGACGATCGCCTTGCCGAGGGGTTCACCGGTGCGGCGGTCCCAGAGCACCGTCGTCTCCCGCTGGTTCGCGAGCCCGATCGCGGCGATGTCCTCGGCTCCGACCCCCACGTCGGACAGGGTCTCGGGCACGATCCGCTGAAGATTCCGCCAGATCTCGACGGCATCGTGCTCGACCCACCCCGGCTTGGGAAAGTGCTGCTCGTGCTCCCGCTGGACGACCGACACCAGCCGCCCGTGGTTGTCGAACAGAATGCATCGGGTGGAGTTGGTGCCCTGATCGATGGACATTACGTACCGTTCAGCCATGATCGGGTCTACCTTCCGATGTCATGATCGGGTCTGCCTTCCGGTGTGCCGAGGCGGGTTCACCAGCGGGTCGCGCCCAGGTCTCTGGAGATCGCCCGTGCGGCCTCGCGGAGCAGGGTGATCAGGCTCGGCCTGGGGCGGCCCTGGCTGTCACAGATCCTCTCGACGGGTCCGGACAGCCCGATGGCACCCACCACGAGACCGCCGTGGCCCCGGATCGGCGCGGCCACGCCGGCTTCGCCCATGCTCATCTCCTGGACCTCCGCGGCCCAGCCGAGCTCGCGGACCTCGCCGAGCGCGCGTGTCAGCTGCTCCGCGGTGACCAGGGTGTGCCGGGTGTACGCCTCGAGTCCGGACTCCAGCACCGGCTCCAGGGCGGCGGTGCCGTAGGTCAGCAGCACCTTGCCGAGCGAGGAGGCGTGCAGGGGCAACAGCGAACCCACATCGAGGGTCTGAAGGGTGTCGTCCGGGCGGAACACGTGGTGGATGACAAGAACCCTGCCCTCCAGTGGCGTGCCGAGGCGGACCGCTTCACCACTGCGGGCGGCCAGGGCGTCGGCCCAGTTGATCGAACGGGACCGCAGATCGTTGACATCGAGATAGCTGGTGCCGAGATGCAGCAGAGCGGCCCCGAGCTGGTACTTTCCGGTCGCCTCGTCCTGCTCGACGAAATCCACGTGCTGAAGGGTGCGCAGGATGCCGTGGGCGGTGCCCTTCGCCAACCCGAGTGAGGAAGCAACCTCCCCCAGACCGAGTCGGCGGGGCCCGCCGGCGAGCAGACGCAAGATCGCCGCCGCCCGTTCGATCGACTGGACTGGGCCGGCCATGAATCGAGCCTAGTCCCGCTCTGGGCTGTCCGCTTTTCGTGCAGGTCGCCGGTCCGGTACGCGCCGAACGGGCCCCGTTCGGTAATGCCGACCCGCGTTCATTGACCTGCTTTGTCCGGCTCTCTACCTTGCTTTCAGGCCCGGCTACGCGCACGCCGGGACCTGGCGTCCGGCCGGCCGCGCCCGCGGGAGGAGAGCAGATGGCACTACAGCTCAACACGATGCTTCCGGAAACTCTGGAACACGTATGTCCGCTGCCGCCCGCCCCCGGGGCCGTTCCCACCCTGCGCCGACAGGTGGGCAGGGTGCTCGCCGAATGGAACATACACCCGGCGGTCACCGCCGACTGCCTCCTCGTGGTGTCGGAACTGCTCACCAACGCGATCATGCACGCACTGCCTCCGGCGGAGCTGCGTGTGTCCTGGAGCCGGGGCTGCGGTCTCGGCACCCTGCACATCGAGGTCAGCGACGCGGGACCGGTGCGCCCGCCGGGACAGCGCCGGGCGGGAACCGACCCGGACGAGCACGGACGCGGCGAGGGGATCGTGCACGCGCTGGCGGCCCGGCACGGCATTCGCGTCCATCAGGGCCGGATCACCCGCTGGGCCGAACTCGTCGCCGTGTGACGAACACGGCCCCCCTGACGGCCACCGCTCCCACGCCCGGTGACGGGTCAGAACACCCTCGCCTCCGCGACCGCCGTTCGAGACGGACCCGATCCCGGCCCGCCCGAGACCGACTCCCCCGGCCCAAAGACCTCCGGATCGTCGGCCATCGGCTCGGACAGGGCCGGCTTGCGGAGCAGCAGGAGCGCCGCGTCGTCGTGCAGCCTGCCGCCCACGTGGTCCAGCAGCTCGTCGTGGAGCGCGTTCAGCGTGCGCGCCGGCTCGTCGGACAGGTGGCGGGCCAGCCCCTCGGCGAGCGGATAGAACTCCCGGCTCTGGTTGCGCGCCTCGGTGACGCCGTCGGTGTAGAGCAACAGCTGGTCTCCGTCGGCGAAGGGCATCACCTGGAGGCTGGGGTCCTCTCCGGAGAACGCGCGCAGCCCGAGGGGCGGTGCCGGGTTCGTGGGCTCCACCGCCACGACATCCCCGGATTCGCGTGCCAGCAGCGGGGGCGCGTGTCCGCAGTTGACCAGCTCGAGATGACCCGACCGCGGATATCCGGCGACGACGGCGGTGACGAAGTCGTCGTGGCCGAGGTTGCGTGCCAGGCTCCGCTCGATCCTGCTGACGACGGCGAGGAGGTCGGGCTCGTCGTAGGCGGCCTCACGGAAGACACCGAGCACCAAGGCGGCGGTCGACACGGCCGGCAGACCCTTGCCGCGCACGTCGCCGACGATCAGCCGGATCCCGTACGGGGTCGGCACCAGGGCGTAGAGGTCCCCGCCGATACGGGCCTCCGCGGCCGCCGCGCTGTAGCGGACCGCCACCCGGAAGGGGCCGACGGTCTCCGGCACGGGCTTGAGCAGCGCCTGCTGCGCGGCCTCCGCGACCGAGCGGACGGCGGCGAGCACCCTTTCACGGCGCCCGCGCAGGGCGCTCGTGAGGCCGTTCGCCACGGTGACGGCGCCGACCGCGGACAGGACGACCGCCAGCTCACGCCCCGGAACGCCGTCCCGGACGCCCAGCGTGACACCCACCAGCGCGGCGACCAGACCGACACACAGGACGCCGCGGGGCCCGTTCGTCGTCGCCGCCAGCGCGGGCCCCGCCGCGAGCAGCGGCAGCCAGATCACGCCTCCCCCGCCGAGCAGGTCGACGAGCGCGACGACGCAGAGGAGCGTCAGGGGCAGAACCGGCGTACCGGCAGCCACCTGCAGGACGGCGCTCCTGCGGGACGTGGCTCGCCGCCAAGGTCCCGGGTCGCTGTTCGGCCGCACCGGTCCGTGGCCACCTCCATGGTCTCGGGAATGTCTCATGCTTCCGTCCGCAGTCCTCTTTCGTAAGCGGGAACACTCCCGACATGTCCGTTTTATCTAGGTAATACGTTCGAGTCGGGTGTCACAAGGACGCGGATTTCAGATAGTGAGCGACAGGCTCCTGGTGACGCGGTCGGCGGTCGGGATCAGCCGCTCCCGGGCCTCGGCGAGCCGGGAGAGCCGGTCCGCCGGGAGCGACACACCGAGCGAGCCGAGCATCTCGCCGCAGTAGACGGGCACCGCGACACAGACCGTGCCGAGGGAGTACTCCTCCAGGTCCGTGACGGCGGGGGCCACCGGCGAGGAGTCGATCTGCCGGAGCAGTTCCGGGGAGCTGGTGATGGTCCGCGGCGTGAGGTCGGCGAGGTGGTGCCGGGAGAGGTAGTCGTTGCGGGACTCCTCGTCCAGTTCGCGCAGGACGGACTTGCCCAGCGCTGTGGCGTGTCCCGCGTCCTCGAACCCCACCCAGAGGTCGACACGCGGCGCGCGGGGGCCGTCGACGATCTCGGCGACCCGGATCTCGCCCTCCTCGTAGAAGGTGAGGTAGGTGGCTGCCGCGAGCCCGTCCCGCAGCGCGGCGAGCGTGGGGCGGACACGGCTGAGGAGCGCCTGTTCGCGACCCCGGGTGTTCAGCGCCTGCACCTTGTCACCGAGGACGAACCCTCCGTCGGCGAGCTTGCGCACGTATCCGTCGTGGGTCAGCGTGCGGAGCAGATGGTAGGCGGTGGCCAGGGGCAGACCCGTCTCGCGCGCCAGCTGCTTCGCGGGCGCGCCGTTCTCGTGCGCCCCCACCGCTTCCAGCAGGCGGAAGGCCCGCTGCACCGAGGCGATGAGCGTGGGGCCGTCCTGAGCACCCATGACACCAGCGTGCGCCGGGTCCCCGCCGCAGGCAAACGTGTGCACGGCCCGCGCGGTGCCGCGGCACCGCGCGGCGGCGACCCCGAGCAGGGCCTGCGGCCCCTTCCGCTTCGCCCACCGCCGACGGGAGTAGATCTCCTCAGGGGTAGGATTTTCAGGGGTGAGGGACAAGTGCGCGCCACGTCAGCCGCGGTCCTGCGGGTCGGGTGAGGGGACGGGATGGCGGAGCGCAGGGCGACGGCGGATCGGGACGCGGTCGCGATGGTCATCGAGGACTGGGCACGCGAGCGTCCCGAGCTGGACACCGCCCCCCTGGAGGTCCTGGCCCGGCTGCACCGCTCGTTCCTGCGCTACAGCACACGCCTGACCACGTCCATCGAGCGGCACGGACTGTCCGTGGCCGGTTTCGACGTGCTGACCGCGCTGCGCCGGTCGGGAGCGCCGTACCGGCTGACCGCGGGCCAGCTCGCCGACACCGGTCTGGTGTCGTCCGCGGGGGTCACGCTGCGGATCGACCGGCTGGAGAAGGACGGGCTGATCGTGCGCGAGCGGGACGCCGAGGACCGGCGCGTCGTGTACTCGCGGCTCACCGACCAGGGGCTCGCCAAGGTATCGACAACGAACGCAGCATGCTCGGCGAGATGTCCCCGGCCGAGTGCCGCCAGCTCGCCCGCCTGCTGCGCAAGCTGGAGCACTCGATCATCGCCTCGGACGGAGAGCTCCCCGGCTGAGGCGGGCCGGCGGGCTCAGCCGGCCGAGGCGGCGGCCGCGGCCTGCTGCTCCGCCTGTGCCCGCTACAGGCGCCTGAGCCGTACCACGCCCAGGTCGTGCTGATAGAGGTTCTCGCGCTGGTCGGCGTCCGCGGGCATGGCCTCCATGCATGACGCGGTCCTGCTCCAGGACCTCCCAATGACGCTCCTCGATGAGCGTCTTGTAGAGGAAGCGCCAGGTGTCGCGCTGCCAGTCCTGGACACGGCGGTAGCGCCAGAAGAAGACCCCGGTGCGTTCGGCGTCCACCGGACACGCCATGCCGACGATGCCGAAGGCGCCGCCGGGTCCGGCGGAGGGCGGGTACGGGATGGAGAGGTCCACCCAGTCGATCCCGGTGCGGCACAGTTCGACCCAGTCGAAGTTGACACCCCGCTGGTCGGTCTTCTCGAAGAAGTAGCCCCGGCCGGTCTCACAGTCGTACATGGTGTGGGACTCGTGGTGCAGAAACGCTCCGTGCATGGGGTCGAGAAGGTTCTCCATGGCGTACCGCCAGGGGACGTCCCACTCTGCGTAGCACAGGATCGGTTCGACGTCCGGGTCGTCGAGCGGCTCGGGCAGGGTCAGTTCGACCGGCTCCGGGTGCTGTTCGTCCCCGAGGTAGGCGAGGATCGCGCCGGCGGCCTCGCGGACCGGCAGCGAGGCGACGAGCTTCTTGCCTTCGAGGTTGCAGCCGGGCAGCCCGGGCACGGACGAGACGGTGCCGTCGCTCTCGACCTCGACGCCGTGGTACCAGCAGGCGACGCGGTCGCCGAGGTGTCTGCCCAGGGACAGCGGGGCGCCCCGGTGGGGACAGCGGTCCGCGAGCATCGACAGGACGCCGTCGGAGCGGCGGAACAGCAGCCACTGTTCGCCGAGGGCGGTCACCCTGCGCATCGCGCCGGGCGCGACGAAGTGCGAGGGGACGACGGCGTGCCACTGGTTGCGCAGGCCCGTGGCGTAGATGTGGTCGGCGGTGGCGGTGGTGGACAGCGTCATGGTCAGGCTCCGAGGCGGTGCATCTCGGCGCGGAAGGACTCCTCGGTCCACGGGTCGCCGTCGGGTGCGTGCACCTGACGGGCGTTCAGTCCGGCGATCACGTCGGCGAGTTCGTGGCCGTCCTTGGTGAAGACCTCTTCTAGGGTGGCGGCCAGCCTGTAACCGCGCCGGGCGCCTCGTCCGGGAGAAGGCCGTCGAAGCCGCCGCCCGGCGACATTGACCAGTGCCCGGCTCGCGATGGTGCCGACGCCGAAGGGCGTCACTGGCTGGGCGGGCGCCGCTGCCGGGCACGCCCGAACCCACCGAGCCCGCAGGCGCCGGCCAGCCTCTCGAAGTCGGGGGCCGGCATCAGCGTCGACAGCTCCTGCCGCGACGGCGTCTGCGGCTCCTGCGAGACGCGGGTGCTCGACGGCACGCCCGACCACCGTGACTTCCTGCTCAGCGAAGCCGAGCAGCAGGACGTCGGCGTCGGCGAGCAGCGCGCGAGCGGCCAGTGTGGTTCCGGGTAGACGCGGCCCAGCGCGGCGGCGTCGACGTCAGCCGGTCCATCGCCCGTTCCATGGCGAACACCGCCTCAGGGCGACCGGCACCGGTGCGGGCAACGCCGCCGGACGCCGGGCCGACCGCCGAGGCTCCGGCTGCCGAGGAGCTCTTCGGACCGCGCGCCATCGCACCGCAGGCCGTGCTCGCCAATGCCGTGGAGGACGCGCTGCGCCCCCTCGGCGTGGTCGTCCGTCGCGGCCCCCTCTCCCCGAGCCGGGTCCGCGACCTGATCCGCACCGCTCCACGACCCGACGGCCAGGGCTGAGGGCTCCGCCGGCGCTCACCCACGGACTGCCCTGCCGACACCCACCCACCGACGGCCCCTCCCGCCGGCCGCGCTCGCCGGCGGACACATCCGCCCCCACGCACCCACAGCCGATTGGACCCGCCATGCGACTCGATCACTCCTTCACCGTCCCCGCCACGCCCGACGAGGCATGGAAGCTCTTCCAGGACCTGCGCCGCGTCGCTCCCTGCATGCCGGGCGCGACACTCGACACCCTCGACGGCGACGCGTTCACCGGCCGGGTGAAGGTCAAGGTCGGCGCAGTGCAGATGAGTTACCGGGGCGAGGGCACCGTCACCCGCGACGAGGCGGGCCGTTCGATGATCCTGGACCTCTCCGGCAGCGAGATGCGCGGCGCCGGCACGGCGGCCGCCCGCGTCGTCGCCGGACTCGCCGCCGATCCGGCCGGGACCTTGGTCCGGGTCCGCACGGAGCTCGACATCACCGGCAGGCCCGCGCAGTTCGGCCGGGGCATCATGGCGGAGGTCGGCGACCGTATCGTCCAGCAGTTCGCCGCCCGGCTGGAGGAGCTGCTGCGCGCCCCGGACCGTTCGACCACGACCGGCGGGACCTCCACGACGCCGCTCCGAGCGGCTGCCGAGAGCGACGCGGTGGACCTGGGCGCGGCTGTCCTGCCGGTGCTGCTGCGGAAGGCTGCCGTCCCCGCGGCGGCCGTGGTCGTCGCCGTGGTTCTCGTCGGCGCCCTGAGGCGCCGGTCGCGGTGACGGGCCGGCGCACGCGGGCCGACAGCGGGGCGCCGGGGCCGGGTTCGGTGCGAGCAGCGCCGGACGCGCCCACCCGGCATGCCCTCTGCGGACCGCCGTGGTGGAGCACGCGTCCGGCGCGCTCGCGCTCCCTCCGTGCCGTCGCACCCGTCCGCTCCGCTCACCGCGGCGCGCCGACGGCGCTCCGGTCCCTCAGACCTTCGCGCTCTCGTCGGGGCGTGCCACGCACAGGGCCCAGATGATGAACCCCGAGAAGGCGATCATCACGATCGACCACACCGGGAAGTACGGCAGGGACAGGAAGTTGGAGATGATGATCAGCCCGGCGACGGCCACGCCCAGGACACGTCCCCACATCGCGTCCTGGAAGAGCCCGATGCTGACGATCACGGCGATCGCTCCGAGGATGACATGGATCCAGCCCCATCCGGTCAGGTCGAACTGGAACACGTAGTTGCGCGTGGTGAGGTAGACGTCGTCCTCGGCGATCGCGCTGATGCCCCGGAGAATGTCGAGGATCCCGGCGATCGCCAGCAGGACGGCTCCGAAGACCACGAGCCCCGTGGCCCACTGATGCTTGGCCGTGTGTACGTGTGCGGTGTGTGTGGCGGTCATCCTGCTGCCTCGTTTCGTCTCGTCCGGCCCGCTCAGCGGCCGGAGGCGGAGGTGGAGGAGGGGGAGGTGGGGGTTGCGGATCCCGTACCCGCGGATGCGCGGTGGCCGCTGAGGACCAGTTCCTTGGCGCGGCGGAACTCCTCGTCCGTGATGTCGCCGCGGGCGCGGATCTCGGACAGCTTGGCGAGTTCGTCGGCGCTGCTGGTGCCACCGGCGGCCTCACGGATGTAGGCGTCGAAGGCGCCCTGCTGGGCCTTCGCCGACTCCATCTCCCGACGGCCCATGCTCTTGCCTCGGGCGATCAGATAGACCAGGACGCCCAGGAACGGCACGATGATGACGCCCACCAGCCAGCCGGCCTTGCCCCAGCCGCCCAGGGTGTCGTCGCGGAAGATGTCGCCGATGATCCTGAAGAGCAGGATGAACCACATGATCCACAGGAAGAACCAGAGCATGGTCCAGAAGGCGCTCAGCAGCGGGTAGTCGTACGCGAGATACGTCTGGGCGGTCATGGTCTCTCCTCCGTCCCGGGCGTTCGCCCGGCAGGCGTTCTGTGCCGTTCTCAGCGTGCCGAGGGCAGGACCGGGCGGCCTCACCCCGGGCGGGTGATCTTGTGTTCCACGACGGGTGACAGGGGTGCCCCGGTCCGGGGTCTCAGACCGTCGCGGTCGGGCCGGTGGGGCCGGTCGGGTAGTCGGTGAGCGTCTTGCGCAGCGCCGCCCGCCAGGCGAAGGCGAGGATCAGCTCGGCCACGCCGAGCAGCACCATCCACAGTCCGAGCAGCCGGGTCAGGGCGCGGGCCGACTCGGTCGGCAGGGCCAGTACGACGATGCCCGCGACGATGCCGAGGACCGCGGCGCCGATGACGAACCCGCGGTGCGGCAGGTCCTTGGTGGCGATGGCCGTGTACGCGGTCAGCATGCCGGACACCAGCCAGACGATCCCGACGATCAGCGAGAGCGCGGCGATGGTCTGCATCGGGTTCCGCAGACAGAGCACTCCGGCGAGGACGAACAGCACCGACAGGAGCAGTCCCGGGAGCCGTTCGCCGTGTTCGTGCCGGGAGAAGGCCGAGACGAAGCGGAAGCCTCCGGTGACGAGCAGGTAGAGGCCGAGGAGGACCGCCAGGATGTGCAGGGTCTCCTCGGGCCAGACGAGGATCAGGACGCCCGGCACCAGTGTGGTGATCGCCGAGCCCAGGATCCAGGTCCACGAACTGCCCAGTCCCGCAAGCACTTCCGCCGCGTCCGCGGTCGAGTCGGACGCCGCCCCGTCGGGCATGTGTTCCGGTCCGGTCTGCGGTGCCGGGCCACGCGAAACGGTCATGGCTCCTCCTCGCGCGATCGAACGGGTCTTTCCGGACCGCCGACGGGGCGGTGTGCGGAGACCTCGCCGAGCCAGCGTCCCGTGGGCCACCGGCTTCCGGATCACCCACGGCGGGTGATCTGTGGGCGGCACCGGGAGGAGGCACTGCCCACTCCCGGTGCCCGGGCACGAACCGCCGCCCGGCTTCCGGGTCCGAGGGCACGATCACCGCCCCGCTCCCGGGTGCTCCGGGGCTGGTGTCACCGCCCTGCTGCCGGCCCTCCGGGGCTGGTGTCACCGCCCCCCTCCCGGGCACGGAGGACTCGCCTCGCGGGCAGGTCAGTCCGTCTCCGGCAGGGTCAGTCCGTCTCCGGCAGCGGGCGCATCTCCACGACGCGCAGGCCCAGCGACTGACAGCGGGCCAGGAGCGCGTAAAGATGTGCCTCGTCGACGACGGGGCCGAACAGCACGGTCTGACCGGACATCACCACATGGTCCAGCTCGGGGAAGGCTTTGGTCAGCGTCTCCGACATGTGTCCTTCGACGCGGATCTCGTAGCGCATGAGCTGCTCTCCCGCATGCGGCCTGGGGGCAGGCGGACGGCGCCCTTCCATCGATCCTCCTTCCCGGCGCCCGGTCCGGCCTCACCCGGTGCAGGTGATACGAGGACCGGCTCTTGTGTGCGCCGCACGTCAGTGGGTGAGGTACAGCTTGAGCGAGATGATCACGAGGCCGAGCACCAGATTGACCGAGGCGCTGACGGCGACGAGGTTCCACGAGGCGCCGGCGCGCCGTGCCGCCGTCGCCGACCAGCCGACCTGACCGGCCACTGCGACGGACACGGACAGCCAGATGGCCCCCTGGACGCCCAGCCCCAGCAGCGGGCTGACGGCGACGGCGACGGCCGGTGGCACGGCGGCCTGGACGATCGGCCACTCCTCGCGGCACACCTCCAGGACGACACGGCCGTCGAGGCTGCGCTGCGCCATCCGCGCCCCGAACAGCTGTGCGTGCACGTGGGCGATCCAGAACACGAGACCGGTGAGCAGAAGCAGCACCACCAACTCGACGATGGGGAAGTCTCCGAGAGTGCCGGTTCCGATGACCACGGACGCGGCGAGCATGGATCCGTAGACGGCGCCCGTGTAGTTGGCGTGGGCCCTGCGCTCGGCTCTGCGGGCGCGGCGGGCTGTGGAGGAGTGGTGGGTCCTTGGCATGCAAGTCTCCCGTGGGCATCAGCTCGGGGCGCCGGGCGGAGCGCCGTCGTCGTGCTGCCGCGGACGGGGGGAAGCACCGGCGTCCCGCGCACTGCCGGACCGTCCGGTGGGCAGGTGCGAGGTGACGAGGAAACTGGCCAGCGTGATGCCGCCGGTGGCGAGGATCGCCGCCCGCAGGCCGTCCAGCTGCGCCGCCGCGTACGAGCCCGTGACCGCGTCCACCTGGCCCGGCGGCAGCCCGGCGTCCTCGGCTGCCGTGTGCACCTGAGCGGTGGAGACGAAGTTGACCCCGGCTTCGAGAGCGACGCCGGTCTGCCGGCGGGCCTCGTCGGACAACCGCGGATTCTCCTGAACCTGAGTGGTGAAGGCATGCGCCAGGGCACCGATGAGGATCGAGCCGATGAGCGCGGTGCCGAGCGCCGAGCCGAGGTTCTGGGCGGTGAACTGGAGTCCGCCGACCTCGCTGCGTTCCTCCTCCCCGGCGCTGGACTGGACTACGTTGCCCAGTTGCGACGCAAGCAGGCCCGTCCCCACGCCCAGCACGGCCATGGCCCAGGCGAACTGGGCGTCGTCGATGGCGGGGTCGATGGTCGCCAGCAGCCAGACGATGGCCGCCGCCAGCGTCGTCAGTGCCAGCCGGACCACGAGGCGCGGTCCCGCCACCCGTGCCAGCGGTGAGCCGCACAGGGAGGCCACGAGCATGGTGACGGACACCGGGAGCAGGCGCAGTCCGGTCTCGAAGGCGTCGAAACCCTGCACCACCTGGAGGTAGAGCGGGATGGTGAAGAACAGTCCCAGAAGGATCAGGTTCTGGCTCAGCAGCGTGAGCAGACCGGCGCGCAGCACGGGGCGGCGCAGGAGCGCGAGGTGCATGAGCGGGTCGGCGCCGAGGGCGTCCCTGCGCCGCTCCCAGCGGACGAAGAGCGCCAGGACCGCCACCCCTGCCCCGACGACGAACAGCGTCGGGGCGAATCCGAGGACGGTGAATGGCGGGTTGCGCGGCTGCACCCAGCCCCAGGAGCTGCTCTGCAGCACCCCCAGGACGCCGAGCGCCAGCCCGGTCGCCGACAGGGCGGCACCGACGCCGTCCAGCCGGGGCCGTCGGCCGCTCGGGGCGGGCTCGGTGATGACCCGGTAGCTGCACAGGACGGCCGCGACGACCACGACCTCACCGGCGAAGACGAGGCGCCAGGTGAGGTACGTCGTCACCCAGCCGCCGAGGAGCGGGCCGATCGCGATGCCCGCCCCGGCGAGCCCTCCGATGACGCCGTACGCGACGGCGCGGTCGGCGCCGCGGTAGGAGGCCGCGACGAGGGCCGCCATGGCGGGCAGCACCAGTGCGGCGCCGAGGCCCTCGATGATCGACCAGCCGAGCACGAGGACCCACAGGGTGGGCGCCAGGGCGGTCAGGGCCGAACCCGTCCCGTAGACGACCATGCCGATGACGAACACGCGGCGGCGGCCCAGGATGTCGCCGAACCTGCCGCCGATGATCATGAAGGCGGCCATGACCAGCGCGTAGAGGGTGATCACCGCCTGGATGGCGGTGACCTCGGTGTCGAAGTCCTCGACCAGCCGACTGATGGAAACGTTCATGACGGAGGTGTCCAGGACCATGAGGAACTGGGCCGTCCCCAGCACGATCAGCGCCCGCCAGCGTCTCACTGTGTCCACCTCACCGACTCGGCCCGGGGCTCCGCCGAGCGGGCCGGGCGGCGGCCGGTGCGTACCGTGCCGCGCTCCCATCGCACCGGAAGAACGCGCCCTCCGCCTCACCCGCCGCGGGCGACGGTGCGCCCCCGGCTCGCCGTCGCCCACCTGCGACGGGGCCGTGTGGGCGGGTCGGACCGCCGCCCCTTTTTCCCCGCGCCACCGTCGCGAGGGCGAACGCGACCGGCCTCCCCGACCGGCGCCACCACCACGAGGGCGAACGCGACCGGCCTCCCCGACCGGCGCCACCACGGCGAGACCGGGTCCGGCCTCCGGCGGCCGACGACCGACGACCGACGACCGACGACCGACGACACCCAACGCGAGAGGGCACCCGACCGTCCTCCCTCACCGGCAGCACCGCGCCGAGGGACCGATCCGGCATCCGCAGCCTCCGGCGTGCACCACCGCGAGATCGGGCCCGGCCCCGGCGGCAGGTCCGCGGCGGCGGACCCCGGTTCACAGCAGCCGCAGTTCGCGGGCCCGGCGCACGGCCTCGCCGCGCCGGTTGACCGCCAGCTTGCGGTAGACGCTCTTGAGGTGGGTCTTCACGGTGTTGACGGACACGAACAGGTCGGCGGCGATCTCCTCCGTCGACATCATCTGTGCCAGCCGCCGGAGGACATCGAGCTCACGGGCGCTCAGTTCCTCCACGACCACCGGGGCGGGCGCCGGTTCGGGTCTCGGCGGCTCGCCGGGGCGCGACACCGCGGCCGTGAGCCAGCCCGCCGACAGTTCCTGGAGCGGAGCGGACTCCATCAGGCGCCGTAGCCAGGGCCCGGCTTCGAGGAAGGGGCGCCGCAACCGTTCGCGGCGGGCCTTGAACAGGGCCTGGGCCACCAGCCTGCGGGCGGTGTCGACGTCTCCGGCCGCCTGCGCGGCCTGTGCGCGCACCAGTGTGGCGCGGACGGTCACCGCAGGACCGGTGCGGCCCTCCGTGTGCAGGCCGTCGAGCATGTCGAGCGCCGCGCCCGGGTCACCCACGGCGAGCTGGACCCGCGCCGCCTCCACGGCGCACGCGGGCTGGTCGTCGGGCGCCTGCCGCAGCACCTGGGCCGCGGTCTCGGGTCTGCCCTCGGCCAGGTGCGCGGCGGAGGCGACGAGCGCAGCCTGGCCCACGGCCCACGGGGACAGCACGTCGGCGGCGACGGCCGGTCCCGCCGCTTCCAGGGCCGCCCGCGGATTGCCGCGGGCCAGCAGCAGGCGCGCCATGACCATGGCCCGGCCCGCCGCCATCACGGGGTCCTCCCGCCGAGGACGGGAGTCGGCCGCCTCGTCGAGAAGAGCCTGGGCCTGCGCGAGTTCGTTGCGGTCGACGGCCACGGCGGCCAGGACCAGCCGGCCCATGCCGGACACCGACGGCCGGGACAGCCCGAACCGCTCGGTGTCCGTCGCGGCCTCCAGTGCCTTGCGTTCCGCCCTGCCGATCCAGCCGTCCAGGTAGTCGATCAGTGCCAGGTGGCACAGGGACTCCTCCCTGGGGAGGGCCGTGGACGCCCCACCGGTGCTCCCGGCCACCGTGGTCAGGGCGGCGCGCGCGTCCTCGAAGCGGCCGGCCCACAGCCGTGTGGCGCCCAGGTGGGTGAGGAGCAGGGCGGCGAGTTCGGGGTGCTTCTCCACCAGGTGGGCGGGGACTTCGTGCCGCCACTCCTCCGCGGTCTCCGCTGCCTTCTCCGCACGTACCGGCGAGCCGGTCAGCCGGGCGACGAGGGCCTCGAGCAGGGCGCGGCTCAGCTGGGCCGCCGCCGGATCGGGCATGTCGGCGGCGAGGGCCTCCTCGGCGTGGTGCAGGTGGACCAGACCGCGGTCGAGGTCGAACCGGGACAGGTCACGGGCCGCCCGTACGAGGTCGGTGGCGGCGCTGGTGGCCTCCGGTCCCATCCGTGAGAACAGTTCGTCCAGGCCGTCGGAGCTCAGGCCGGTGAACAGCTGTCCGATCGCCAGGTCGTCGACGAGGGCCCGCGCGGTGAACTCCCAGTCGCCCGCGGCGGCGCCGTGCGCGAGGGTCTCCTGGAGGGACCCGGAGTGGCGCAGCCACTGTGCGGCGCTCCGGTGCAGTTCTGGTTCGAGTCCGGGCGAGCGCACCCGCAGGTGGGCGCGGAGGATCTCCCCGAACAGGGGGTGGAGCCGGTACCAGGAGTGCCCGAGATCCTCGACGAAGGCGTTCTCGCGGTGCAGTTCGGCCAGGATGGGTTCGGCGTCGGTCCGCCCGGTCAGCGCGTTCGCCAGGTCGGGGCAGAAGCGTTTGAGGACGCTGACGCGCAGCAGGAGGTCCTGGGTCTCCTCCGTCTGCCGCTTGAGCACCTCGGCCAGCAGGTAGTCGGCGACCGTGCTGCGCCCGGCCTCGAACTCCTTCAGGTAGACCACCGGATCGGGGCTCTCCTGGGCGGCCAGGGCACACAGGCGCAGCCCGGCGGCCCAGCCCCGGGTGCGGTCCACGAGGGAGGCCGCCGCGTCCACGGGCAGGCTCAGGCCGTGCACCTCCAGGAGTTCGGTCGCCTCTTCAGGGGTGAAGGCGAGTTCCGCGTCACGGATCTCGGTCAGGTCGCCGGCCGCCCGGTAGCGGTGCAGTGGCAGCAGCGGTTCGGTGCGGGTGACGATCAGCAGGCGCATGCCGGGCCCGGCATGGTGCAGGACGAATTCCAGCTGCTCCGCGATCTCCGGGTCGGTGACGCGGTCGTACTCGTCGAGCACGACGATCGCGGGCCGGTCGCGGCCGCTGAGACCGGCGGCGAGCCGAGCCAGCAGGGTGTGGTCCACGCGGCTCGCGTCGGCGGGGAAGCCGACCTCCGCGGACACCGGAACGCCCGAGACCCGGAGGGCCTGGAGCAGGTAGGCCCAGAACACGCCGCGCCGCTGGTCCGCGGAGTCGTTGGTGAGCCAGGCGACGGGCTGGCCGAGGCCTGCGGCCCAGTCGGCCACCAGCAGGGTCTTGCCCGAGCCCGCGGATCCGTTGACCATCGTCAGGGGGGTCAGCAGTGCCTGGTCGAGGTGGCTCACGAGGCGCTGCCGCCGCAGGAACGTGTCGGGTCTCGCCGGGAGGGCGAACCGTGTCCGGAGGAACGGATCACCCAGGGGATCGACACACGGAATGCCGGACCCCGCCCCCTCCTCGTCGATCGCAGCCATGGCGCTCACCACCATCGTCCGTCAGGGCATGGGCAGCGCTACCCCCCTCAGGATCCCAGCTTTCCGCCGCACCCGCGCGCCGCGCAGTCGGCCGGGCACCCACGGCGGCGAGCCGGCGCCGGACGCCGACGGGTGCGGCAGCGGGCGCGCCGGGGCCCCGGCGCGCCCGTGGCCGGGCACCCCGACGCGCGCGCTGGTCCTCGTCCGCGTGGTAGGGAACGCTGGGAACCATGACCACCATCGCCATCATCGGAGCCGGCCCCGGTCTCGGGCTCGCCGTCGCGCGGCGGTTCGGCCGTGAGGGGTACGACGTCGCCCTCGTCGCACGCGACCAGGGCCGCCTCGACGCGCTGGCCGACCGACTCGCGGCCGACGGTGTGCGTGCCCGCGGCTTCGCCGCCGACGTACGTGATCCGAAGGCGCTGGCCGCCGCCCTGGACGCGGCGACCGCGATGCTGGGACCCATCGAGATCCTCCAGTACAGCCCGGTTCCGCACCGCGACTTCATGCGGGCGGTGCTGGACACCGGACCCGAGGACCTCGTCGGGCCGATCGAGTTCTCGCTGTACGGACCGGTCGCCGCCGTCCGGCAGGTGCTTCCCGGCATGCGCGCGCTCGGGAGTGGGACCGTCCTGTTCGTCAACGGCGGCTCCGCCGTGGTCCCGCACGCCGAGCGCGCAGGCACGTCGATCGCGTTCGCCGCCGAGGGCGCGTACGCGCGGCTGCTGCACGACACGCTGGCGCCCGAGGGCATCCACGTGGCGCAGCTGATCATCCCGGGCGCGATCGTCCCGGGGCACCACCGCAAGGACCCGACCGTGCTCGCGGGCACCCTGTGGCGCCTCCATCATGAGCGGCACGGTTTCCGGCACTTCGCCGACGACCTGGATTCCTGATGCCGGGCGCGGTCCCCGCTGCGGGGCCCGCGCCGGGTTGGTGCGGCGGGCCGATAGGGCCGCCGCGCACTTACCGGCGAGGCGACCACGCCGTCACCATGAAAGAGGCAGTTTGGTCATTTATGCCTCAAATGCGTTGATCCTTAGGAGGGCTCATGGACGCCCCGACCGCCACAACGGCAGACGCCGCCCCGCGGGACGACGTACAGGAAGAGCCGACCGTACACATCCTCTGGATCAACGCGGGGCTGAGCTGCGACGGGGACTCCGTCTCGCTGACCGCCGCGAGCCAGCCGAGCATCGAGGAGCTGGCGCTGGGCGCCCTGCCCGGGCTGCCCAAGATCGCGGTCCACTGGCCCCTGATCGACTTCGAGTGCGGGCCCGTGCAGGGTGCCGACAACTTCGTCGACTGGTTCTTCAAGGCCGACCGCGGCGAGTTGGAGCCCTTCGTCCTCGTGGTGGAGGGCTCGATCCCCAACGAGCGGGTCAAGCCCGAGGGGTACTGGTGCGGCTTCGGCGACGACCCGGAGACGGGCCAGCCGATCACCACCAGTGAGTGGCTGGACCGGCTGACGCCCAAGGCGCTGGCCGTCGTGGCGATCGGCACCTGCGCGACGTACGGCGGCATCCATGCGATGGCGGGCAACCCCACCGGGGCGATGGGCGTCCCGGACTACCTGGGCTGGGAGTGGAAGTCCAAGGCGGGCATCCCGATCGTGTGCGTCCCGGGCTGCCCCGTGCACCCCGACAACGCCTCCGAGACCCTGCTCTACCTGCTCTACCAGGCGGCGGGATCGGCCCCCATGATCCCTCTGGACGAGGAGCTGCGGCCGTCCTGGCTGTTCGGCGCCACGGTCCACGAGGGCTGCGACCGGGCCGGCTACTACGAGCAGGGCCAGTTCGCCACCGAGTACGGATCTCCCGAGTGTCTGGTCAAGATCGGCTGCTGGGGACCGGTGGTGAAGTGCAACGTGCCCAAGCGCGGCTGGATCAACGGCGTGGGCGGCTGCCCGAACGTGGGCGGCATCTGCATCGCGTGCACCATGCCCGGCTTCCCCGACAAGTTCATGCCCTTCATGGACGAGCCGCCGGGCGGCCATGTGTCGGCGACGGCGAGCGGCATCTACGGCTCGGTCGTCCGACGGCTCAGGCACATCACCGAGAAGACCGTCGAGAAGGAACCGAAGTGGCGCGGCAAGGGCGAGAAGCTCACGACCGGCTACAAGGCCCCGTGGTGACACCGGTTCCCCGCTGAGCAAGACACCCGACAGGAAGGCGGCACGGCACCATGGCGACGGCGACGAACAAGCCGGCCGGTGACGGCCTGATGGAGATGTCGTGGGACCCGATCACCCGCATCGTGGGCAGTCTCGGCATCCACACGAAGATCGATTTCGCCGCGAAGCGCGTCGCGGAGTGTTACAGCACCTCGTCCGTCTTTCGCGGCTACAGCGTGTTCATGCGCGGCAAGGACCCCCGGGACGCGCACTTCATCACCAGCCGGATCTGCGGCATCTGCGGCGACAACCACGCCACCTGCTCCGTCTACACCCAGAACATGGCCTACGGCGTCGCGCCACCGCACCTCGGCGAGTGGATCATCAATCTCGGCGAGGCCGCGGAGTACATGTTCGACCACAACATCTTCCAGGAGAACCTGGTCGGCGTGGACTACTGCGAGCGGATGGTCCGCGAGACCAATCCGGGCGTGCTCGAACTCGCCGAGCGCACCGAGGCCCCGCACGCGGCCGATCACGGCTACCGCACCATCGCCGACATCATGCGCTCGCTCAACCCGCTGGAGGGCGAGTTCTACCGCGAGGCGCTCCAGGTGAGCCGCTACACGCGCGAGATGTTCTGTCTGATGGAGGGCCGCCACGTGCACCCCTCCACCCTGTATCCCGGAGGCGTCGGCACCGTCGCCACCGTGCAGTTGTTCACCGACTACCTCACCCGGCTCACCCGCTACGTGGAGTTCATGAAGCGCGTCGTCCCGCTCCACGACGACCTCTTCGACTTCTTCTACGAAGCGCTGCCCGGCTACGAGGAGGTCGGCAAGCGCCGTGTGCTCCTGGGCTGCTGGGGCGCCCTGAACGACCCCGAGCACTGCGACTTCCGGTACGCGAGCATGGAGGACTGGGGCCGCCGGATGTTCGTCACCCCCGGCGTCATCGTGGACGGCAACCTGGTCACCAACAGCCTCGTCGACATCAACCTCGGCATCCGCATCCTGCTCGGCAGCTCCTACTACGAGGACTGGGCGGGCATGGAGAAGTTCGTCGAGCAGGACCCCCTGGGCAACCCGGTCGACGAGCGGCATCCGTGGAACCAGCACACCGTCCCCGCGCCGCAGAAGCGCGACTTCGACGACAAGTACAGCTGGGTCATGTCGCCGCGCTGGTTCGACGGCACCGACCACCTGGCCCTCGACACCGGCGGCGGCCCGCTCGCCCGGCTGTGGTCCACGGCCCTGTCCGGACTCGTCGACATCGGCTACATCAAGGCCACCGGCCACAGCGTGCAGATCAACCTGCCGCGGACGATGACCAAGCCGGAGATGTCGCTGGAGTGGCGGATCCCGCAGTGGAGCAACGCCATCGAACGCAACCGCGCCCGGACCTACTTCCAGGCGTACTCCGCCGCCGCGGCCCTCCACTTCGCCGAGCAGGCCCTGGAGGAGGTGCGCGCGGGACGGACCCAGACCTGGGAGAGGTTCGACGTGCCGGACGAGTCGATCGGCTGCGGCTTCACCGAGGCGGTCCGCGGAGTGCTCTCCCACCACATGGTGATCAGGGACGGCAAGATCGCGAACTACCACCCGTACCCGCCGACCCCGTGGAACGCGAGTGTGCGCGACAGCTACGGCACACCGGGCCCGTACGAGGACGCGGTGCAGAACACGCCCATCTTCGAGGAGAACCCGCCCGAGAACTTCAAGGGCATCGACATCATGCGGGCCGTCCGCAGCTTCGACCCGTGTCTGCCGTGCGGCGTGCACATGTACGTCGGCGGCGGCCGGACCGTCCAGCAGACGCACATGCCGACGGGGCTGAGCGGCCTGGCCGTCTGACCTTCCGAGGAGAGGGGATCCGATGGCCGGACAGGAAACGGGTGAGCGGATCGCCGCGCTCCTCGACGAACTCGCGCGGCAGGCGGGACCTGAGGCCCGTGACACCGCGGACGAACTCGTGCGCTGCGTCGTGGAGTTCTACGGCGAGGGTCTCGCGCGGACGGTACGGCTGCTGCGCTCCGCACCAGACGGCGCGGATCCCCTCGCCGTCCTCACCGCCGACGAACTCGTCAGCGACCTGCTGATCCTGCACGACCTGCACCCCGAGGACACCCTCACCCGGGTGGGCCGTGCGCTCGACAGAGTGCGGCCCTACCTCGGTTCGCACGCCGGCGACGTCGAGGTGGCAGGGCTCGACCCGAAGGGGGCGGACGGGCCGACGTTGCGGCTCCGGCTGCGCGGCAGCTGCGAGGGCTGCCCGTCCTCCACCCAGACCGTGCGCTGGACCATCGAGGAGGCGATCGCCCGGACCGCCCCCGAGATCGCGCACATCGAGGTCGAGGGGATGACCGAGGACACCCACGAGGCACCCCTGCTGCAGATCCTTCCGCACCGCCCGGACGACGCTCCCGGCGGCCCGGTCTCCCCCGCCACCGACGGCCCGGCGCACTGGTACACCGTGGGCCCGCAGGGCCTGCCCGCGCACGACCGGGCCACCCGTGTGACACGGGTGGCCGGGCAGCCCCTGCTGCTCGTACGGCTGTCGGGACAGCTCTACGCCTACCGCGACCGCTGTCCGGCCTGCGGCACAGGCCTGGCCGACGCGGCCCTCGACGGCGAACGGCTGCACTGCTCGCAGTGCGCCGCGAAGTTCGACGTCCGGACGGCGGGCCGCGGCGCCCTCGGACACCTGGAACCGGTACCGCTGCTGGAGGAGAGCGGATCGGTGCGGGTGGCGCTGCCCGGTGAACTGCTGGGGGCGGGGCCGTGACCGCGGACGTGCTGCGGCAGTTCACCCGCAGGCCGCCGCCCGCCGGGGAGCGGTGCGACCTGTGCGGGGAGCCGCTGCCCGCCGAGCACCGCCATCTCGTCGACACGACCCGGCGGTCCCTCAAGTGCGCCTGCCCGCCGTGCCATCTGCTCTTCACCCGGGCCGGCGCGGGACTCGGCCGCTTCCGCGCCGTCCCCGACCGGTACCTCACCGACCCGGACTTCGCCCTCGACGAGGGCGACTGGACCCGGCTCCAGATCCCCGTGGGCCTCGCCTTCTTCTTCCGCAATTCCGCCGTCGACCGGCTCGCGGCCTTCTATCCGAGTCCGGCGGGCGCTACCGAGAGCGAACTCGATCCGCAGACCTGGGACGCGGTGCTCGGCAGCACGCCGCTGACCGGACTGCTCGAACCCGACGTGGAGGCGCTGCTGCTGCGCTACGAGCGCGGTGGCCCGGTGACCTGCACCCTCGTCCCGGTCGACGTCTGTTACGAGCTCGTCGGCCGGATGCGGCTGCACTGGAAGGGGTTCGACGGGGGCGCGGAGGCACGCGCGGACATCGACGCGTTCTTCCGCCGGATCACGGCCGCGGCCAGGCCCCTGGACACGGACTCCCCCGACGCCCCGTCCCCCGCGGAGCCAGGCGACCCGCCCCCAAAGACCGGGGGCGCACCATGACGGACCTCCAGTTCCAGTGCACCGGTGTACGGCCGGAGCCGTTCGGCGCCGGTCCCACCCTGCTGTTCGGGCTGCGGATCGAGGAGGCCGACCATCAGCAGGTGCACGCCATCGCCCTGCGCTGCCAGATCCGCATCGAGCCGGCCCGGCGTCAGTACGAACCGGAGGAAGTCGGCATGCTGGGCGACCTGTTCGGGGAGCCCGACCGCTGGAGCAGCACCCTCAAGCCGCTCCAGTTCGCCCACGCCTCGATCACGGTGCCGAGCTTCACGGGCACGACGCACGTCGACCTCCCGGTGCCCTGCACCTACGACACGGAGGTCGCGTCCGCGTCGTACTTCCGGGCGCTCTCCCGAGGCGAGGTCCCGCTGCTCCTGCTCTTCTCCGGCACGGTCTTCACGGGCCGCGACGGCTTCCGCGCGGAGCCCATCCCCTGGCACAAGGAGACGTCGTTCCTGATGCCGGTGGACGTGTGGCGGAGCATGATCGAGCAGTACTTCCCGCACACGGGCTGGCTGCGGATCCGCCAGGACGTGCTGGAAGCCCTGCGACGCTACCGCTCGGCACGTGCTCTGCCGTCCTGGGAGCAGGTCTTCGAGGAACTTCTCGCCACCGCCGACGCGAAGGGGGGCGACTGAGATGCGCAATCCCCTGGAGGACGGTTTCGGACAGGCCCGCGCGGTCGCCGACGCCGTCCTGTTCGAGGGATACGTCCTGTACCCGTACCGCGCTTCGTCCGCCAAGAACCAACTGCGCTGGCAGTTCGGCGTCCTGGTGCCGCCCGCCTGGGCCGCCACCGGCGGGGAACACGCCGTCCAGCGCACCGAGGTCCTGCTGGAGCCCCGGGCCGGCGACCGGCTCCACGCCGAGCTGCGCTTCCTGCACGTGCGGCGGCGCACGGTCGAACGGCTCGGGTCCGACGGCCGCTACACGGAGGTGGCCGAACTGGAGCTGCCCGACCGGGTGCTGGTCCCCTGGGACGAGGGCCACGAGGAACGCGTCCTGATCCACGCGCCCTTCGACGAACTGACGGAACCTCGAGCAGCCGCGCGCGTGGTGAAGTTCGACCTGCCGTCCGCCACCGAGCACGAGCCCGTCACGGACGCCGAGGGCCGGACCGTGGGCCGGCTCGTCCGGCACCGGGAGCGGCTGTCCGGTGAGCTGCGCCCCCTCGTCGAGGAACTCCCGGGACCCTACCGGGTGTTGCGGCTCACGATCGGAGTACACAACACCACGGGCGCCGACGTCGCCGACCGTACGGAGGCACTCGCCCACAGCATGATCGGCACCCATCTGCTGCTCGGCGTGCCCGGCGGACGGTTCCTGTCGATGACGGACCCGCCGGAGTGGGCCCGCCCGGCCGTCGCGGAGTGCCGCAACGACCACACCTGGCCGGTGCTGGCGGGTCCGCCCGGCGCGGAGGAGATCATGCTCTCCTCGCCGATCATCCTGGAGGACCATCCGGCCCTCGCCGACGAGAGTCCGGGCCCGCTGTACGACGCCACCGAGATCGACGAGATCCTCTCGCTGCGCACGGCCGCGCTCACCGAGCGGGAGAAGCGCGAGGCACGGGGCACGGACGCGCGCGCCGCCGAGGTCGTCGACCTGGTCGACAGCATGCCGCAGGCGGTACGGGAGCGGCTGCACGGGGCGATCCGCGGTCTGCGCGAGGTCACGGGTGAACCCGGTCCCGGGGGATTCGCTCCGGCCGGGCCGGCCCCCTCGCGGGCCTGGCCGGGCCTCGCGGCGGCCGGTTCGAGCTCCGGGGCCGCCGATCCTCACCCGGCGCCGGCGGAACCGGGGTTCTCTCCCGCCGCGAGGGGCCTGAGCCTGCCGGACGGCCCCGGACACCCTTGGTGGGACCCCGCGCAGGACCCCGCCGCCGAGGAGGAGGTGCCGGCCGCCGTCGTCATCGACGGCCGGACCGTGCGGGCCGGAAGCAGGGTGATGCTCACGCCGGGCGCCCGGCGCTCGGACGCCCAGGACGAGTTCCTCTTCGGCCGGCGCGCCACGGTCGAGGCGGTCGTCGGAGATCTCGACGGCGAGACGCATCTCGCGGTGGTCGTGGACGACGACCCGGGCACCGACCTGCGCCGAGCACAGGGCCGCTTCCTGTACTTCCGGCCCGACGAGGTGGCCCCGCTGGAGAAGGAGGCACCATGACCGAGCCGGACAGGACACGCCGGATCCTGGTGGCGGGGGTCGGCAACGTGTTCCTTCAGGACGACGGATTCGGCGTGGAGACGATCCGGCGTCTCGCGGACCGTGCCGGTGAACTGCCGCCCGGTACCGAGCTCATGGACGCCGGCATCCGGGGTGTGCACCTCGCGTACCGCCTGCTGGAGGGCTACCACACCCTCGTGCTCGTGGACGCCGTCAGCCGCGGCGGCCGGCCCGGCACGCTGTACACCGTCGACGTCGGACCCGGGCCGCCCGCCGTCCCGTCCGCGCCGATGGACAGTCACGCCATGGACCCCGCGAGCGTCCTGGCGCTGCTGCACGACCTGCACGCCGGCGCGGGCGGCACCCTCCCCGAGGCGGTGTACGTCATCGGCTGCGAACCGCGGGCCACGGACGAGGGCATGGGCCTGACCGCGCCGGTGGCCGAGGCGGTGGAGACCGCCGCGGACCTGGTGCTCGACCTGGTGCGCCGAGACACCTCCGTACCCCAGAGGAGCTGACAAACGATGGAGGCAACCATGGAATGGACATGGGTGGGCGTCGCCGCGGGCCTCGTACTGGCCTACGGAGTCGTCAGGAACCTGCCGGACATGCGCCGTTACCTGCGCATGCGGCGCATGTGATCCCGGATCAGCGCCTCGGTCTCCCGCAACCGCCCGTCGGTGGGCCGCGAACCGTCGACGGGCCGGGGGCTGCCGGGCCGCGAACCGTCGAGGGGCCGGGCGCCATCGGCGGGCGGGGGACCGTCGGCGCCCCGCGTGCCTCGCGCGCGTCCGTCGGCCGCCGCCCCGGGCCCACCCGCACCCGGCGCCCGCCGGCCGGTACCGGACCCGGACGCGTCGGCGGACGGACGGCGCGCGGCGGGGCCGGGGGGGCCACCGCGCCCGTCCCGGCCGCCGACGTCCTCAAGCTGCACATACCGTTCGAGGAAGAGGTGGAGGGTGCTGTGCAACTCCCCCAGGCGCACGAACCACAGCGCGAGGTCCATCGCACCCTGCTGGGTGATCGCGTAGACACGGCGCGCGGGACCGCTCGCGGAGGCGTGCCAGCGCGAGGTGACCTCGCCGCTGCTCTCCATGCCGCGCAACAGCCGGTACACGTGTGCCGGATCGGTGTCGGCGCAGCCGAATCCGCCCAGGCGCTGCACCAGCTCGTAGCCGTGGCCTTGACGCTCGGCCAGGAGCAGGAGAAGCACCGGGGTGAGCAGAGCGCGCCGTTCGACGTCATGCCCAGTCATGGTCCTCTCAGCCTAGCCAGCCGGGCGCGACCCACAATTCCGGAGAGCGCGCGGCCCGACGGCGCACGGACCCGGGCGGGTGGTGCCGGTGCATGAACTGTCCATCGCCGTCGCGGTCGTCGAACAGGTCGAGGAGGCCGTACGGGGGCAGGGCTCCGCGGTCGAGTCGCTGACCCTGCGGATCGGCGAGCTCGCCGGTGTGGTGCCCGAGGCCCTGGACTTCTCGTTCGGGCTCGCCACGGAGGGAACCGCGCTGGCGGGGGCACGGCTGCTGATCGAGACTGTTGAGGCGTGGGCGCGCTGCGACGGGTGCGGCCGCGAGGCGTCCACCGGGATGCCTCCCGTGCTGTGGTGCGCCGACTGCGGGAACACGCTGACCCTGCTCGGCGGCCGGGAGCTGGAGATCGTCCGGGTGGTGGTCGCCGACGGGAGCCCGGACGGTGGAACCCCGCACCCCGGACCGCGGGCCGCCCCGGCGGCGGGCCGGACGGACGACCAGGAGACGAGCCATGTGCCGCACCGTTGACCTTCATCAGGCCGTCCTCGCCAAGAACGACGAGAACGCGCTGACTCTACGGGGCTATCTGGGTGACCGGGGCACGTCCGCGGTGAATCTGCTGTCCAGTCCCGGCAGCGGCAAGACGGCCCTTCTGGAACGGCTGTTGGCCCGTGCCGTGGCCGAGGGCACTCCCGCCGCGGCGGTCACCGCGGACCTGGCCACCGAGAACGACGCGACCCGGCTCGCCCGTTCGGGTGCCCCGGTCCGGCAGATCCTCACCGACGGGCTCTGTCATCTGGAGGCGGGCATGCTCCAGCGGCAGCTGGACGGGTGGCTGCCCGAGGGCACCCGGATCCTGTTCGTCGAGAACGTCGGCAATCTCGTCTGCCCCGCCTCCTACGACCTCGGCGAGAGCCTGCGCATCGCGCTCGCCTCGGTGACCGAGGGCGAGGACAAGCCCGTCAAGTACCCGACGGCCTTCGGGCTCGCGCATCTCGTGGTGGTGACCAAGACCGACATCGCGGACGCCGTCGGCTTCGACCGTGAGGCGTTCCTGCGAGGCGTCGAGCAGGTCAACCCCGGAGTGCCCGTCCTGGAGACGTCCGCGCGCACGGGGCGGGGCGTCGACGCGCTGCTGGCCCACGTGCTGCGCTGCGCGGCCGGCGACGCGCCGCACACGCCCGTGCTCGCGCAGGAGCACGCCCGGCATCTGCACAGCCACGAGCACGAAGCCGGACCCGCGCAGGCGAACGGACACCACCCGCGGACGGCGGGGCAGCGGCCGTCCGGCCCTGGGCAGTCGCACACGACGGATCACGGGCCGCACGGCCCTGAGCACCCGCACGCGGACGATCACCGGCCGCACAGCTCCGAGCACCCGTACCCGACGGATCACCACGCTTCCGGCCCGGGAGACCCGCACACCGCGGACCGCACCGTCGGCCCGGGACACCCGCACGAGCAGGAGCCCGCCAGGTGAGTCCGTCCCCGGGGCGTGAGCGCAGGCACATCGTCGTCAGGGGCGTCGTCCAGGGAGTCGGCTTCCGTCCGTTCGTGTACACGCTCGCCGAGCAACTCGGCCTGACCGGCTGGGTGACCAACAACGCGCAGGGCGTCGAGGCCGAGGTGGAGGGGCCCGCCGCCGCCGTGGCTGAGTTCTGCGAGCGCGTCGGGAACGGGCCCCCGCCGCTCGCCGTCGTCGAGTCGGTCGAGCAGCGTGCCGTGCCGCCGGAGAACGACGGCTCGGTGTTCACCATCCGGCCCTCCGCCGGCGGGCCGGGACGCACACTGGTCTCCCCGGACACGGCCACCTGCGACGCCTGTCTGAGCGAGCTCGCCGACCCGGCCGACCGGCGCCACCGGCATCCGTTCATCACCTGCACGCACTGCGGCCCGAGGTTCACCATCGTCACCTCGCTGCCCTACGACCGGGACCGGACCACCATGGCCGGGTTCCCGATGTGCGCCGACTGCGCGGGCGAGTACACCGATCCGGCCGACCGGCGCTTCCATGCCCAGCCGATCGCCTGCCCGGCCTGCGGCCCGCGGCTCACCCTGCGGACCGGGCCACACGACGCCGACGGGCCGCGCGACGCGGCGGCACTGGCCGAGGCCCGCCGGATGCTGGCCCAGGGCGCCGTGGTCGCGGTGAAGGGGCTCGGCGGCTATCACCTGGCGTGCGACGCGGGCGACCCCTCGGCCGTGCGCACCCTGCGCAAGCGCAAGAACCGGGGCGACAAGCCGTTCGCCGTGCTGGCGGACTCCCTGGAGACGGTGGAGCGACTGGCTCTGGTGGGCGACGCCGAGCGCGAACTGCTGCTGGGGCCGCGCAAGCCGGTCGTCCTCCTGCGGCGCCGGACGTCCGCGTGCGCCGACGTGGCCGCGGCGGTCGCCCCCGGCAGCCCCGACCTCGGGGTCATGTTGCCGTACACGCCGCTGCACCGGCTGTTGCTCGGGCTGCCCGGCGATCCTCCCGGCCCGGCCGTCCTGGTCATGACCAGCGGCAATCGGTCGGGCGAGCCGATCGTCACGGACGACGCCGAGGCGCTGGCCCGGTTGGAGGGCCTGGCCGACGCCTGGCTCGCCCACGACCGCCCCATCCACGTGCCGTGCGACGACTCGGTGGTGCGGGTGTGCGCCGGTGCCGAACTGCCGGTGCGCCGCTCACGCGGGTACGCCCCGTTCCCCGTCGCACTGCCGGTGCCGGTGGTCCCGGCGCTGGCCACCGGCGGCGACCTCAAGAACACCTTCTGCGCCGGTGACGGCCGCTACGCCTGGTTGTCCGCACATGTCGGCGACATGGACGACCTGGCGACGCTGAACGCCTTCGAGCGGGCCACCGCGCAGCTGACGGACCTCACCTCCGTCGCACCGCGGCTGCTGGTCGCCGACCGGCACCCCGGCTACCGCTCCACCCAGTGGGCGCACCGCGAGGCCCGGGCCCGTGACGTGCCGCTGCGTCAGGTGCAGCACCACCACGCCCATGTCGCCTCCGCCATGGCCGAGCACGGGCTGGACGGCTCCGAGCCGGTCATCGGGATCGCCTTCGACGGGACGGGGTACGGCGACGACGGTGCCGTGTGGGGCGGCGAGGTGCTGCTCGCCGACTACGACGGATACCGCAGGTTCGCCCATCTGGGCTATGCGGCCCTGCCGGGCGGCGACGCCGCCGTGCGCAACCCCTACCGGATGGCGCTGTCCCACCTGCGCACGGCGGGTCTGCCCTGGTCGGAGGAGCTGCCGTGCGTCGGGGCCGCCGCGCCGGAGGAACGCCGGCTGCTGCGACGGCAGCTGGAGCGGAACCTCAACTGCGTGCCCACCTCCAGCATGGGCCGGCTGTTCGACGCGGTGTCCTCGCTGGCGGGCGTCTGTCACCGGGTGGAGTACGAGGCGCAGGCGGCGATGGAACTGGAGAACGCGGCGCTGGAGGACCTGTCCGGTGCCTCCGGGTCGCCGGCCGGCCTCCTCGACGACGGGCGAAAAGGTGCGTACCGGTTCATGCTGAGACCGGTCCGGCAGGACCCGGAGGCACCGTTGGTCGCCGATCCGGCGCCGGTGCTGGCCGCTGCCGTCGCGGATGTCCGCGCCGGGGTCGCGGCCGGTCCGGTGGCGCGTCGGTTCCACGCGGCGGTGGTCTCCCTCGTCCAGGAGGTGTGCGCGGTGGCACGTAGACGCACCGGCATCGGCACGGTCGCCCTGAGCGGCGGCGTGTTCTGCAACGCCCTGCTGACCGAGGGCTGCTGCGCCGTTCTGGAACGGGACGGCTTCTCCGTCCTGCGGCACCACAGGGTTCCCCCCAATGACGGCGGTCTTGCGCTCGGACAGCTGATCGTCGCCGCCCGCGCCACGCGGTAGCGCGGGAGTACTGCACGAGCGAGGCAGGAGCGACTCATGTGTCTGGCCGTACCCGGCCGAGTGCTGAAGATCGAGGAACGTGACGCGACGCGGATGGCCAAGGTGGACTTCGGCGGTGTCGTCAAGGACGTGTGTCTGGAGTACGTGCCGGACATGCAGGTCGGTGACTACGCCATCGTCCACGTCGGGTTCGCCCTGCAACGGCTGGACGAGCAGTCGGCGAAGCAGACCCTGGAGCTCTTCGAGAACCTCGGGGTCCTGGAGGAGGAGTTCGGCGACGCCTGGGGCAAGGCCGCCAGGGACGCGGGCGCCGAACGCCCCGCCGGAACCGAACTCCCGGACACCGGACCCGCCCCCACGAACGGCGCCCGGCCCGGTCACGACGGGTCCGTCGCCGAGGACAGTGCCGACAAGGAGGCCCGGTCATGAAGTACCTGGACGAGTTCAGCGACCCGGTCC
This sequence comes from Streptomyces sp. 142MFCol3.1, assembly GCF_000424945.1. NCBI lineage: Bacteria > Bacillati > Actinomycetota > Actinomycetes > Kitasatosporales > Streptomycetaceae > Streptomyces > Streptomyces sp. 142MFCol3.1. Next base: position 169,275 of record NZ_AUKV01000006.1, read on the forward strand.
TCGCCAAGCGGCTCTTCGACGACATCAGGGCGGTCACCACACGGCCCTGGTCCCTCATGGAGGTCTGCGGCGGGCAGACGCACTCGATCATCCGTCACGGCATCGACCAGTTGCTGCCCGAGGAGATCCAGCTGATCCACGGGCCGGGCTGTCCGGTGTGCGTGACGCCCTTGGAGATCATCGACAAGGCGCTGGAGATCGCCTCCCGCCCCGACGTCGTCTTCTGCTCCTTCGGGGACATGCTCCGGGTGCCCGGCAGCGGACGTGACCTGTTCAAGGTCAAGAGCGAGGGCGCGGACGTCCGGGTCGTGTACTCGCCGCTGGACGCGCTGAAGATCGCTCAGGAGAACCCGGACCGTCAGGTCGTCTTCTTCGGCATCGGCTTCGAGACCACGGCCCCGCCCAACGCGATGACCGTCTACCAGGCCAAGAAGCTGGGCATCACCAACTTCAGCCTGCTGGTCTCCCACGTCCGGGTGCCGCCGGCCATCGACGCGATCATGAATTCTCCGGACTGCCGGGTCCAGGCGTTCCTCGCCGCGGGCCACGTCTGCACGGTGATGGGCACCGCCGAGTATCCGGAACTGGCCGAGCGGCACCGGGTGCCCATCGTGGTGACCGGCTTCGAGCCGCTCGACATCCTGGAGGGCATCCGCCGGGCGGTGCGGCAGCTGGAGTCGGGTCGGCACACCGTGGAGAACGCCTACCCCAGGGCCGTTCAGGCCGACGGCAGCCCCGCGGCGCGCGCCATGCTGGCCGACGTCTTCGAGGTGACCGACCGGGCGTGGCGCGGCATCGGCACTATCCCGCGGAGCGGCTGGCGACTGTCGCCCAAGTATCGCGACTACGACGCCGAGCACCGCTTCTCGGTCACCGGCATCAAGACCGAGGAGTCGACGGTGTGCCGCAGCGGCGAGGTCCTGCAGGGCCTCATCAAGCCGCACGAGTGCGCGGCGTTCGGCAAGGAGTGCACACCGCGCAATCCGCTGGGCGCGACCATGGTCTCCAGCGAGGGCGCGTGCGCCGCCTACTACCTGTACCGGCGGCTGGACGCCCCGAACAAGGAGGCGAGCAGCGTTGTCTGACTCTGCTTCGGCACCCGTCGATTTCTCGTCCTGGACCTGCCCTGCGCCGCTGCGTGACCACGACAAGATCGTGATGGGGCACGGCGGCGGCGGCACGCTCTCCGCCGAGCTGGTGGAGCACCTGTTCGCGCCGGCCTTCGGCAGCGACGTACTCGCCGAACTGGGCGACTCCGCGCGGCTGTACCTGGACGGCGCCCGCCTGGCGTTCTCCACCGACTCCTTCGTCGTCCGTCCGCTCTTCTTCCCGGGCGGCAGCATCGGGGACCTCGCGGTGAACGGCACGGTCAACGACCTGGCGATGGCCGGGGCCCTGCCCGCCTACCTCTCCTGCGGGTTCATCCTGGAGGAGGGCGTCGAACTGGCCGTCGTGGGACGCGTGGCCGAGGCTCTCGGCGAGGCGGCCCGTACCGCCGGGGTGACGGTGGCGACAGGTGACACCAAGGTGGTCGACGCGGGGCACGGGGACGGCATCTTCATCAACACCGCCGGGATCGGGGTGATCCCGGCGGGCGTGGACATCCGTCCGCAGCGCGCGACCCCCGGAGACGTGGTGCTCGTCAGCGGCCCCGTCGGGGTGCACGGCGTGGCCATCATGAGTGTGCGGGAGGGTCTGGAGTTCGGCGTCGAGATCCAGAGCGACACGGCGTCGCTGGCCGGTCTGGTCGCGGAGATGGTGGCCGTCTGTCCGGACCTCCATGTGCTGCGTGACCCGACCCGCGGCGGTCTGGCCACCTCCCTGAACGAGATCGCGGGCGCGGCGGGCGTCGGCGTCAGGCTCGACGAGCGCTCGCTGCCCGTGCCGGACACGGTCGCCAACGCCTGTGCGTTCCTGGGCCTGGACCCGTTGTACGTGGCCAACGAGGGCAAGCTGGTGGCGTTCGTGCCGCCCGAGCACGCGGATGCCGTGCTCGCGGCCATGCGCGCCCATCCGCTCGGCAAGGAGGCCGTGGCGATCGGCCATTGCGTCCCGGATCATCCCGGCATGGTCGTCGCGGCCACCGGGCTCGGCGGCACCCGTGTCGTGGACATGCCGCTGGGCGAGCAGTTGCCCCGCATCTGCTGACCCACCGGCACATCAGGTCCCGAGGCCGGCCTCGTGACGTTTCCCGCGGACGGCGGGCGTCGACGGGGCCGGTCTCATGTGGCACCGGCCCCGTGTGCAACCCTCTCGCAACGTCCGGGATGGTCGGCTGGGCGGTGGCCCGGCCGTGGTGCGCCGTCGGCGGGGTCACCGCATCCGTGACCCGACGGGGAGAGCCGATGGATGTCGTCCCGCGCGTGGAACTGACGCCCGCCGCAGCCGAGCTGGTGCGGCGGCTGAGCGCCCTCCACGGACCGTTGATGTTCCACCAGTCGGGCGGCTGCTGCGACGGCAGTGCGCCCATGTGCTATCCGAACGGCGAGTTCCGCATCGGCGGCTCCGACATCCTGCTCGCCGATCTGGAGGTCGAGGGCCTCGACGACCCGGTGGCCTTCTGGATGTCCAGGAGCCAGTACGAGCTGTGGAGCCATACGCGGCTGATCGTGGATGTCGTGTCGGGGCGCGGCAGCGGTTTCTCGCTGGAGGCACCCGAAGGAGTGCGTTTCCTGATCCGTTCCCGGGTCGTCGGCCCCTAGCCATCGGCGCGGGCGCCGTCGTCTGGTGCAATTCCCCTGAGTCCTGCGAAAGTTGACGAGACCTCAGGGGGCACTGTGACGCGTCGTGACGGACGGCTCAGAACGGCACTGACGGTTTTCACGGCATGTGGAGCGCTGGCCGGCGCCGCCCTGGTGGGGGCGGCGCCGGCCAGCGGCGCGGAGGACGGCACCGCCGTCGCGCCCGGCGTGGAGTACACCCAGCTGGACATCCAGGGGGCCAAGGGGGTGACGCACGCACATGTGCTCGACGTCGACCTGCGCGACCCCCGTGTGCGCGTCGGACTGCTCCACCCGGGCGCGGTGGCGTCCCGGGCGCCCGTCTCCCGGCTCGCCGACGCGCAGGGCGCCGTCGCGGGAGTCAACGGCGACTTCTTCAACATCACGGAGACCCAGCATCCGGGCGTGGAGGCGACCGGCGCGACCGTGGGCCCGGCGATCACGGGCGGGCACGCGCTCAAGGCGGCCGTGCCGAACGGGCAGCGCTTCGGCCCCGCCCTGCCGCCCGGCACGACCACCGAGGACGTGTTCGGCGTGGGCGTCGACCGCAGGGCCCGGCTGGACGGGCTGGCGCTCGACGGCTCCGTGCGCAGCCACGAGGGACGGTGGCCGCTGGGCGGGCTCAACCAGTACGCGCTGCCGGAGGGTTCGATCGGCGCGTTCACGTCGGACTGGGGCAGTGTCTCCCGGGTGCGGGCCACCTGCGGCACGGACACCGAGCGGGCGGCGCCGTGCAGCACGGACACGTACGAGGTGACGGTCACGGGCGGACGGGTCGTGTCGGCGGCGGACACCCCTGGTGCCGGTCCCGTCGCGTCGGGCAGCACGGTGCTGGTGGGACGGGAGGCGGGCGCCCGGTTGCTGCGGAAGCTGTCCGTGGGCGAGGGGGTCACGGTGCGGCACCGGTTGGTGGCGGAGGCCTCACGCATCCCGTACGGCATGGCGCTGGGCGGCTACCCGATGCTCGTCGACGGCCGTCCGCTGCCGGGGCTGGACGACACGACCGCGGCGGTGCGGACCGTGGTGGGCATCGCGGACCACGGCCGGCGGATGCTGCTCCTCGCCCTGGACGGCGCGCCCGAGTACCGGAACGGGCTCACGATCGCGGAAGTGACGCAGACGATGCGGCAGTTGGGATCGGAGGATGCGTTCAGCCTGGACGGCGGGGGCTCCAGCACGATGGTCGCCCGGCTGCCGGGTGCGGAAGCGGTCGGCGTCCTCAACCATCCGAGCGGTGGCGCCGAACGCCCCGTGCCGAACGGAATCGGCGTGTTCTCGCGTCCCTGACCACCGGGTCCGGCCGGCCCCGGAGCGGCTCAGGGCTGCAGGCTGCCCACGATGTCCGCGGTGGCCGTGAGCCCGCTGAGGATGGTCGGGGCCATGCTGGTGCTGGCCAGGTAGAAACCGAGCAGCACGCAGACCAGGGCGTGGGAGACCTTCAGTGCGCCGTTGCGCAGGAAGACCACCGCCAGGATCAGGAGCAGCAGCACCACAGAGATGGAAATCGCCATCGTCAACCTCCTCCACCACGTCCGCTTCGCGGCGTTCGGCCGTAAGTGTGGCGTAGTGAAGGGTTCGTCCGGGCGGCTGACCTGTCCTCCGAACGTGTGGTTCTCGCACCCGGCCGCCCGGCGGCGGGCGACCGGGTGCGGGTGGTGACTAGGCCCGCCGGTGGGCGTCCAGGAACGTCTCCAGGCCGGCCAGGTCGTCCGTGTTCAGACAGTCGACGTCGGCGGCGAGCAGTTCGCCCCACAGCGCGTCACGGGCCGGGCCCGCCACGTCGGGTGTCGCCCAGAAGCGGACCTTCTGCCGGCGTCCGTGCGCCGCAGCGATGATGCCGCGCAGCTTCTCGCGTTCGGCCGCCGGGAACGGGCCGTCGCCCGACCAGCTGAAGTTCAGGGTCCAGTTGTCGCTGATCAGCGGGACGAACGAGGCGGGGGCCGCGGTGCCGAGGTCGCTGAGCCGCCCGTCGTAGAAGGCGCGCCGCACGGTCTGGGCCTCCATCGGCGCCCGGGCCGCCCGGTCGCCCGAGATCACCGCCGTGACCGGTCCGGGGTGCACCCGGCCGTGTGCGTAGGTGGTGAACAGACGGCGGTAGCGGCGCAGGTGACGGTCGAGTTCGAGGTATGTCGACGCGCCCTCGGTCTTGATGTCGACGAGCAGTTGCAGGGGTTCGCGGTAACCGCGGTACACCGAGCCGTGGTTGGCCCTGACGCGGGCGGCGAGGGGTTCGAGGTAGAGGGATTCGAGGGTGCGGGTCGGGTCGAGGTCGACGGGATCGTGGGCGACGAGGAGCTGGTCGCCCACGAGATAGATGTCGGCCTCGACGCTGCCGAACCGGTGTTCGAGGGCGTCGTACAGGGGGCGCGGGTGCTCGTAGTCGTTGTGGGCGTGGGCGCGCCACAGCGGGCGGGGGCCGTGGTGGCCGCCGCCCGCCCACGCCTGCGTGGCCGGCACTGCGGCCGTGCCGGCGAGGGCGGCGCCGAAAGTGGTGAGGGCTCTGCGACGGGTGATGAGGGCCATGCTCTGCCTCCCCTTGAGGGCCGGGTGGGACCGAAGCGAGTATGCGTTCGGTCGGGGCCCAAGGGGCCTGTCCGTGCGGGGAGTTGGCTGGACTGCCGCCCTCTGTTCACTTCTCGGGGCAGCCCGCACGACAAAGCCCGCCCCAGGTGGGGCGGGCTTTCCCGGACGGGCCCGAGGCAGGTCAGGGCGCGCGCAGGTCGACCAGTTCGGCCAGCGCCTCGCGGTGGGCGCCCGCCGTGCCGTACGCCAGGGAGTCGGCCTTGGCCCGCTTCAGATACAGGTGTACGGGGTGCTCCCAGGTCATGCCGATGCCGGCGTGCAACTGGAGCGCCTCCTCGGCGGCGTGCACGGCTACCGGAGCGGCGTAGGCCTGGGCCACCGCGACCGCGACGTCGGCGTCCGCGCTGCCGGTGGCGAGCGCGTCGGCGGCGTTGCGCGCGGCGGCACGCAGGTTGACGACCTCCAGCCACAGCTGTGCCAGCCGGTGCTTGAGCGCCTGGAAGCCGCCGACGGGCCGGTTGAACTGCTTGCGCTCCTTCAGGTAGCGCACCGTCTCCGTCAACGACCACTCGGCCAGACCGAGTTGCTCGGAGGCCAGCAGTGCGGCACCGGCGCGCAGGGCACGTCGCACGGCGGGCTCCGCGTCGCCCAGCCGTCGGCCCAGGACCCCGTCGAGGCCGACGGTGGCGACGGGCCGCGTCAGGTCGAGGGACACCCGCGGGGTGACGGTCACGGACTCCGCGTCCACGGCGTACAGCCCGCCGTCCTGCGCGGGCACCAGCAGCACGTCCGCGGCGACGGCGTCCGCGATGCCGGTCAACTCGCCGTGCAGCAGCCCGTCTTCCAGCCGCACGGTGCTGAAGGCGGCGCCCGGCGCGGTGCCGAGGCTCACGGCGAGCACTCCGATGGTCCGCCCGGAGGCCAGGCGGGCCGTCAGCTCGTCGGCCTCGCAGGCCAGCACGGCCTCGGTGGCCACCACCGCGCTGCTGAGATAGGGCACGGGGGCGACGGCGCGCCCGAGCTCCTCCAGGACGACGGCGGCTTCACGGTGCGTGGCACCCTGGCCACCCCGGGCCTCGGGCACCAGGAGGCCCGCCAGTCCCATCCCGGCCGACAGCGCCTTCCACAGCTCGGGGTCGTGCGGTGTGTCCGACTCGGTGCGGGCGATGACGCCCGCCGCGTCGCAACGGTCGGCGAGGAGGTCGCGGACGGCGGCGCGCAGTGCCACTTCCTCCTCCGAGTAGAGCAGATCGGGCTGGGTGCTCTGCGTTGTCATCGGGCGAGGTCCTTCCACGCGACGTCCTTGTCCGTGCGCGGCTCGGACGGCAGTCCCAGGACGCGTTCGGCGACGATGTTGAGCAGGACCTCGCTGGTCCCGCCCTCGATGCTGTTGCCCTTGGAGCGGAGATAGCGGTAACCGGCGTCGCGGCCGGTGAAGTCGACGAGTTCGGGCCGTCGCATCGTCCAGTCGTCGTACAGCAGGCCCTCCTCGCCGAGGAGTTCGACCTCCAGGCCGGAGATCTCCTGGTTGAGCCTGGCGAAGCCCAGCTTCATGCCGGAGCCCTCGGGGCCGGGCTGGCCCGCGACGAGCTGCTGGCGCAGCCGCTCGCCGGTGATCCGGGCGACCTCGGCCTCCACCCACAGCTTCAGCAGCCGCTGGTGCAGGTCGTGGGTGCGCAGTTCGGGGCGCTCGCGCCAGGTCCTGGCGACCGGCCCGATCATGCCGCCCTCGCGCGGGATGCGCATCCCGCCGATGGACACGCGCTCGTTCATGAGCGTGGTCTGCGCGACCTTCCAGCCGTCGCCGACGTCGCCGAGGCGCCGGGAGTCGGGGATGCGGACGTCGGTGAGGAAGACCTCGTTGAACTCGGCCTCGCCGGTGATCTGGCGCAGCGGCCGGACCTCGACGCCCGGGTCGGTCATGTCGCAGACGAAGTAGGTGATGCCCCGGTGCTTGGGCACGTCCGGGTCGGTGCGGGCGATGAGGATCGCCCAGCGGGCCACATGGGCGCTGGACGTCCACACCTTCTGCCCGTTGACCACCCAGGTGTCGCCCTCGCGGACGGCCCGGGTGCCGAGCGCGGCGAGGTCGGACCCGGCGCCGGGCTCGCTGAAGAGCTGGCACCAGACCTCCTCCCCGGTCCACAGGGGCCTGAGGAAGCGTCGCTTCTGTTCCTCGGTGCCGAAGCCGAGGATCGTGGGCGCCGCCATACCAAGACCGATGCCGATGCGCCGCGGGTCGTTGTCGGGGGCTTCGGCGGCCTCCAGTTCGGCGTCCACGACGGCCTGGAGGGTACGCGGGGCACCGAGTCCGCCGAGGCCCTCCGGGTAGTGGACCCAGGCCAGGCCGGCATCGAAGCGCGCCCTGAGGAAGTCCGTGCGGTCGGTCGTGGCGGGCGGGTGCGCGGCCAGCAACTGCTGGGTGCGGCGGCGCAGTTCGGCTGCGTCGGTCATGCTGCGGCTCCATTCTCCAGTGCGGGGAGCACGGCGATCCGTCCGGTGGTGACACCGTCGGCGACGCGCTGCACGGCGGCTGCCGCCCCGCTCAGCGGCACGCGCTCGCTCACCAGCGGCTTGACGGCACCCCGGGCGGCGAGCTCGGTGAGCTGCTCGTGGCAGTGCTGGACCAGCTTCGGGTTCTTGGTGTTGTACAGACCCCAGTGCAGGCCGAGGATCGAGTAGTTCTTGACGAGGGCGTGGTTGAGCCCGGGGCTGGGGATCGTGCCGCTCGCGAAGCCCACGACGACGATCCGGCCCTCGAAGGCGACGACCTTCGTGGACTGGGTGTAGGCCTCGCCGCCGACGGGGTCGTAGACGACGTCGGCACCCCGGCCGCCGGTGGCCTGCTTGACCGCGGCGACGACGTCCTCGGCGCGGCGGTCGATCACCACGTCGCAGCCCAGCTCGCGGGCCACGGCGGCCTTGTCGGCGCCGCCGACGACGCCGATGACGGTGGCGCCCGCCGCCTTGCCGAGCTGCACGGCCGCGCTGCCGACCCCTCCTGCGGCAGCGTGGACGAGCAGGGTCTCGCCGGCCTCCAGGTGGGCGCGGCGGTGCAGGCCGAACCACCCCGTCTGGTAGCCGATGTGCAGGGCGGCGGCCTCGGCGTCGTCGAGGGCCTCCGGTGCGGGCAGCAGGGCGGCGGCGTCCGCGAGCGCGTACTCGGCGAATCCCCCGTGCGGCAGGACCGGGTTGGCGATCACGCGGCGTCCGTCCTCGGTCTCGCCGCAGATCTCCACGCCGGGGGTGAACGGCAGCGGCGGCCTGACCTGGTACTGACCGCGGCAGAGCAGCGCGTCCGGGAAGTTGATGTTCGCGGCGCGCACCTTCAGCAGGACCTGGCCGTCACCGGGCGTGGGCCGCTGCACCTCCTGGAGGCGCATCGCCTCGCTCGGCTCGCCGTTCTGGTGCACTTGCCATGCCTGCATGCGGGGCCTCCAGGAGCTGCTTCTCGGTGTCCGGCGTCTGGACCGCGGTCGATCGCATACTAAGCGGTCGCTTGCCCGCCTGGGAACAGTCGGCGCCGGTCGTCTTCGACACGCCCCGTCAGTCGCCCCGCCCGCGCCGGGCGGGCCGCGCCCTGACGTGCATCCGCTCACCCTGCGCGCCGAACAGGCTCAGGAACTCCACGGGCCCCTCACCCGTGGACCCGAACCAGTGCGGTACGCGGGTGTCGAACTCCGCGGCCTCCCCCGGCCCGAGCACCACGTCGTGCTCGCCGAGCACCAGCCGCAGCCGCCCCGAGAGCACGTACAGCCACTCGTAGCCCTCGTGGACCCGCGGGTCCGGCTCCATGCGCCGCTTCGGTTCGAGCACCTTGTAGGCCTGGAGCCCGCCGGGCTGACGGGTCAGCGGCCAGTGGGTGCGCCCGTACCGCACGATCGGCTCGGCCCGTACGCGCGGGTCGCCCACCGGTGGCGCGCCGACGAGCTCGTCCAGCGGCACCTGATGCGCCCGCGCGATCGGCAGCAGCAGTTCCAGACTGGGTTTGCGCAGCCCGGACTCCAGGCGGGAGAGCGTGCTCACCGAGATGCCCGTCGCCTCGGACAGCCCGGCGAGGGTCGCGCCCCGCTCCTTGCGGATGCGCCGCAGCCGCGGGCCGACCTCGGCCAGCACCTCGTCCGTCTCCATGTCCTCACTCATGCTCGTATTGCAGGATCGGCAAAGCCATTTGTCAATTCGGCGGGACTCGCGGGACCTTCTCGGTGGAGGTGGTCACCATGACCGAGAGGTACGAAGTCGTCGTCGTGGGCGGCGGCACGGCGGGACTGTCCGCGGCGCTGGTCCTCGGCCGGGCCCGGCGCCGCACGCTGGTCGTCGACGCGGGCCGGCCCCGCAACGCGCCCGCCGCGCACATGCAGGGCTATCTGTCGCGGGACGGCATGCCGCCCGCCGAGTTCCTCGCCGAGGGGCGCGGCGAGGTCGAGGGGTACGGGGTCGCGCTGGTCCGGGACCGCGTGGTGGACGTGGCCCAGGACGGCGCCGGCGAGTTCGACGTCACGCTCGCGGACGGGCGGCCGGTGCACGCGCGCCGGCTGATCGTCACGACCGGACTGGCCGACGAACTGCCGTCGGTGCCGGGGGTCGCCGAGCGGTTCGGGCGGGACGTGCTGCACTGCCCGTACTGCCACGGCTGGGAGGTGCGCGACAAGGCCTTCGGCGTGCTCGCCACCACGCCCATGAGCGTGCACCAGGCGCTGATGGTGAGCCAGTGGTCGAAGGACGTGACGCTCTTCCTGCACACCGTCCGCGAGGACGAACTGACGGACGCCGATCTGCGCCGGCTGGCCGCGGCGGGCGTCGCCGTGGTGCCGGGCGAGGTCTCGGAACTGATGGTCGGGGACGACCGGCTCACCGGTGTGCGGCTCGCGGACGGCACGACCCACGCCCGTTCGGTGCTGTTCGTCGCGCCGCGCGCCGTCCCGCGGACCGGCCTGCTGGAAAGTCTGGGCGCCGAACTGCGCGAGACCCCGTTCGGAACGTATCCGGTGGTCGACGAGACGGGACTGACGAGCGTGCCGGGCGTCTGGGCCGCGGGCAACGCGATCGGCTTCGCGGAGCAGGTCGTGAACGCGGCGAGCGGCGGCTACCGGGCGGCGGCCACGGTCAACGGCGAGCTGCTCTTCACGGACCTCGACGCGGCCGTGGCGCGGGGCTGAACCGGTGAGCGTCCCCGGCCGCCCGCCCGCCGCGGCACGGGGCTGAGCCCGGCCGGACGCCGACAGGAGCCGCCCACCCCGCAGGGGTGTGCCCGCGGCGTGTGCGTTGCACCATGGCTGCATGCTGCTGAGCCGGCTCACCCAAGTCTCGCAGGAGGTCGCCGCCACCTCGGCGCGGTCCCGGAAGATCGGGCTGCTCGCCGAGCTGTTCCGGGACGCCGACGCGGACGACGTCCCGATCGTGATCCCGTACCTCGCGGGCCGGCTCCCCCAGGGGCGGCTCGGCATCGGCTGGAAGGTGCTGAGCCGGCCCGTCGCCCCGGCCGCCGAGCCCGCACTCACCGTTCGGGAGGTGCACGCGCTGCTCACCGAGCTGGGTGAGGTCTCCGGCACCGGCGCGCAGGAGCGCAGGGCACGCCTGGTGGGGGAACTGATGGCGGCGGCCACCACCGACGAGCAGCGCTTCCTGGTCGGGCTGATCACCGGTGAGGTGCGGCAGGGCGCGCTGGACGCGCTCGCCGTGGAGGGGCTCGCCCGGGCGACGGGGGCGCCCGCCGCCGACGTCCGGCGGGCGGTGATGCTCGCCGGTTCGCTGCAGACGGTGGCGCAGGCCCTGCTGGGCCAGGGGCCGGCGGCCCTGGAGGGGTTCCGGCTGACCGTGGGCCGCCCGGTGCTTCCGATGCTGGCGCACACGGCGTCCTCCGTGTCCGAGGCCGTGGGCAAGCTGGGCGTGTGTGCCGTCGAGGAGAAGCTCGACGGCATCCGCGTCCAGCTGCACCGCGACGGCGACGACGTACGCGTGTACACCCGGACCCTGGACGACATCACCGACCGCCTGCCCGAGATCACCGGTGCCGCGCTGGACCTGAAGGGGGAACGGTTCGTCCTGGACGGAGAGGTGATCGCGCTGGACGGGGCGGGGCGCCCGCGGTCCTTCCAGGAGACGGCCGGACGTGTGGGCTCCCGCGTGGACGTGGTCACGGCCGCGCGGGCCGTGCCCGTCTCCCCCGTCTTCTTCGACGCGCTGTCCGTCGACGGACAGGACCTGCTGGACCTGCCGTTCGCCGAACGGCACGCGGAGCTGGCGCGGCTGGTGCCCGAGCCGATGCGGGTGCGGCGCACGCTCGTGGACGGCCCGGCGGACCTCTCCGCGGCGGAACGGTTCCTCGCCGACACGCTGGAACGCGGCCACGAGGGGGTCGTGATCAAGGCGCTCGACGCCCCCTACAGCGCGGGCCGGCGCGGTGCGTCCTGGCTGAAGGTCAAGCCCGTGCACACCCTCGACCTGGTCGTCCTGGCGGCCGAGTGGGGCCACGGACGGCGCACCGGCAGGCTCTCGAACCTGCACCTGGGCGCGCGGGACGCGGACGGGTCCTTCGCGATGCTCGGCAAGACCTTCAAGGGCATGACCGACGCGATGCTCGCCTGGCAGACCGAGCGGCTGCGGGAGCTGGCCGTCGAGGACGACGGTCACGTGGTGACCGTACGGCCCGAACTCGTCGTCGAGATCGCGTACGACGGTCTCCAGCGGTCCACCCGCTACCCGGCCGGCGTCACCCTGCGCTTCGCGCGCGTCGTGCGTTACCGCGAGGACAAGGCCGCGGCCGAGGCCGACACGGTCGCGACGCTGCTGGCCGCGCATCCGGAGGTCACGCGATGAGGGGGAAGCACAGCGCGGGGCTGCTGCTGTTCCGGCGCACCGACGACGGCCTGGAGGTCCTGCTCGGCCACATGGGCGGCCCTTTCTTCGCACGTCGCGACGCCGGGTCCTGGACCGTCCCCAAGGGCGAGTACGAGGCCGACGAGACCCCCTGGGCCGCGGCGCGCCGTGAGTTCGAGGAGGAGCTGGGGCTGCCGCCGCCGGACGGGGAGGCGCTCCCGCTCGGCGAGGTCACCCAGACCAACGGCAAGGTCGTCACGGCCTGGGCGATCGAGGCGGACCTCGATCCGGCGTCCGTCGTCCCCGGGACCTTCGCGATGGAGTGGCCGCCCAAGTCGGGCAGACGGCAGGAGTTCCCCGAGCTGGACCGGGTGGAGTGGCTCGGCCTGGACCGGGCGCGGACGCTGATCGTGAAGGCGCAGGGGGAGTTTCTCGACCGGCTCGCCGAGCACTCGTCCTGAGCGGCGCACTCTACGTTGCGGTGTCGGGTGCGGCGCGGGAGGGTCGAAGACACAACCCGCTCCTTGGAGGTCGGCCATGCCCATCGCGACGGTGAACCCGGCGAACGGCGAGACGCTCAAGACGTTCGACGCCCTGAGCGCGGAGGAGATCGAGCGCAGGCTCGCCATCGCCGAGTCCGCGTTCCGCACCCACCGCACCACGTCCTTCGCCGAGCGGGCCCGGCTGCTGCACCGGGCCGCCGATCTTCTCGACGAGGACCTGCAGACCATCGGCCGGGTGATGACCACCGAGATGGGGAAGCCGGTGAAGCAGGCCCGCGCGGAGGCCGCGAAGTGCGCGAAGGCGATGCGCTGGTACGCGGACCACGCCGCACGTCTGCTGGCCGACGAGGAACCCGACCCGTCCGACGCCAAGGACTCCGGCGCCTCCCGGGTCCTGGTGCGGTACCGGCCGCTGGGCCCCGTCCTGGCCGTCATGCCGTGGAACTTCCCGCTGTGGCAGGTGGTCCGGTTCGCCGCGCCGGCGCTGATGGCGGGCAACGTGGGCCTGCTCAAGCACGCCTCGAACGTGCCGCAGACCGCCCTGTACCTGGAGGACCTGTTCCGCCGGGCGGGCTTCGCCGAGGGCTGCTTCCAGACGCTGCTGATCGGCTCGGGCGCCGTCGAGGACGTCTTGCGCGACCCGCGTGTGAAGGCGGCCACCCTGACCGGGAGCGAGCCCGCGGGCCGGGCGGTCGCGTCGGTGGCCGGGGACGAGGTGAAGAAGACGGTCCTGGAGCTGGGCGGCAGCGACCCGTACGTCGTCATGCCGTCGGCGGACATCGACCGGGCGGCGCGGATCGCGGTGACGGCCCGGGTGCAGAACAACGGGCAGTCGTGCATCGCGGCGAAGCGGTTCATCGTGCACGCGGACGTGTTCGACGCCTTCGCCGAGCGGTTCACGGCGGGCATGGAGGCGCTGAAGGTCGGCGACCCGCTGGACGAGGACACGGACGTCGGTCCGCTCTCCACCGAGCAGGGCCGCAGCGATCTGGAGGAGCTGGTCGACGACGCCGTGGAGAACGGCGCGAACGTGCTGTGCGGCGGCGAACGTCCCGAGGGATACCGGGACCGGGGCTGGTTCTACGCGCCGACGATTCTCGCCGACATCACCCCGCAGATGCGCATCCACCAGGAGGAGGCCTTCGGGCCGGTGGCCACGCTCTACCGTGTGGCGGACCTCGACGAGGCGGTGGCCCTCGCCAACGACACGCCGTTCGGCCTGAGTTCGAACGTGTGGACGCGTGACGAGGGCGAGGTGGACCGGTTCGTCCGCGATCTGGAGGCCGGCGGGGTGTACGTCAACGGGATGACGGCGTCGCACCCGGCGTTCCCGTTCGGCGGGGTGAAACGGTCCGGCTACGGACGTGAGCTGTCCGAGCACGGAATCCGCGAGTTCTGCAACATCACCACGGTATGGCACGGAGCGTGAGCGTTCCGCAGTTACGATCCCCTGTGTGAACCGCGAAGTGACCCTGCCTCTGATCGTCGACGACCGCGGAACGTTGCAGGTGGCGGCCGCCGACGTCAGCAAGCTGCTGCGCACCGTGGGCGGCCGGTGGCTGCATCTGGTGGAGGCCGGCCAGGACGGGCTCGACGAGGACACCGTGGCCGCGCTCACGATCGAACTGGCCAAGCTGGCCGACCGCATCGACGTGGCCTGCATCGCGCACAGCAGCGGCACGAGGGGCGACTGACGCACCCTCGGGCCGGCCGCGCGGGCCGGGCCCGGCTCAGGCGACCCGCTGGTCAAGCTCCCACAGGGCGTGCCAGAACCTCGACTCGTAGGCCTGGAGGAGCCGGCCGAAGCGGTGCACCTCCTCCACCGAGATCCGCCCGGCGCCGAGCCCCTCCTGCACCGCGGCAAGCGCGCGGTGCTCCAGTTCGGGAGCGGGCTCGGCAAACAGGTCGAAGAAGCCGCAGGCCCCGTCGTCCAGGCCGTAGTGGCGGCGCAGCGCATTCGCGATCGTGCCGCAATAGCCGCCCCACGCGGCGAAGTTGGCGCTGAGCGCCAGGACCACGTCGGCCGGGGAGCCGTTCAGGGCGAGCCAGGCGACATAGGCCGGATAGGCCTGGCAGTCCGGCAGCCACTCGTGCGCCGCCCGCTCCTCGTCGGCGCCGACCGCGGCGGCATAGGCACCCAGCCGATCCTGAGCCGTCGCCTCACCCTCGGCGAGCAGGGTGAAGTACGCGGCGCTCGCCGGGGCCGCGCCCTCGCCCGCCGTGGCCGAGCCCTGGGGTCCCGGCTCTCCCCGCACCGCCGTCTCCCGGCCCGCGCCTCCCGGCACCGCGGACGTCGCCGCCCCCGCCGACCGTTCGGCCAGATGCAGGAAGGCTCGCCGGTCCGCGGCGATCACATGGGACTGTTCCAGGGCCAGCGCGGCCAGCGTGGTCCGCCGCGCGGCGCCCCGCGCGATCAGCGGCAGAAGACGGTTGGCACGAGGGTCCGGGGCGAGCTTCCCGGTCGTGCTCTCCAGCAGTTCCCTGGCCGTCCGCTTCATCGGGCACCCCTTCGGTTTCGACTGCTCCGAGGCCCTTTCCAACAGGGTCCCACGCCCACACATAGATCCCCTCAATGGAGTAACCCGACGAGATATCGCCGCTCGGACGGGTGATCGTGGGTGAACCACCCGGAGGGCGCAGCGCCCACCGGAAGGCGAAAGAAGGCGCGCACCATGGCGACTTTGTGCAGACCCTCGGTATCGGTCCCGGAGTACGTGATCACGATGGAGGAGACGCTGGAGCTGGCGCGCTCCCGTCACGAGGATCACCCCCAACTGCCGCTGGCACTCAGGCTCATCGAGAACACAGGAGTCAAGACCCGGCACATCGTCCAGCCCATCGAGGAGACGCTGAAGCACCCGGGTTTCGAGGAGCGCAACAAGGTCTACGAGAGTGAGGCCAAGGCGCGGGTACCCGCCGTCGTACAGCGGGCACTTGACGACGCCGAGCTGCTCACCACCGACATCGACGTGATCATCTACGTCTCGTGCACCGGGTTCATGATGCCCTCGCTCACGGCGTGGCTGATCAACTCGATGGGCTTCAGCAGCGACACCCGGCAGATACCCATAGCCCAGCTGGGCTGCGCCGCGGGAGGCGCCGCGATCAATCGGGCGCACGACTTCTGCACGGCGTACCCCGACGCCAACGCACTCATCGTGGCCTGCGAGTTCTGCTCG
The DNA here is from genome assembly GCF_000424945.1 of Streptomyces sp. 142MFCol3.1. Lineage (NCBI taxonomy): Bacteria > Bacillati > Actinomycetota > Actinomycetes > Kitasatosporales > Streptomycetaceae > Streptomyces > Streptomyces sp. 142MFCol3.1. Next base: position 185,019 of record NZ_AUKV01000006.1, read on the forward strand.
CTGTGCTACCAGCCGACCGACCTCGGCGTCGGGTCCCTGCTGTCCAACGGCCTGTTCGGCGACGGCATCGCCGCCGCGGCCGTCCGAGGCAACGGCGGCACCGGCATCGAGCTGGAGCGCAACGGCTCGTACCTGATCCCCAAGACCGAAGAGTGGATCATGTACGACGTCCGTGCGACGGGCTTCCACTTCCTGCTCGACAAGCGGGTGCCCGGCACGATGGAACCGCTCGCCCCAGCCCTGCACTCGCTCGCGCGGCAGCACGGCTGGGACGCCTCCGACCTGGACTTCTACATCATCCACGCGGGCGGTCCGAGGATCCTCGACGACCTCAGCAAGTTCCTCGAAGTCCCGCCGGATGCCTTCCGGTTCAGCCGGGCGACCCTCACCGAGTACGGCAACATCGCCAGCGCCGTCGTGCTGGACGCGCTGCGCCGGCTCTTCGAGGAGGGCGGCGCCGAGCACGCCTCGCGCGGACTGCTCGCGGGCTTCGGCCCCGGCATCACCGCGGAGATGTCCCTGGGTCGCTGGAACACCGGCGACAGGACGGCGTGAGGGCCATGGCCGAGGACATCCTCACGGAGGCGTTGCCTCCCGTCCGGCACTGGCCCGCCCTCGACCTGAAAGGCGTGGATTTCGACCCGGTCCTCACGGATCTCATGCGTGAGGGCCCGGTCACCCGGATCCAGCTGCCCAACGGCCAGGGCTGGGCCTGGCTGGTGACCCGGCACGACGATGTGCGCGTGGTCGCCAACGACCCCCGGTTCAGCCGTGAGGCGGTCATGGACCAGCGGGTCACCAGGCTCGCCCCGCACTTCATCCCGACGCGTGGCGCGGTGGGTTTCCTGGACCCGCCCGACCACACCCGGCTGCGCCGCTCGGTGGCCGCCGCCTTCACGGCGCGCGGCGTCGAGCGGGTGCGGGCGAAGTCCCGGCAGATGCTGGACGAGCTGGTCGACGATCTGCTCCAGGGCGGTCCGCCCGCCGACCTCACGGCGACGGTCCTGAGCCCGTTCCCCATCGCGGTCATCTGCGAGCTGATGGGGGTCCCGACCGCCGACCGGCACCGTATGCACGCCTGGACCCAGCTGATCCTTTCCTCCTCGCACGGCGTCGACGTCAGCGAGCGGGCCAAGGAGGAGTTGAGCGCGTACTTCGGGAAGCTGATCACGGACCGGGCCGGGAGCACCGGCGAGGACGTCACCTCGCTGCTCGGCGCCGCCGTGGGACGCGAAGAGGTGACGCTGGAGGAGGCCGTCGGGCTCGCCGTTCTTCTGCAGATCGGCGGCGAGGCGGTCACCAACAACAGCGGACAGCTCTTCTACATCCTGATGACGCGCCCGGATCTGGTGGCTCGGCTGCGGGCCGAGCCGGAGATCCGCCCCCAGGCGATCGACGAACTGCTGCGCTACATCCCGCACCGCAACGCGGTCGGGCTGTCGCGGATCGCGACCCAGGACGTGGAGATCAAGGGTGTACGGATCCGGGCGGGCGACGCGATCTATGTGTCGTACCTGGCCGCGAACCGCGACCCGGACGTCTTCCCGGACCCGGAGACGATCGACTTCTCACGCAGCCCCAATCCGCATGTGGCGTTCGGCCACGGCCCGCACTACTGCCCCGGCGGGATGCTGGCCAGGCTGGAGTCCGAGCTCCTCGTCGACGCGCTGCTGGACCGGATCCCGGGCCTGCGGCTCGCCGTGCCGCCCGATCGGGTCTCCTTCCGGAAGGGCGCGCTGATCCGTGGTCCCGAGGCCCTGCCCGTGATGTGGTGAGCGAACCATGACGAAGACCGAAGGACTGCTTGTGCCACCGGGTCACGGCCGGGTGGTGCGCACACCGGCCCAGCACGTGACCTTCAAGGTGACCGGCTCGCACTCGCGGGCGGCCTCCACCTTCGAGGTGGAGGTCCCTCCGGGCTTCGACGTCGGCGCCCATGTGCACACACGCAGCGAGGAGTTGTTCTACGTGCTCGAAGGCGAGCTGGACGTGCTCGCCTTCGAGCCCCGCGTGCGAACACCCGACAACTGGCAGAAGTGGGAGTCCACTTCCGGCACCCGGGTGGTCCGCGCGACACCGGGCACGGTGATCGTCGTACCTCCCGGGTGTCCGCACGCATTCGCCAACCCGACGGACAGCCACGCCAAGATGTTCTTCCAGGCCTCCCCGCCGCCCGACCACGAGCGGTACTTCGAGGAGTTGCTGGAGATCCTCGACTCGGGCGGTCCGCCGGACCACGAGGCGATCGAGGAACTGCGCAGCCGCTACGACATCGAGCAGCTCACGCCGCTCCGGATCCGCTAGCGGATGGGCATTCCCGCGAGGGTGCGGGCGATGACCAGTCGCTGGATCTCGCTCGTCCCCTCGAAGATCGTGTAGATCGCGGCGTCCCGGTGCATACGCTCCACCGGGTACTCGCGGGTGTAACCGTTGCCGCCCAGGATCTGGATCGCCTGGGCGGTGACCTTCTTGGCGGTCTCGCTGGCGAACAGTTTCGACATGGAGCCCTCGGCCGCCGTGAACGGCTTGCCGTTGACCGCCATCCAGGAGGCGCGCCAGACCAGCAGCCGGGCCGCGTCGATCGACGTCCGCATGTCGGCGAGCTGGAAGGCGACACCCTGGTTGTCGATGATCGGCCGGCCGAACTGCTCACGGGTCGTGGCGTACTCGAGGGCGACCTCGTAGGCGGCCCGCGCGGTGCCGACCGCCATGGCGCCGACGGCCGGGCGGGAGGCCTCGAAGGTCGCCATCGCGGCGTTCTTCACGCGCTCGCCGCCCGTCCTGACACGCTCACGGGCGCGGGCGAGGCGCTCGTCGAGCTTCTCCTTGCCGCCCAGGAGGCAGGAGCCGGGGACGCGGACGTCCTCGAGGACGACCTCGGCGGTGTGCGAGGCGCGGATGCCGTGCTTCTTGAACTTCTGGCCCTGGGAGAGACCCGGCGTGTCCGGCGGGACGATGAAGGACGCGTGGCCCTTGGAGCCGAGCTCGGGGTCGACGACCGCGACGACCACGTGGACGTTGGCGATGCCGCCGTTGGTCGCCCAGGTCTTGGTGCCGTTGAGGACCCACTCGTCCTTGGCCTCGTCGTACACGGCACGGGTGCGCATGGAGGCGACGTCGGACCCGGCGTCGGGCTCCGAGGAGCAGAAGGCCGCGACCTTGACATCGTTGACATCGCCGTACATCTGGGGGATCCAGGTGCCGATCTGCTCCTCCGTGCCGTTGGCGAGGACGCCCACGGCGGCGAGGCCGGTGCCGACGATGGAGAGGGCGATGCCCGCATCGCCCCAGAACAGCTCCTCCATCGCCATCGGTATGCCGAGGCCGGTGGAGTCGAAGTACTGCTGGGCGTAGAAGTCGAGCGAGTAGATTCCCACCTTCGCGGCTTCCTGGATGACCGGCCAGGGAGTCTCTTCGCGCTCGTCCCATTCGGCGGCCGCGGGGCGGATGACGTCGGCGGCGAAGCCGTGCAGCCAGTCCCGGACCTCCTTCTGTTCGTCGTTGAGCTCCATGGTGAACTCGGCCATGACCCCTCCAGCACTGCACTCATCTGTTACTTGCGGTAACGGGAGTCTGTTACTGACCAGTAAGAAAAGTCAACTCCCGGACCGAGCTCGGCAGCCCGTTCGATACGCATCCGCCGATGAGTGTTAGTTTGCGCTGGCGTCACCGAATCACCACGGGTGGGGAGAGCACATGGACACCACACAGCGGACCGATCAGCAGAGGTCCGCCGACCGCCGCCGGCGTGAGCTGCTGGAGGCCGCCGACAGGGTGGTGCTCCGCGACGGCCCCGGGGCCTCGATGAACGCCATCGCCGCCGAGGCGGGCATCACGAAGCCGATCCTGTACCGCCACTTCGGCGACAAGGGCGGGCTCTACGCGGCGCTCGCCAAGCGGCACACGGACGCCCTCCTCGGAGCGCTGCGGGCCGCGCTGGACGCACCGGCCGGACGTCGTGAGCGGGTCGAGTCGACGCTCGACACCTATCTGGCGGCCATCGAGGCCCGTCCGCAGGTGTACCGCTTCCTGATGCATCCGGCGGAGGGTGCCCAGGCGCCCGGCGACGTGGGCTTCGACGTCGGCAAGCACTCCGCCCCGCTGCTGCGCCGCATGGGCGAGGAGCTCGCCGAGGTCATCGAGGAGCGCGTCGACCTGGGCCCGGGCAGCCAGCAGCTGGCACGGGTGTGGGGACACGGGATCGTCGGCATGATGCATGCCGCCGGAGACTGGTGGCTCGGCGAACGCCCCTGCTCGCGCGCCGAATTGGTCCGCAGCCTGGCCGATCTCCTGTGGGGCCGCCTGGCCGCCGTCGGCGACCGCGCCGGCGGTCCCGGCTTCTGAACCACCGCGGGACGCCCGCGCCCTTGCCCGGGGCGCGGCGCCCGGCCACGGGTCCGCGGTGACGGCCTCAGCCGCCCCAGGGTGACCGCGCCGCCTGCCGCAGCACCCGGCGACGGCGCCACCCCCGCAGCCGGTCCACGTACACCTCGCCGGCCAGGTGGTCGCACTCGTGCTGGAGGCAGCGGGCGAACCAGCCGGTGCCGTGCAGCCGCACCGGCTCGCCGTCCGCCGTGAACCCCTCCACGACCGCGTGGTCGTAGCGCTCGGTGCCCGCCTCCAGCCCCGGCAGCGACAGACATCCCTCCGGTCCGCGCAGCACGACACCGTCCGCCTCGACGAGCCGTGGGTTCACCACGTGTCCCCGATGGCGGACGTCCTCGTCGTCCGGGCAGTCGTACACGAACACCCTCAGCGGTACGCCGACCTGGTTCGCGGCCAGGCCGACGCCCTCGGCGGCGTACATCGTCGCGAACATGTCCTCGACGAGCCGGGCGAGTTCGGGACCGAAGTCGGTGACGTCCTCGCACGGTGTGTGCAGGACGGGGGAGCCGAGCAGGGTGAGAGGCCGGACGCGCCCGTGGGTGCCCGGGATGGAGCCGTGTCGCATGGCGGCAAGGGTACGGTCCTGGAAGGAACGCGAACGTCGCACGGGCACCGTGGTGGTGCCGCGATTCGGGCACCTGAGTGGATCTCGATAGGCTGAGGCCCACACGGTGCCGGGGGCAGAGGCGCGGCGCGTACGCAAGGAGGATCGAGAAACGATGTCAGGCAACTCGGACCCGCTGACGCCGCGGGCCAAGCTGGCCGTGACGGCGGGCAAGGCGGCGGCGGCCGTCTCGCGTGCCGCCGGACGCGGCAGCGGATCGGTGATCGGCGGCCGGGTGGCACTCAAGCTCGACCCAGACCTGCTGGCACGGCTGGCCACCCACCTGGACGTGATCCTGGTCTCGGCCACCAACGGCAAGACCACGACGACCCGACTGATCGCGGAGGCGCTGCGCGCCGCGGGCCCAGTCGTGTCCAACGCGCTGGGCGCGAACATGCCGGCCGGCATCACCTCGGCGCTCGCCGGCGGCTCGGACGCCAAGTTCGCGGTGATCGAGGTCGACGAGAAGTACCTCTCCGGTGTCGCGCGCGACACGGACCCGAAGTGCATCGCCCTGCTCAACCTCTCCCGCGACCAGCTCGACCGGGCCGCCGAGACCCGTATGATGGCCGAGCACTGGCGCGAGGGGCTGGCCGGATCCAAGGCCGTCGTGGTCGCCAACGCCGACGACCCGCTCGTCGTGTGGGCCGCCTCCTCCTCACCCAACGTGATGTGGGTCGCCGCCGGCCAGATGTGGAAGGACGACGCCTGGTCCTGCCCCTCCTGCGGCGGTGTCATGCAGCGCCCCGGCGACGACTGGTTCTGCGGGGAGTGCGGCTTCCGCCGCCCCACGCCCACCTGGGCGCTGTCCGGCGACCACGTGCTCGACCCGCACGGCTCCGCCTGGCCGATCCACCTCCAGCTGCCGGGCCGCGCCAACAAGGCGAACGCCGCGTCCTCGGCCGCCGTCGCCGCCGTCTTCGGCGTGCCGCCGCAGGTCGCCCTGGAGCGCATGTACCAGGTGCAGGCGGTGGCCGGACGCTACGACGTGGTGCAGTTCATGCAGCGCGACCTGCGTCTGCTGCTCGCCAAGAACCCCGCGGGCTGGCTGGAGACCTTCTCGCTGATCGACCCGCCGCCGACGCCGGTCATCCTCTCCGTGAACGCGCGCGGCGCCGACGGCACCGACACCTCCTGGCTGTGGGACGTCGACTACACGCGTCTGACCGGGCACCCCATCTTCGTTCTCGGCGACCGCAAGCTGGACCTCGCCGTGCGCCTCGAGGTCGCGAACCAGCACTTCCAGGTCTGCGAGAACCTCGAACAGGCCGTACAGACGGCGCCGCCCGGGCGCATCGAGGTCATCGCCAACTACACCGCATTCCAGGACCTGAGGCGTCGTGTCGGCAACTGAGCCACGGAGGACGAAGAGAATGAGCGACAACAGCCTGCGTCTGGTGTGGATCTACCCTGACCTGCTGAGCACCTACGGCGACCAGGGCAACGCCCTCGTCGTGGAGCGCCGGGCCCGCCAGCGCGGTCTCGACGTGGCCCGTCTCGACGTGCGCAGCGACCAGCCGATCCCGACCTCGGGCGACATCTACCTGATCGGCGGGGGCGAGGACCGGCCGCAGCGGCTCGCCGCGGAGCGTCTGCGCCGCGACGGCGGCCTGCACCGCGCGGTCGCCAACGGCGCGATCGTCTTCTCGGTCTGCGCCGGCTACCAGATCCTCGGCCACGAGTTCATCAACGACCTCGGCCAGCGTGAGCCGGGTCTCGGGCTGCTCGACGTGGTCTCGGTGCGCGGTGAGGGCGAGCGGTGCGTCGGCGACGTCCTCGCGGACATCGACCCGCGCCTCGGGCTGCCCCAGCTGACGGGCTTCGAGAACCACCAGGGCGTCACCCACCTCGGCCCCTCCGCGCGCCCGTTCGCGAGCGTGCGGCTCGGCAAGGGCAACGGCACGGGCGACGGCACCGAGGGCGCGTACAACGACACCGTGTTCGGCACGTACATGCACGGGCCCGTCCTCGCCCGCAACCCGCAGATCGCGGACCTGCTGCTGAAGCTGGCGCTGGACGTGAACGCGCTGCCGCCGATCGACGACCGGTGGTACGAGGCGCTGCGCACCGAGCGCATCGCGGCCGCGCAGCAGCCTGCGTGAACACTGCCGCCCGGCAGCCCGCCTGAACCGGCTCAGAAACGGTTCGCCAGACCCCGGCGAGGACCCGCACGACGGTCCCGCCGGGGTCTTCGCGTCCGCTCCCCCACCACGGGAGATCCACTCCGCGAGAGCCCGTCTGACAAGGCCTCCGCTCACCTGTGCGGGCGCGTCCAGCAGGCGGACGCAGGTTACGGAAGGGCCCCCTCCCGCCGGTAGGGTGGCGGGGATCCTGCCGGACAACGTGGTCCGGTCCCCGGCCCACGCTGAGAAGGTATTTCGGGCTATGCGCATTGGTGTCCTCACGTCCGGCGGCGACTGCCCCGGTCTGAACGCCGTCATCCGGTCCGTCGTGCACCGTGCCGTCGTCGACCACGGCGACGAGGTCATCGGCTTCCGGGACGGCTGGAAGGGCCTCCTGGAGTGCGACTACCTCAAGCTCGACCTCGACGCGGTGAGCGGCATCCTGGCTCGCGGGGGCACGATGCTCGGCTCCTCCCGGGTCCAGCCCTCCCACCTGCGGGACGGCGTGGAGCGGGCGAAGGGGCACGTCGAGGAGCTCGGTCTCGACGCGATCATCCCGATCGGGGGCGAGGGCACGCTCAAGGCGGCCCGCCTGCTCTCGGACGGCGGGCTGCCGATCGTCGGCGTGCCGAAGACCATCGACAACGACATCGCGGTCACGGACGTCACCTTCGGCTTCGACACGGCCGTCGGTGTCGCCACCGAGGCGCTCGACCGGCTGAAGACCACCGCCGAGTCCCATCAGCGCGTCCTGGTCGTGGAGGTCATGGGCCGCCACACCGGCTGGATCGCGCTGCACTCCGGCATGGCGGCGGGCGCCCACGCCATCGTCGTACCGGAACGCCCCTTCGACATCGAGGCGTTGGCCGCCAAGGTCGGCGAACGCTTCGAGGCGGGCAAGCGGTTCGCCATCGTCGTGGCCGCCGAGGGCGCCAAGCCGCGGGCCGGCACGATGGAGTTCGACGAGGGCGGCAAGGACATCTACGGGCACGAGCGTTTCGCGGGCATCGCCCGGCAGCTCTCCCTCGAACTGGAGCAGCGCCTCGGCAAGGAGGCCCGCCCGGTGATCCTCGGACATGTCCAGCGCGGCGGCACCCCGACCGCGTACGACCGTGTCCTCGCGACCCGCTTCGGCTGGCACGCCGTGGAGGCCGTGCACCGCGGCGAGTTCGGCGGGATGACCGCGCTGCGCGGCACCGACATCGTGATGGTCTCGCTCGCCGAGGCGGTCGAGACGCTCAAGACGGTGCCCGACGAGCGCTACGCCGAGGCGGAGTGCGTGCTCTGACACCACCTCCGGCGCGGGCCCTCCCCCCGGTCGTCACCCGCAGCCGTCGTACGTGGAAGGAACCGCCCCCGGTCGCAGCCGCGACCGGGGGCGGTTCTACTCTGGTGCGGACAGACGACGCACAACCTCCCCCAGTGGCCCAAAAGCCTGGGAGGCCCCCACGAAACAGGAGCCGGCGGATGGATCACAGCGGGCACGGCATGACCATGGATCTGCCGCCGTTCACGCTGGGGCGGGGGCTCGAATGGTCCGCGGACCCGTTCTTCCTCGTCGCGTGCCTCGTGGGGCTCGGCCTGTACGGCTGGGGGGTCCTACGGCTCGCGCGGCGCGGCGACAAGTGGCCGGTGGGCCGGACCGTCGCTTTCGTCGTCGGTGTGCTGACCGTGATGCTCGTCATGTGCACCGGACTGAACGACTACGGCATGGTCATGTTCAGCGTGCACATGGTGCAGCACATGGTGATCAGCATGCTGTCACCGATCCTGATCCTGCTCGGGGCGCCGATCACCCTGGCGCTGCGCGCGCTGCCGGTCGCCTCGACGCGAGGCAGCAAGGGCCCTCGTGAACTGCTGCTGATGTTCCTGCACAGCCGGTACATGCGGATCGTCACCCATCCCGCGTTCACCATCCCGCTGTTCATCGCGAGCCTGTACGCGCTGTACTTCTCGCCCCTGTTCGACTTCCTCATGGGCTCCAAGGCCGGGCACATCGCGATGATGTGCCACTTCCTCGCGGTCGGTCTGGTCTTCTTCTGGCCGATCATGGGCGTGGACCCGGGGCCGCACCGCCCCGGCCATCTGATGCGCATGCTGGAGCTGTTCGCGGGCATGCCGTTCCACGCGTTCTTCGGCATCGCCCTGATGATGGCCTCCGAGCCGATGGTCTCGACATACAAGCATCCGCCCGCGTCGCTCGGCATCGACGCGCTCGCCGACCAGAGCGCGGCGGGCGGCATCGCCTGGGCGTTCAGCGAGATTCCGTCGGTCCTCGTGCTGCTCGCTCTGCTCTTCCAGTGGTACCGGTCCGAGCAGCGGCAGGCGAGGCGCACGGACCGGGCCGCGGACCGGGACGGCGACAAGGAACTCGAGGCGTACAACGCCTATCTGGCCTCACTGAACGCGCGCGGTCACTGAATTAACTTTCCTTTTCTCCTTGCGGGAAAGGCATTTCTATTCAGTAGCATGGAGAAGCGAAGTTCCGCGTCCGGTCGCACGCCCGCGCCGCGGAGTCCACGGGGGAAGCCGCAGGGGGAGCGGTCATGACAATTCGCGTTTCCATGCACAGGGCCGTGATATCGACGGGCCGCAGGGCCGCACTGCTGCTGGTTCTCGTGCTGATAATCGGCGGCTGCGGCGCATCCGATCAGGTGTTCGCGATCCGCGCCGTGGCCATGGGTATTTCACAGGCCGATCCCTTCTTCGAGGAGGACGGCAGGCTCGGCCGGGACACCGAGGTTCCCGAGGCGCCGCCGAGCGGCGGGGTGCAGGCGAGCAACAGCCCGGGGCTGTACGGCGGCACACCGGACGACGGCAGCGACCAGGGCGGGGACGAGCCCAGTGCCGACGATCCGTCCGGGGACGGCGACGGCTCCGGCTCCGGGAGCGGTTCCGGTGGGGACGGCTCGGGCCGGAGCACTGCCGGGCAGAGCGGCGGCTCACCGGGGCAGGGTTCGACCGGTGGGGCCACCGGTGAGTTCGGCGGTTCGACGAAACCCGGCACCTGTGCCGTGGCGAAGCTGAAGCAATTCCTCACCGCACCCGAGAACTCGGCCAGGGCGAAGGAATGGGCGCGCGCCCTGCATATTCGCCCGGATCAGATCTCGGGTTACATCGATCACCTCACACCCGTGGTACTGCGCCACGACACCCTCGTGACGAACCACCAGTACAAGCACGGCAAGGCCGTCCCCTTCGACGCCTTGCTCCAGGCCGGAATCGCCGTTCTGGTCGACAGGCAGGGACTGCCCGCCGTGAAGTGCTCCTGCGGCAATCCGCTGCGCCCTTCGAAGGTGAACATCAAAAAGGCGTCCGTGCGGTTCGAGGACGGCAACAAGAAGTGGTCCGGCTACCGGCAGGACCACATCGTCGTCGTGGAACCGCCGCCCGGCGACCACCGGATCGACCGGCTCCAGCTCGTCGACGTGCAGGACCCGGACCGGGGCATCGCCCGTCGGCTCGGCACCGACGGCAGCGACGACGAAGCCTTCGACCCGCACGCGGAACACGCGGTCCCGGCCGTCACCGGCATGTCGTTCGCCGAGGCGACACAGGCGCTGGCCGCAGCGGGGCTGGCGATGGCGTACGACGGTGACGCCCTCCCGCCCGACGACGCCCAGGTCACCGCCTCGCAGCCCGTCGAGGGCAGCACGCTGGAATGGGGTGAGGCCGTGACCCTGTCCGTCGACGGCGAGGACGGGAGCACTCCCACGGACTCCGGCGGGCTCAGTGCGGACCCGAGCGATTCGGGAACCGACGCCGGCCCGAGCGGTACCAGTACCGGAACGGGCGGCACGCCTACCGCCACCGCGGGCACCACCACAACCGGCGGAACACCCACCGACACCACGGGCACCACAACCGGCGGAACACCCACCGACACCACGGGCACCACAACCGGCGGAACACCCACCGACACCGCGGGCGGTACGGGCTATACCAGCGCCGGTACGGGCGGGGCGACGTCGTCCTCGCCGCCTCTCGGCACCCCCGGGGGGTCCCTCTCCGACGGCCCGGGGCCGAGCGACTCGGCCCCGTCCGGGTCCGGTGGTGAGGACTCCGTCCCGGCCGACCCGGGTGTCGGCGACTCCGCGACCGACTCCGGTGGGGCCACCGGGGACACGTCCTGACCCGCCACGAACCAGCGCAGAACCTGGGGGCAACCTGATGGCACCAGGACCACCGCAGTCAGGGGTGGGCCGGCTCATCGCCGGCCGGTATCTGCTCGTGGACCAGATCGGCTCGGGCGGCATGGGCCATGTGTGGCTGGCCCACGACCAACGGCTCGACTGCGACGTGGCACTCAAGGAGATCCGCTTCCGCGGTGTCCCGGAGGGCAGCGAGGAGCACGAGGCGCGTATCGCGCGGGCCCGCGCCGAGGCACGGCACGCGGCGGTGCTGCGCGGGCACCCGCACGTGGTGACGGTGCACGACGTCCTGGAGCACGAGGGACTGCCGTGGATCGTGATGGAGTACGTGGCGGGCGCGGAGGACCTGCGCGGTCTGCCTGCCCGCCGTGGCCCGCTCGCCCCCGACGCCTGCGCCCGCGTGGGCCTCGCCGTCCTCGACGCACTCACCGCGGGGCACGAGCGCGGGATCATGCACCGGGACGTGAAGCCGGCCAACATCCTGCTCGCTCCGGCCCGCACGGGCGCACCGGGCACCCGGATCCTGCTGACCGACTACGGCATCTCCGTCCAGCCGGACTCCCTGGAGACCCGCTGGACCAGGACGTCCGTCCTGGTGGGCACGGCCGGATATCTTGCGCCGGAGCGGGCGACCGGCGGGCCGCCGACCGCCGCGGCCGACCTGTTCTCGCTGGGCTGCACCCTGTACTTCGGTGTGGAGGGGCACGGGCCCTTCGACCGTGACACCGATCTCGCCGCGATCACCGCCGTGGTCCTGGAGGAACCGCCCGTGCCGCGACGGGCCGGCGCGCTGTGGCCGGTCGTCGAGGCCCTGCTGGTGAAGGATCCCGCCCGGCGGATCTCCGCCGAGGACGTGGCGGCCGCCCTGGCCGGGATCATCACACCCCAGCCGCATCCGCCGACGCGGCTGGACACGGGCTCGCAGCCGCCGTGGGCGGGGTCCGGCGGTGCAGGCCGGGGGCCTGAGTCCGGAGTGCCGGCGGGCGACCGGGGCTTCGCCCTGCCGTCCGCGTACCCGCAGACGGCCGCGGGCCCCGGCCCCGACCGGGTTCCGGCGGCGCCCTCCGGGTGCGCCCCGACGTCCCCGGCACCTCAGGCGTACTCCCCCACGGCCCACGAACCGCCCGCGCCTCACGAACCGGCCCTCCACCCACCCACGGCTCAGGCGCAGAGCCCGTACGCCCCCACGGCGCCGGCCTCGTACTCACCGACGGCTCAGGCGTCGGGACCGTACGCCTCCTCCGCGCCGGCTTCCGGTCCGTACGCCCCGACGGCCTCGACGCCGGGCGCGCACGATCCGCGGCCACCGCGGGAGTTCCCGTCTCGGTCGCCGGGCCGGGCCGGACCGGCGCAGGGCTTCGGCCCGCCCGGCTCCGGAGGGCCGGCGCAGCCGACGGCCCTTCCCCCGCCACACAGGCGCAGGCGCCCCCGCGTCCTCCAGGCGCTGACGGCGGCGCTGCTCACGCTGGGGCTGACGGCCGGCGGGGTCTGGTACGCGATGGCGCACAAGGTGGTCCGGCCGTACGGTGCGCGGGTCGGACTCGCCGAGCCTCTCGAACTGCGCGACTGCGTGGTGGCCGCGCGGTCCGGCGGGCAGGTCACCGGCACCTCGCGGCTGGAGGTGGACCCCGGTTGCGGCCAGGGGACCGACGGGCAGGTGCTGGCCCTGTACAAGGCTCCCTCCCTGGCGGCGGCGCGGTCCGGCGGGCCTCGGCGCTGCGCCATGGCCACCGAGGCGACCGCTGCCGGGCTGGCACGGAACGTCGCATCGGTCCCCGTCATCCCCACCAGCGAGGGCTTCGCGCAGACGGGCGGCCGCGTCGCGTGCCTGCTGGTCGGGAAGTACGGCCCGGTCGGGGGCCCGCTCGGCGCGTACCGGGCCTACGGGTCGGCCATCAACGACGCGGGGCAGTTCCAGAAGGGCGACTGCCTCGGCCACATCAGCGGGGACGCGCGCACCTCGAACCACTTCGAGCTGGTCGCCTGCGACAAGAAGCACCAGGAGAAGGTCGTGGGGATGACCCACCTCGACGGTCCCGTGGCCGCGAAACAGCTCGACGCGGCGGCGGATACGCAGTGCGAGCAGGACGCCGCGGCCGGGCTGTTCGGCGACGGAACGGGACGGGAGGTGAACCATGGCCTCCACAACGAACACCCCTGGCCAAATGGACGATTCCTGGTCGTCTGCACCGTCGCGGGCCGCTTCGACGGCACGCGGTGAGGGCGACGGCGGTCCTACCGGCCCTGGCGAACCTCCTCCCTTCGGGTGAAAATGTCCCCAAGGCCACGGGCCGCGTCGCGGACCCCGCCTGGAGGAGGGTGCCGCGATGCCCGGTACGACGAAGACGATGGGTGTGCTCACCGTGGGCGGCCTCGTCGTGGTGACCGCCTACACGGTGGCGCTCGGCAGCAACGGCTGGCTGTGGTTCGGCTGGGTCGTCCTGGGTCTGATCACCGTGGCGATGGTGGCCTCCCGGAGCACGTGACGGCACGATCGGCGATCCGTGCCGCCCGTGACCGGCGCCGACCGCCGTCGAGGTGATCCTCGAGCTGGCGTCGGCCGCGGGCCGCCGCGGCGTCCGGGCGCACCCGTCACTGCCTGGGCGGCCGCGCCGCCGAATGCACACCGGGCTGGTACTTGGGCAGCCTGGCGGTGATCTTCATGCCCGCGCCCACGGCGGTCTCGATGACGAGCCCGTGGGCGTCGCCGTAGACCTGACGCAGTCGTTCGTCGACATTGGAGAGTCCGATTCCCCCGGAGGGGCTGCCCTCCCCGGCCAGAATGCGGCGCAGCCGCTCCGGATCCATGCCGGCGCCGTTGTCCTCGATGACGACCAGCGCCTCGGCGCCCGCGTCCTGGGCCGTGATGCTGATGTGGCTCTTGTCGGTCTTGCCCTCCAGACCGTGTTTGACGGCGTTCTCCACGAGGGGCTGGAGGCACAGGAAGGGCAGGGCGACCGGCAGCACCTCGGGCGCGATCTGCAGAGTGACGGAGAGCCGTTCCCCGAAGCGCGCCCTGACGAGCGCCAAGTAGTGGTCGATGGCGTGGAGTTCGTCGGCGAGCGTGGTGAAGTCGCCGTGCCGGCGGAACGAGTAGCGGGTGAAGTCGGCGAACTCCAGCAGCAGTTCGCGAGCCCGCTCGGGGTCCGTCCGCACGAACGAGGCGATGACCGCGAGCGAGTTGAAGATGAAGTGCGGTGATATCTGTGCCCGCAGTGCCTTGATCTCGGCCTCGATCAGGCGGGTGCGCGACCGGTCGAGGTCGGCCAGCTCCAGCTGGACGGAGACCCACCGGGCGACTTCGCCCGCGGCACGGACGAGGACGGCGGACTCGCGGGGCGCGCAGGCGACCAGCGCTCCGTGCACCCGCTCGTCGACGGTGAGCGGCGCGACGACGGCCCAGCGCAGCGGGCAGGCGGGTTCGTCGCAGCCGAGCCGGAAGGCTTCGCCGCGGCCGGTCTCCAGCAAGCCGCCAAGCCGTTCCATGATCTCGGTGCGATGGTGTGCGCCGATGCCGTCCCAGGCGAGGACCGTCTCACGGTCGGTGAGGCACAACGCGTCGGTGCCGAGGAGGCTGCGCAGCCGTCGCGCGGAGCGTCCGGCCGTCTCCTCGGTGAGGCCGGCGCGCAGCGGAGGCGTGGCGAGCGACGCGGTGTGCAGGGTCTGGAAGGTGGCGTGCTCGACGGGGGTGCCGAGACCGCCGAGGCTCTCGGGCCGTGCGGTACGTCGGCCGATCCAGAACCCCGCGGCCAGCAGCGGCAGGACGGCGACGCACAGCCCGGCGAGGAATCCGCTCACAGCGCCGCCTCTCCCCGGGACCGCCTCATGCCTGGATCTCCTTCGCTTCGGCGCCCGTCCGCGGCGGCCCGGCGGGCAGTGGACCGCCCGTCAGCTCTTCGGGCAGGTGGAACCGGGCCAGGATCGCGGCGGTCCCCGCGGGCACCCGGCCGGGTGTGGCCAGCGAGACCAGGACCATCGTGAGGAATCCGAGCGGTACCGACCACAGCGCGGGCCAGGCGAGGAGCGCGTGCAGGGTGCCGGTGCCGGGATAGCCGGCCATGGTCGCGGCGACGGCGACGAAGGCCGCGCCGCCCCCGACCAGCATGCCGGCCGCCGCACCCGGCGGAGTCAGGCGCCGCCACCAGATGCCCAGCACCAGCAAGGGACAGAACGAGGACGCGGAGACGGCGAACGCGAGCCCCACGGCGTCGGCGACCGGCAGTCCGCCGGCCAGCACGCTCGCGGCGAGCGGCACCGCCATCGCGAGGACCGTGCCGAGCCTGAAGTGCCGTACTCCGCGGGACGGGAGGACGTCCTGGGTCAGTACGCCCGCGACCGCCATCGTCAGGCCGGACGCGGTGGACAGGAAGGCGGCGAAGGCGCCGCCCGCCACGAGCGCGCCCAGCAGGTCGGCGCCGAGCCCGCCGATCATCCGGTCGGGCAGCAGGAGCACGGCGGCGTCCGCGTCCCCGGTGATGTTGAGTTCCGGGGCGTACAGCCTGCCCAGCGCGCCGTAGACGGGCGGAAGGAGGTAGAAGGCGCCGATCAGGCCGAGGACGGCGACGGTGGTGCGGCGGGCGGCGACGCCGTGCGGGCTGGTGTAGAAGCGGACGACGACGTGCGGCAGGCCCATGGTGCCGAGGAAGGTGGCGAGGATCAGCCCGTACGTGGCGTACAGCGGGCGTTCCTCCCGGCCCGCCGCCAGCGATGTCGACATGCCGCCGTTGCTGCCGCGCTCGGCCACCGGGACCGGGTCCCCCTCGGTGAAGGTGAGCCGGGTGCCGCGCTCGATGCGGTGGACCCCCGCGGGGAGCCGGATCCGCTCGTCCGTGTGGGGCCGGGCGTCGACCGTGCCGGTCGCCGTGACGTCCAGGGGCCGGGCGAGTTTCAGGTCGAGGGTGTCGTCCACTCGGACGACCCGCTGTTCGCGGAAGGTCGCCGGTTCGTCGAAGGCGTCGCGGGGCGCGCCGTGCGCCTGCCAGGCGAGGACCAGGAAGAGTGCGGGGACCAGCAGGGCGGTGAGTTTGAGCCAGTACTGGAAGGCCTGCACGAAGGTGATGCTGCGCATGCCGCCCGCGGCGACGGTGGCGACCACGACCACGGCGACGAGTACGCCGCCGAACCGGTCGGGGGCGTCGGTCAGCACGGCCAGGGTCAGGCCGGCGCCCTGGAGCTGGGGCAGCAGATACAGCCAGCCGACGCCGACGACGAAGGCTCCGGCGAGGCGTCGCACCGCCTGGGAGCCGAGCCGGGCCTCGGCGAAGTCGGGCAGGGTGTAGGCGCCGGAGCGGCGCAGCGGGGCCGCGACGAACAGCAGGAGGACGAGGTAGCCGGCCGTGTAGCCGACCGGGTACCAGAGCATGTCCGGGCCCTGCACCAGGACGAGTCCGGCGATGCCGAGGAAGGAGGCGGCGGAGAGGTACTCGCCGCTGATCGCGGCGGCGTTGAGCCGCGGGCCGACGGTGCGCGAGGCGACGTAGAAGTCTGAGGTGGTCCGGGAGATGCGCAGGCCGAACGCCCCGACGAGGACGGTCGCCACGACCACGAGGGCGACCGCGGGGACGGCGTAGTTCTGGTTCACGGGTCAGCGGTCCTCGACGAGTCGCGCGAAGTCCTTCTCGTTGCGCTCCGCGCGGCGCACGTACCAGCGGGCGAGCAGGACCAGCGGCGGGTACACGCCGAAGCCGAGCACGCCCCATTCGAGACCGGCGCCGTCCGGCATCGCGGCGAAGACCAGCGGCAGTGGTCCCACGAGCAGCACGAGTACCGCGAAGACCATCAGGGCGACGCGGA
Source organism: Streptomyces sp. 142MFCol3.1 (assembly GCF_000424945.1). Classification (NCBI taxonomy): domain Bacteria; kingdom Bacillati; phylum Actinomycetota; class Actinomycetes; order Kitasatosporales; family Streptomycetaceae; genus Streptomyces; species Streptomyces sp. 142MFCol3.1. Next base: position 202,076 of record NZ_AUKV01000006.1, read on the forward strand.
GCTGGCTGCGCATCAGGGAGCGGACGTAGGTGTGGCCGAGCGTGGTCTGTTCGTCGATCTCGGTCCTGGGCCGGTAGTAGCCGGACGTTCTGCGGGTGTGCCGGGGCACCCCGGTGACGACCACGCGGCGTTCGGTCGGGTCCTGTGGCACGCGGGCCTCCTCAGCTCGTGGTCCGGCGCAGCAACAGGTCGCGCAGTTCGCGCGCGTGACGGCGGCTGACCTGGAGTTCCACGGGGCCGACGAGGACGCTCACCGTGCCCGCGTCCAGCCGGAGTTCGCCGATGTGCCGCAGGGCGACGAGGTGACGGCGGTGGATGCGGACGAAGCCGCGGGAACGCCAGCGCTCCTCCAGGGTGGACAGGGGGATGCGGACGAGATGACTGCCCTGGGGCGTGTGCAGGCGGGCGTAGTCTCCGTGGGCCTCGACATGGGTGATGTCCTCGACGGCCACGAAGCGGGTCACTCCGCCGAGTTCGACGGATATGTGGTCGGGGTCGGGTTCGTGGACGGGTATCAGGGGGGTGGCGTCCCTGAACTGGGCGGCCCGTCGGACGGCCTCGGCGAGCCGCTCGCGGCGTACGGGCTTGAGCACGTAGTCGACGGCCTTCAGGTCGAAGGCCTGGACGGCGAAGCCCTCGTGTGCGGTCACGAAGACGACGAGCGGAGGGTTGGCGAAGCCGGTGAGCAGCCGGGCCAGGTCGAGCCCGTCCAGGCCGGGCATGTGGATGTCGAGGAAGACGACGTCGATGGCCTCGGGTCCGCCGGGTCCCGACTCCAGGGCCCGGTTGATCCGGCGCAGTGCCTCGGTGGCGTCGCTCGCTCCCTCGGCGTTGCTGACGCGGGGATCGGCGTTCAGCAGATACAGGAGTTCCTCGAGGGACGGTTGTTCGTCGTCGACGGCGAGCGCGCGCAGCATGAGAGTGGAGTGTAAGAGCGATCGGTCCGCCTGGACATGTCGCGGAGCGTCCGCGTTCTCGCTGGATGCGTGGGCGTTGACGCTGGATACAGTGCGGTCATGAGCAGCAAGCCCGCGATGTTCGACGAACTCGACCGCAAGATCATCACGGCCCTGATGGCCAATGCCAGGACGAGCTTCGCGGAGATCGGCGCGGCGATCGGCCTGTCCGCCACCGCGGTCAAGCGGCGTGTCGACCGGCTGCGTGAGACGGGTGTGATCACCGGTTTCACGGCCACGGTGAAGCCTGCCGCGCTCGGCTGGCGCACGGAGGCGTACGTGGAGGTGTACTGCGAGGGCGCGGCCCCGCCGCGGCGGCTCGCGGAGGTGGTGCGCAACCATCCGGAGATCACCGCCGCGATGACCGTGACCGGGGGCGCGGACGCGCTGCTGCACGTGCGGGCGACGGATGTGGGGCACTTCGAGGAGGTGCTGGAGCGGATCCGTACGGAGCCGTTCATCCGGAAGACGATCAGCTACATGGTGCTGTCCCACCTGCTGCCGGAGGCTCCTGAGGCCGGGGCGACCCACGCCGTCCCGGACGACGCAGGAAACGTGCGCTGACTCCTCCGATCACGCATCATCGCTGCGCAATCACGCAGCTCTCCTCGCTTGTCGCCCGTATCCCCCGTTTCTTACCGTGGAGGAACCCTCAGCCGTCACCGCAGGAAGCGGAGGTACCTCTCTGTGCCCGACAGCCGTGTGCCGCGCCCCCGGCGCTTTCTGGTCTGCGAACCCAGACACTTCGCCGTGCAGTACGCGATCAACCCGTGGATGCATCCCGACACGCCCGTGGACGTCGACCTCGCCCGCGGTCAGTGGGAGGCGCTGATCCGCGCCTACCGCGCGCACGGCCACACCGTCGACTCGGTGGAACCGGTCGCCGGCCTTCCCGACATGGTGTTCGCGGCGAACTCCGCGCTCGTCGTGGCGGGCCGGGTCTTCGGCTCGCTCTTCCACGCACCGCAGCGGCGTCCCGAGTCCACCGCCTACGACACCTGGTTCAAGGCGGCCGGCTTCGACGTCTACCGTCCCGAGTCGGTGTGCGAGGGCGAGGGCGACCTGGTCCCGACGGGCCGGTACGTCCTGGCCGGCACCGGCTTCCGTACGACCCCCGAGGCGCACCGCGAGGTGCAGGAGTTCTTCGGCCTCCCGGTGGTCAGCCTCCGCCTGGTCGATCCGCGCTTCTACCACCTGGACACGGCGCTGTTCGTGCTGGACGACGACAACATCGCGTACTACCCGGAGGCGTTCTCGCCCGGCAGCCGCGAGGTGCTCGCCCGGCTGTACCCGGACGCGGTGCTCGCCACCCGGGAGGACGCCATGGCCTTCGGCCTCAACTCGGTCTCCGACGGCCGCCACGTCTTCATCGCGCCGCGCGCCGAGTCCCTCGCCGAGCAGCTCGACCGCCACGGCTACGTCCCCGTCCCCGTCGACCTCTCGGAGTTCCACAAGGCCGGCGGCGGCATCAAGTGCTGCACTCAGGAGATCCGTTCATGACGGCACCCACCCGCATCCCCGCCCGTACGCGCACCTCCGACGAGCTGATCCGCGCGGAGGCGCCGGTCCTCGCGCACAACTACCACCCGCTGCCCGTCGTCGTCGCCCGCGCCGAGGGCACCTGGGTCGAGGACGTCGAGGGCCGTCGCTACCTGGACATGCTGGCGGGCTACTCGGCCCTCAACTTCGGGCACCGCAATCCGGTGCTGATCGAGGCGGCGCACCGTCAGCTGGACCAGCTCACCCTGACCTCGCGCGCCTTCCACAACGACCGGCTGGCCGGGTTCGCCGAGTCCCTGGCCACGCTGACGGGCCAGGACATGGTCCTGCCGATGAACACGGGCGCGGAAGCGGTGGAGAGCGCCATCAAGGTGGCCCGCAAATGGGCGTACGAGGTCAAGGGGGTCGCCCCGGACCGGGCGACGATCGTCGTGGCCGCCGACAACTTCCACGGCCGCACGACCACGATCGTCAGCTTCTCCACGGACGAGACCGCCCGCACCGGCTTCGGGCCCTTCACGCCCGGCTTCCGCGTGGTCCCGTACAACGACCTCGCCGCACTCGAAGCGGCCGTCGACGAGACCACCGCGGCCGTGCTGATCGAGCCCATCCAGGGCGAGGCCGGCGTGGTCATCCCGGACCACGGCTATCTGACCGGCGTGCGCGAGCTGACCCGCCGGGCCGGCTGCCTGTTCATCGCCGACGAGATCCAGTCGGGTCTCGGCCGCACGGGCGCCACCCTCGCCGTGGAACACGAGGAGGTCGTGCCGGACCTGCTGCTTCTCGGCAAGGCGCTCGGCGGCGGCATCGTGCCGGTCTCCGCGGTGGTGGGCCGCCGGGACGTGCTGGAGGTGCTGCGCCCGGGCGAACACGGCTCGACGTTCGGCGGCAATCCGCTCGCCGCGGCCGTGGGCTCGGCCGTCGTCGGCCTTCTGGAGACAGGGGAGTACCAGCGCCGGGCGGCGGAGCTGGGCGTGATCCTGCGCGGCGGACTCGCAAGCCTGGTCGGCAAGGGCGTCGAGGGCTTCCGGGCGCGCGGACTGTGGGCGGGGGTCGACATCGACCCGGCCATCGGCACGGGCCGCGAGATCAGTGAGGGCCTGATGCGCGAGGGGATCCTCGTCAAGGACACCCACGGTTCGACGATCCGTCTGGCCCCTCCGCTGACCATCACCGGCGAGGAACTGCAGTCGGCTCTCGGGGCTCTGGAGAAAGTTCTGACGCAAGAGGTCTGATACCGGCCACGAGGCCACAGAGAGTGACACCGGAATGGTTACGCCCGGCGACGGCCGCGCCTACACTGATCGCTCCCCGGGGGAAACGAGGAGTGCCCCAGTGTTTTATTACGTGCTCAAATACGTGCTTCTGGGTCCGCTGTTGAGGCTGGTCTTCCGGCCTCGGATCGAGGGCCTTGAGCACGTACCGTCGTCGGGCGCGGCCATCGTCGCCGGCAACCACCTGTCGTTCTCCGACCACTTCCTGATGCCCGCGATCCTGAAGCGGCGCATCACCTTCCTCGCGAAGGCCGAGTACTTCACGGGTCCCGGCATCAAGGGCAGGCTCACCGCGGCCTTCTTCCGCAGCGCCGGGCAGATCCCCGTGGACCGCTCCGGCAAGGATGCGGGCCAGGCGGCGATCCGCGAGGGCCTCGGCGTACTGCGCAAGGACGAATTGCTGGGCATCTACCCGGAAGGGACCCGTTCGCACGACGGCCGTCTCTACAAGGGCAAGGTCGGCGTCGCGGTGATGGCCCTCAAGGCCGGGGTCCCGGTGATCCCCTGCGCGATGATCGGCACCTTCGAGGCGCAGCCGCCCGGCAAGGTCATCCCGAACATCCATCCCGTCGTCATCCGCTTCGGCAAGCCCCTCGACTTCTCCCGCTACGCCGGCATGGAGAACGAGAAGGCGATCCTGCGCGCGGTGACCGACGAGATCATGTACGCCATTCTCAGCCTCTCGGAGCAGGAGTACGTCGACCAGTACGCGGCCGTCGTGAAGGCCGAGGAGGCCGAGGAGAAGGCGGCGAACGCCCGCAGGTTCCGGCGGATGCCGCTGAGCTGAGCGGTACGGAATCCACCTGCACCAGACGTACGTCCTGTACATTTTTTACGTATGAGACGTGCTGTGGTGATCGGAGCGACCGGACAGATCGGACGCGCGGCCGTGGACGCGCTGGCCCGCGACGGCTGGGACGTGACGGCCGCGTCCCGCGGCGGAGGACGCGACGACGGCTGGCCCGCGCAGGTGCGCGCCGTCGGGCTGGACCGCGCGCAGGACACCGCCCTGGCCGCGGCGGTCGGTGACGGCTGCGACGTGCTGGTCGACATCGTCGCCTACGGAACCGGGCACGCACGCCAGTTGACGGGGCTCTCCGGCCGTGTCGGCTCCGCCGTGGTGATCTCCAGCGTGTCGGTCTACGAAGACGACAAGGGGCGCGGCTTCGACACGCAGTCGGAGCCGGACGGATTCCCCGAGTACCCCGTGCCGATCCCCGAGAGCCAGCGCACCGTGCAACCCGGCGACGGCACATACAGCACGCGCAAGGCGGCCCTGGAGCGCGATCTCCTCGCCGCGGGCGACCGGTTGCCGACGACCCTGTTGCGCGCGGGTGCCGTGCACGGCCCGTACTGCCGTACGCCCCGCGAGCTGTACTTCGTCAAGCGCAACCTGGACGGCCGTCGTCGGCGCGTCCTCGCGTTCGGCGGCCTGAGCCGCTTCCACCCGGCGAGTGTCCACACCGTCGCCGAGCTGATCCGGCTCGCGGCCCGGCGGCCGGCATCGCGCGTCCTGAACGCCTGCGACCCCGAGGCGCCCACGGTCGCGGAGATCGCGGCGTCGATCGACGCCGCGATGGGCGTGCGGGCGGAGGACGTGCTGGTGGACGGTCCGGCCCCGGCACCCACGGTCGGTGACACGCCCTGGACGGTGCCGCTGCCCGTCGTCTGCGACATGACGGCCGCCGAAAGGGAGTTGGGCTACCGCCCGGTGGTCCGGTACGCCGACAGGCTCCCCGAGACCATCGCCTCGATCGAACGCCGGCTGGCCGGCCGGGACTGGCGGGAGGCCTACCCCGACATGCTCCGCGCTTACGGCGACCTCTTCGACTACGCGGCGGAGGACGCCTGGCTCGCGTCCTGAGCGAGAGGTCCGGCCCGACGGGAGCCGGACGTCCTGAGCGAGAAGTCCGGCCCGCAGGAGCCGGCCCGACCGCGCGTGGGACGACCGGAGCGAGCGAGGGGACGACCGGAACGAGTGAGGGGGCGACCGGAGTCCGGCCGCCCCCCTTCTCGCAGGCGGGTTACGGCTTCGGCGTGGCGTGCGGTGCGCAGGTCACGTCGGACGCGTCCGTCCTGCCGGAGAGCAGGTAGCTGTCCACCCGCTCGTTGATGCAGGGGTTGACCAGCCCGGTCACACCGTGCGAGCCCGCGCCCTGCTCGGTGATCAGGCGGGAGCCCTTGAAGCGCTTGTGCAGTTCGACGGCGCCGGCGTACGGGGTGGCGGCGTCACGCGTGGACTGCACGATCAGGACGGCGGGCAGACCCTTGCCGGTCTTGACGTTCACCGGGGTCTGCTGCTTGGCAGGCCAGGTGGCGCACGGCAGGTTCATCCACGCGTTGGCCCAGGTCATGAACGGGTAGTCCTTGTGGAGCCGGGTGTTGTCCCGGTCCCACTTCTGCCAGCTGGTGGGCCACTGGGCGTCGGTGCACTCGACGGCCGTGTAGACGGCGTTGCCGTTCTCCGAGGCGATGTTGCCCGCGGTGTCCGACAGGTCGGGGGCGGCGGCGTCGACGAGCGCCTGTGTGTCACCGGCGACGTACTTGCTGAACACCGTCGCGACCGGCACCCAGGAGGAGTCGTAGTACGGCGCGCTCTGGAAGAAGGAGATCAGCTCGGCCGGGCCGACGACGCCCCCGAGGGGGTTCTTCTTCGCGGTGGCCCGCAGCTTCAGCCACTGGTCCTGGACCTCGGCCCGGGTGTCGCCGAGGTGGAAGGCGGCGTCGTTCTCGGCGACCCAGTCCTCCCAGTCCTTCCAACGGCCCTCGAAGGCGATGTCCTGCTCCAGGTTGGCCTGGTACCAGATGTTCTCCCGCGACGGGTTGACGACGCTGTCGACCACCATGCGGCGGACGTGCCCCGGGAAGAGCGTGCCGTAGACGGCTCCCAGGTACGTGCCGTACGAGACGCCCAGGTAGTTGAGCTTCTTCTCACCGAGGGCGGCCCGGATGACGTCGAGGTCGCGTGCCGTGTTCGGCGTGGTCATGTGCGGCAGCATCGCGCCGCTGCGCTCGGCGCAGCCGTCGGCGTACTCGGCCGCCAGCTTGCGCTGGGCACGCTTGTCCGCCTCGCTGTCCGGGACCGGGTCGGCCTTCGGCGCCTTCACGAACTCCTGCGGGTCGATGCAGGAGATGGGGGCCGAGTGGCCCACACCGCGCGGGTCGAAGCCGACGAAGTCGTACGCCTTGGCGGTGTTCGCCCAGACGGGGCTCTTCGTGGTCACGCGGCGCGGGAAGCGCATGCCGGAGCCGCCGGGACCGCCGGGGTTGTAGACGAGGGCGCCCTGGCGCTCGTCCTTGGTGCCCGTGTTCCCGATACGGTCCACGGCCAGCTTGATCTGCTTGCCGTTCGGGTGGGCGTAGTCGAGCGGGACGCTGACCCAGCCGCACTGGATCGGCTTCTCCAGGCCCCAGTCCGCGGGACAGTCCTGCCAGTCGATGCCGGCCTTGCCCGCCCGCTCCGCGGCGATCGCCGCTCCGCGCTGCTCCCGGTCCTGCCCGTGACGCGACGCGGCGGTGGCCGACGGAGCCGTGACGGCCCCGGCGATCAGGGTCGCCGTGACGAGCGCTCCGGCCGAACCGAGCGCCGTCATCCGTCTCGACGGTCTCTTAGCCCTCAAGTGTGGCCTCCCCGTACATCGTTGCGATTGGTAGGGGGATCCTTTCGGCTGTGAGGTCCCTGAGAACAGATGCGACAAGGCTTCTTTACTAATCCGATAACCGGTGCGCGTTGTGCCGTTGAGCGGAGACGTCTCCGTCCGTCCACGAACAACGGGCCATCGCGGCCTGCGGTCACCCGGGCGGGCCACCGCGGCCTGCGGTCAGCCGAGCAGGCGCAGCGCCTCGTCCAGCAAGCGCCGCAGTCCGAGCCCGTCGGGTGCGACCGCGGTGACGAGCACGGCGGGCCCGGCGAGCGGAGCCAGCGCCGCTTGCTCCCCCAGCATGCGCGGCTCGGGCAGGTCGTCTGCGAACTCCGGCCGCACGACGACGAGTTGGCCGACCGCACGCAGCCCGGCCAGCACGGCGGGCCCGTCCCAGCCACCGGGCGCGCCCGGGCCGCAGGCCAACTCCTGGTCCAGCAGCGCCCGTCCGTCCAGTCGCACGACAAGACGGCTGGTGAGCCGACCGGGTTCCTCGCCCACACGCCCGAGCACCTGCTCCTCCCGGAACACCAAGCGGGCGCGTCCCTGGAGGTCGATCCGCGAGGAGACACACAGGTCGCTGCCGCAGGCGGAGATCAACTGCTCGGGGAGCCAGTGCAGTTCGGCTCCGTCGGCGACGCAGAGCCGGACGTCGTAGCGCGCCTCGGCCTTGTTCTGGCCGGGCAGCGCGATCGTCGCGGCGGCCGACCCCACCCTCAGGCGCGCGCGGCCTTCGGCGCGTGCCTCGACGGTGAGGTGGTCGCCGCCGAGCGGGCCGCTCATCGCGCCGACGAGCATGACGCGGGCCTCGGCGCCGTGGGACCGGGTGCGGCGAACCGCGAGTGGGCCCTCCCCCTCCAGCACGGGCAGCGAGGTGCCGCCCCGGCCGTCGTCCCGCGCGGCGATCCGCGCGGTCGCCCGCACGCCCGCCGTCGTCAGGCGACCCGCCCGGCTCGGGCCACCCGGCCGACGCGCACGCCCCGGCCCGCCGCCGTCCGCCGACGGTGTCGACCCGTGCGTCGAGCCGACACCGCCCACCGGGCCGCCGCCGTCCAGCGGACCGACATCGCCCACCGGATCGACGCCGTCCGCCGGACCGACACCGTTCGCCCGGCCGACACCGCCCACCGGACCGACACCGTTCGCCGGACCGGCACCGCCCACCTGATCGACACCGCCCGCCCGGCTCACGCCGTCCATCCGGTTCACGCCGTCCACGCGGCGAGCCGCTCCCGTACCCAGCCGGCGACGGCCGCGACCCCGTCCTCGGTACGCAAGGACTGGAAGACGACCGGGAGTTCGGCGCGCTGCGCCTTCGCGTCCGCCGCCATCCGCTCCAGATCGGACCCCACATGGGGTGCGAGGTCGGTCTTGTTCACGACGAGCAGATCGGCGGTGGTGACACCGGGCCCGCCCTTGCGTGGAATGTCGTCGCCGCCCGCGACGTCGATCACGAAGATCTGCGCGTCGACGAGCCCCTTGGAGAAGGTGGCCGTGAGGTTGTCACCCCCGGACTCCACGAGGATCAGGTCCAGCGGACCGACCTCGTCCTCCAGATCCTCCACCGCTTCGAGGTTCGCGGAGATGTCGTCCCGGATGGCGGTGTGCGGACAGGCCCCGGTCTCCACGGCGGCGATCCGCTCGGGCGGCAGCACCGCCTCCCGCAGCAGGAACTCCGCGTCCTCCCTCGTATAGATGTCATTGGTGACGACGGCGAGGGACAACTCGTCGCGCAGCGACCGGCAGAGCGCGGCGACGGTGGCGGTCTTCCCCGAGCCGACCGGCCCGCCGAGCCCGATCCGCAGGGCACGGCGGGCCCCGTCCGGACGGTGGGCGTCGGCGCTGACAGCGGACGCACCGTCATGGGTGTGACCGAGATGCACGATGAGTCTCCAAGGTGGTGTGAGGGCAGCGGCGCAAGATGGGGGTGCTCCTACGACGCGAAGAGGCGTACGGGCCAGGCCGCGTGCGCCTGAGCGCCGATCTCCAGCAGCGGGGCGGAGGCCGAGGGCAGCGCGTCGACGCCGTGGTCGAGCACGCCCCGCGCGGCAGCGGCGGCCGCGCCGGCCACCCGGTCCAGTTCCGGCGCCAGTCGGGCCAGCACCGCGCTGGCGTCGAACGGATCGAGGCTCAGCAGCCGCACGGTGGCCGTCGCCGGCCCGCTGACACTCTCGTACGCGGAGCAGTACGCGGCGTCGTCCGCCGCGAGGGCGGCGGCCCGGGCCGTCACGCCGAGAACGACGGGCTGATGCGCTCCCTTGGGGAACTTCCCTGCCAGCGCGTCGAGTTCGGCCGAGGGCCAGGCCGCCCGGGCCGCTCTCATCAGCTGTCGCCCGAGCCGTCGCGCGGCGGCCCGCAGGGCAGGTGACGGTGTCCGGGCGTCGGCTGCGGCGTCCAGGGCCGCCGGATCGGCCCCGAGCGCCGCCGCCGCGGCCAGCGAGGCCGAGACGAGACCGGTGGTGTGCAGCCGGCCCCGGCAGAAGTCCTCCAGGCTCGCCGCCCCGGTGACCCGTCCGGCCTTGACGGCCGCCTCGGCCCCGCCGGAGTGGGCGTGCCCTCCGGCGGGGAAGCGCCCGTCGGCCAGGACCAGCAGTGCCGCGCGGGACATCAGAAGAGGAAATAACGCTGGGCCATGGGCAGTTCCGCGGCCGGTGTCGCCTCGACCAGTTCGCCGTCGATGTGCACGGCGAAGCTGTCCGGGTCGATCCGCACCCGCGGTCGCGCGTCGTTCTCGCGCATGTCCGCCTTGGTCACCGCCCGGGTCGACTCGATGGCGGTGAACCGCTTCCCGAGGGAGAGCCGTTCGGGCAGCCCGTCCTCGATGGCGAGCGGTGCGACGAAGTTGAACGAGTTGGCGGCCGGTGCCCTCCCGACGGCGCCGTACATCGGCCGGGGCAGGATCGGCTGGGGAGTGGGGATCGACGCGTTGGCGTCGCCCATCTGCGCGTACGCGATCTGGCCGCCCTTGATGACGAGGTGCGGCTTGACCCCGAAGAAGGCGGGCTCCCACAGCACCAGGTCGGCGAGTTTGCCCGGCTCGACGGAGCCGACCTCGCGGGCGAGGCCCTGCGCCAGCGCCGGATTGATCGTGTATTTGGCGACATAGCGACGCACCCGGTGGTTGTCCGCGCGCCCGTCGCCCGGCAGGGCGCCGCGCCGCTGCTTCATCACGTGGGCCGTCTGCCAGGTCCGCATGATGACTTCACCGACACGTCCCATCGCCTGGGAGTCCGACGAGATGATCGAGATGGCGCCGAGGTCGTGCAGTATGTCCTCGGCGCCGATCGTCGACGGCCTGATCCGGGACTCGGCGAAGGCCAGGTCCTCGGGCACCGCCGGGTTGAGGTGGTGGCACACCATCAGCATGTCGAGGTGTTCCTCGGCCGTGTTGACGGTGTAGGGCCGGGTGGGGTTGGTGGAGCTGGGCAGCACGTACGGCTCGGCGACCACGGTCATGATGTCCGGTGCGTGCCCGCCGCCCGCACCCTCGGTGTGGTACGCGTGGATGCCGCGTCCGCCGATGGCGGCCAGCGTGTCGCCCACGAAACCGGCCTCGTTGAGGGTGTCCGTGTGGATGGCGACCTGGATGCCCGTGCGGTCCGCGACGGTGAGCGCGGCGTCGATCGCCGCGGGCGTCGAGCCCCAGTCCTCGTGGATCTTCAGGCCGAGCGCGCCGCCGCGGATCTGCGACAGCATCGCTTCGTGCGAGACGGTGTTGCCCTTGCCCAGCAGGCCGAAGTTGAGCGGGTACTGCTCCATCGCCTCCAGCATCCGGGCCAGGTGCCAGGGGCCGGGCGTGACGGTGGTCGCCTTCGAGCCCTCGGCGGGCCCCGTGCCGCCGCCCACGAGCGTGGTGATCCCGGAGGCGAGCGCCTCGTCGGCGATCTGCGGGCAGATCAGGTGCACATGTGCGTCGATGGCGCCCGCGGTCAGGATGCGCCCGTTGCCGGCGATGATCTCGGTCTCGGGCCCGATCACCAGATCGGGGTGGACGCCGTCCATGGTGTCCGGGTTGCCGGCCTTGCCGATGCCGGTGATCCGGCCGTCGCGGATGCCGAGGTCGGCCTTGACGATCCCCCAGTGGTCGACGACCACGACCCCCGTGATGACGGTGTCGGGCGTGCCGTCCGCGCGCGTGGCACGCGACTGTCCCATGGACTCGCGGATGACCTTGCCGCCGCCGAACACCGCCTCGTCCCCGGCGAGTCCGGGACCGCCGGACCGGTCCTCCTCGATCTCGATCAGCAGGTCGGTGTCGGCGAGGCGGATGCGGTCGCCGGTGGTGGGGCCGAAGAGGTCGGCGTAGGCGGCGCGCGAGAGCTCAGGCATCGAGGGCACCTCCGGTCTCACCGCGCAGTCCGGGCACCACTCGGGCACCGGCGAGCGGGACGAGTTCGACGGCGACGGGGATCCCGGGCTCGAAGCGCACGGCGGTGCCGGCGGCGACATTCAGCCGCTTGCCGCGTGCCGCGGCACGGTCGAAGTCCAGGCCGGGGTTGGCCTCGGCGAAGTGGTAGTGGGAGCCGACCTGGACGGGCCGGTCGGCGGCGTTGAGGACGGTCAGCCTGGTGACTTCGCGGCCCTCGTTGAAGACGACGGGACCGTCGGCGTGGAGGATCTCTCCGGGAATCATGGCGCTGCTCCCCGTCAGACGATGGGGCCGTGGACGGTGACGAGCTTGGTGCCGTCCGGGAAGGTCGCCTCGACCTGGACGTCGTGGATCATCTCGGGGATGCCCGGCATCACGTCGTCGCGGGTGAGGATCTTCCGGCCGGAGGCCATGAGTTCGGCGACGGTGCGTCCGTCCCGCGCGCCTTCGAGGATGTGCGACGTGATGAGGGCGACGGCCTCGGGGTGGTTCAGTTTCAGTCCGCGGGCCCGGCGCTTCTCGGCCACGTCGGCGGCCACGTGAATCAGCAGCCTCTCTTGCTCGTGCGGGGTCAGTTGCACGGCGTACCACCTCACAGTCCTCGCTCCGGACCGTGCGGGGTCCGGTGGCCGCTGCCACCGAAACCCCTGGTGGCGTGGATACGCACGCTAGTTGGCCGGGGTTTCAGGGACGTTAACCAGCCTGTGGCCGAGTGTCGGCCCGCCGGCGGCCCGCGCCGGACCCATGGAGCGCGTGGCGGCGTGCGGGTCGCCGCGGGTGTCTCCGACAGCGCGGTGCAGGGGCCGGCGTGTCGCACCGCGGGTCCCGCGCGGGCGTGATCGACGCCCCGCCAGGCGTCGAGGCCGGCGCGCCCGGTCACGGCCGTCCTCGACCGCGCTCGACCGCCCTCGATCGCCTCGACGGCCTCGACGGCCTCGGCCGGACAGCCGCTGCTCGTGGACGCCGGGCAGCGCGACGGTCCCTGTCCCGTGGCGCGGAACCGGCCCCGTGCGTCCGGCCGCCGGGCGCGTGGTCCGTGTCGCCGTGGCCACTCCGCCGGAACAAGAGCCGACTACGCGCGGAAGGGGCCGTGGACTCCACCCCGGGGCGACGAAGCAACCGTCCGGGACGCCGCCGCGGGCCGGGCCGTATACGGCCGTTCGCGGCCGCCCCCGTACGGCACCGGTCGTGCCCGTACGAGCCGTACGGTGGCGGCCGCGCGGGTACGACGGGACGGGGAGCGACGCGATACGGCGTGCCTGAACGACGGAACGCGGAGCGACGCGGAGCGGCCCGTCGTGGCCGCGCCGGTACGAGAGCCGGCCGCGCCGGTACGGCGAGACGGGGGCGACCCGATGCGGCCGGTCGTGGTCCTGCCCCGTGCGGGTGCGCGTCCACCCGCCGTGCGGCAGCGGGCGCACGGCACGCGGGCCGCGCCGGTTCCGTCTAGGAGGCGCTCGGCCCCCGGTGCTCGGCGGCGATGCCGAAGCGCTGGCGCTCGCGGGGCGCGGACGCGACCTCGCGAACGCTGGAAAGGGAGCTGATCACCTGCTCGTCGGCGGGGTCCTGGAGTTCCTCGAGGCGCTCCAGGTCGGCGGCGGAGACCAGCGCGACGAGAGGCTTCCCGTGCCGCGTCACCACGACGCGCTCACCGCCGTACACCACGCGGTTGATCAGGTCGGCGAGCTCAGCCCTGGCTTGCGTCACCGGAATCTCGTAGGCCATGCCGTCCAGCTTAGACCGGTGTCCCGAACCGACCCGGAGCGGACGATCTCCCCCCGACCGCTCCCGTGCACCCCCAGGGCCCCACCCGTGCGGTCCGCCGGGCCCTTCCCGTGGACTCCCCCGGGCCCCTCCTGTGGGCCTTTTCGCTGTCAGCGAGTACCCATGGACAGGCTCTGTACGTCCTGTACATTTTTTACGGAGTCCCCCAGAGGAGGCGCGCACCATGCCCGAACCGTCCGCCCGCTACGTCCTGCCCGAATTCACCGAACGCACCAGCGCGGGAACCCGGACCCTGGATCCGTACTCGAAGCTGCTCGACGAACGGATCGTGTTCCTCGGGACGCCGATCGACGACACGTCGGCGAACGACGTGATGGCGCAGTTCATGCACCTCGAATATCTGGCCCCGGACCGGGACATCTCGCTGTACATCAACTGCCCGGGCGGCTCCTTCAGCGCGATGACCGCGATCTACGACACGATGCAGTTCGTCACCTGCGACGTGGAGACGACCTGCCTCGGACAGGCCGCGTCGGCCGCGGCCGTCCTGCTCGCCGGCGGCACACCGGGCAAGCGGTTCGCCCTTCCGGGTGCCCGTGTGCTCATCCACCAGCCCTCGCTGCCCGAACCGGTCCAGGGTCAGGCGAGCGATCTGGCCATCCAGGCCGAGGAGTTGATCCGCACCCGAGGACTGCTGGAGGAGATGCTCGTCCGACACACGGGCCGGAGCCCGGAGCGGGTCGCCGCCGACATCGAACGCGACAAGATCCTCGACGCACCGGCGGCGGTGGCGTACGGACTGATCGACCGGATCATCCCGAACCGCAAGAGCTCGCGCAGCACGCCCGGCGGGAGGTGACCGGCCGATGCTCCCGCCGGAACTGCCCCCGCTCCCCGCGCTCACGCGCGCCGAGGCCGAGTTGATCGACCGATACCTCGATGTCGTCGACCTGCTCGGCCGCATCAACCCGGCCCGCCCCGGCGACACCTACCGCGGCCTGAGGGCCGCTCAAGCACTGGTGGTCAAGGCGACCGCACTGCGTGACGCGCTGACCCTGATGCACCAGCGCGGCGAGAGCGAGGTGCACGCCCCGACGCTCGCACAGGCGCTGCGTGTGCTCGACGGCGAGCGGCGCGCGTCCAGGGTCACCGTGCCGCCCCGCTCCGGAAGTTGACGCGCCACCGGTGCGTGTGCCCGGGCCGGGACGCACGCCGACGGGCGAGACGTCCGGCCCGGGTTTCAAACGGACCAGAAGGATTACCGCCTGTTGGAGTATCTGCGGGTCCTTTGTACGACGCCCCCGAGTTGCGCAACGCGCGTGGTCATGAGCCGGAATTTGACGTTCCGTTGCAGGTACGGGCGTCGTCGTACACCTCAACACCCGCCCGAACAAAGAGGTGTCCACCCGAACGGGTGAGTGGTGAGTAACGCCACAAATCACCGGTTCCGCTCGGCATTTCCGACTCACATGCGTGAAGATCCCTTCCGACGACAAGCCCCCGCCACAGCGGCGGGGCGGTCCGGGCGGACGCCGAGTCCTGCCGCCGCCCGGATGTCCGGTCGACAGAAGTGGATCGGCAGGAGTGGAGGACCCAGCACGACGGGCCGCCGGAGAGATCCGGGCGGTCCTTGGGGTGAAGCCGCAGTACGCGGCCGGGCTACTTCGCCAGCCCGAATCCGACAGGTCATCCTTCACAGGCGGCTGACGAAGGGTTGCGCATGACTGCGCTCAATCGTGTCCCGTCGCTGTGGACCCGGGCCGGTACGGCCTCGGCTCTGACCATCGCCGCCGTCGGCGGCACCCTGGTGGTCCCGGGCGTCGCTCCCGACGCCGAGGCGGCCACCGTGGCGACGAAGGCACTCCAGGTCGCGGCCTCGAAGAAGGGCGCCCCCTACAAGTGGGGGGCCACCGGACCGCGTCGCTTCGACTGCTCCGGGCTGACCCTGTACTCGTTCAAGAAGGCGGGCAAGAATCTCCCTCGAACGGCCGCGGCGCAGTACAACAAGACCCACCACATCTCGGCCTCGCACCGCAAGGCCGGAGACCTGGTGTTCTTCCACTCGGGCCGGAGCGTGTACCACGTCGGCATCTACGCCGGGAAGGGAAAGATCTGGCACTCCCCGAAGACCGGGGACGTCGTGAAGCTGCAGAAGATCTGGACGAGGAGCGTCTGGTACGGACGGGTGAGCTGATCCACCCTTCGGTGGCGGCGGCGCGGGGCCGCCGCCGCCGAAGGGCGTGCGACAGGAGACCGCGATCGCCACGCGACGGACAGTCGCGGCACCGCTCGCCGCGCCCCGGACGGCCCCGCCACTGGTGGCCGCTCCTGACGGGCCCTCGCGGCCCCTCGCCGGTCGCCGTTCCGACAGAACGCCGGCGGGCCGCACGACGGGCGAGGGCGCGCTCGGCGTCCCGCCGGCGCGATCGGCGTCGCCGCCCCGGCGCGTGAGGCGTGCGCTCAGCTCCTCCGGGGCTCCAGGTCCTCAGAGGCTCCAGGTCCTCAGGGGCTCCAGGACGAGGACCAGACCGAGCACCGTCAGGGCCGAGCCGGTGACGGCCTCCACGGCCCGTGCGGCGCGCGGTGCGCGCAGCCACCGCCCGAGTCGGTCCACGAGGAGCGCCACCGCCGCGAACCACACCAGGCCCAGGACCACCACGATCAGTGCCAGCAGCAGGGTCCGCGGCATCGCGGGACTGCCCGCCGGCACGAACTGCGGCAGCAGGCTGAGGAACGTGATCGGGGCCTTCGGGTTGAGCGCGTTGGTGACGAAGCCCTGCCGCAACGGACGCACGCCGCCCCCGGCCGCCTCCGTGGCCTCCTCGCGCGCCCGTCCCAGCGACCGCAGCGTCCGCGCCCCGAGGCAGAGCACGTAGAGACCGCCGAGCAGTTGCAGTGCCCGGAAGAGCGCCGGCACGGCGGTGAGCACCGCGGCGAGCCCGGCGACGGCGAGCGCCGTGTGCAGGAGCAGTCCACCGACGATGCCCAGCGCGCTGGCGAGGCCGGCCCGGCGCGAGACCAGGCCGTTGCGCACCACGACGGTGAAGTCCGCACCCGGCACGGCGACCATGCCCGCGGCGACTGCTGTGAAGGCGATGAGCCGAGCGTCCATGCATCCCACGTTGCCTCGGCCGGGTCTTCAGCAGGTATGTCGAATATCCTGGGTCGGTCTTAAGCATTCGTTCAGACCGGCGCGGTCGCGGCGAGATCCGGGGTGGTCCGATGTACGACCCGACGCGGCTCGCGGCGCTGGTCGCGGTCGCCGAGGCGGGGTCGATCACCCGAGCCGCCGAACGGCTCGGTTACACCCCGCCCGCGCTCTCCCAGCAGCTGGCGAAGCTGGAGCGCGAGGCGGGCGCGACACTCCTCGTCCGGTCCCATCGCGGGACACGGCTGACGGGCGCCGGCGAGCTGCTGGTGGCGCGGGCGCGCCGGGTGCTCGACGAGATGGAGCGGGCCCGGCACGAGCTGGCGCACCTGGCCGGCCTGTCCGGCGGCACACTGCGGCTCGGCACCTTCCAGACGGCGGGCATCCATCTGCTGCCGCCCGTGCTGAGCGCCTTCCGCCGGACCTACCCGGACGTGGAGCTCGCTGTCGCCGACTACGAGCCGCCCGCCGGTGTCGCGGCCGTCGCGGCGGGTGAGGTCGACCTGGCCCTGACGCACACCTACGAGCCTGCGGCCCCCGTCGCCGTCCCGGCGTCCGTGAGCCTGGAGCCGGTGCTGGTCGAGGAACTGGTGCTGGTGACCGCCCCCGGGCACGTCCTCGCGGGAGGCTCGGCCCGGCTCGCCCTGGCCGAGCTCGCGGGTCAGCCGCTGATCAGCATGGCCCCGGATCACCCGCCCCGGCGGGGTGTGGAGGCGGCACTCGCCCGCGCCGGGGCCACCGCCGCGGTGCTGGTCGAGACTCCGGTGTACGCGCTCGTGTGCGCCCTGGTGAGCGCGGGGCTCGGGGTCGCGGTCGTGCCGGAGATGGTCGCGAGGACGGCGGCGACTCCGGTGGGGACGCGCCTGCTGGAGCCGGGAGATCTGCGCCGTACGATTTCGGTCGTCCACCGGACCGACGAGACGTCACCCGCCGCCGACGCGTTCCGTGCGCTGCTGCGCGGCACCTTCGAACGGGCCGGCCGCCACCGCCCGGACCACTGAGCCGTCGCTCAGGGCTCTTGCGGGCCCCCGGCCACCACCGGCTGGACCCGTGCCGTCCAGGGCAGTTCGATCGAGACGGTCTTGCCGCCCTCGCGGGTGGGCCGGACGGTGAGCCTGCCGCCGCACTCGGCGGTCAGCCAACGGATGATCACCATGCCGCGTCCGTTGTCCTGCTGGACGGCCGCCGGAAGCCTCTTGGGGAAACGCGGGTGACTGTCGGTGACTCCGAGGCGGAGCTGTTCGTCCCGTTCCAGCCGGACGTCGACGGTGAAGGTGGGCGACTGCCCGAAGGTGTGCTGGACTGCGTTGGTGGCGAGTTCGGAGACGATGAGCCGTACGGTGTCGCCGACTTCGGAGTCGCACGGCAGACCCCATTCGACGAGTACGTCGGCGACGAACCTGCGGGCCGCGGAGACCGAGGCCGGATCGCTCGGCAGGGTGACGGATGCTTCCTGGTGATCTGCCATGGCGACGTCGTCCCTTTCCCACGGGACCGGAGTCCGACACGGAGCGGATGGTTCGAGTACGGTCCCGGACTGGTGCTTCGCGCCAGACTGCCATTACCGGGGCGGTCACGGGTGCGATCCACCAAGATATGCATATATCTGTCGCTCGAAGCGGTGAACTCTGCGACGGCAGAGTCTATTTGGGCGGCTCGGAAGGAGTAAGGAGTACGGCCATGCAGCACGGTCCCGCGGTGCGCCGCCGCAAGCTAGGTGCCGAACTGCGCGCGCTCCGCGCCGACGCGGGTCTCACGAGCGGTGAGGCCGCCCGGCTCCTGGGCTGGCACCAGTCGAAGGTGAGCCGGATCGAGACCGGAACCAGCGGGGTGAAGCCCACGGACGTGATGCGGCTGCTGGACGTCTACGCGGTCGATGACCCCGAACTGCGCGACCTGCTCACCGTGTTGGCGGGTGCCGAGGACGACGGCAGGCATCGCTGGTGGCACGCCTACCGCGGGGTGCTGCCGCCGGCGTACCGGGACTTCATCAGTCTGGAGTCGCAGGCGCGCGGGATGCGGACGCTGGAGACGTCCGTCGTGCCCGGACTGCTCCAGACGCCCGAGTACGCGCGCGCCGTGACGCGGGCCGCCGTCGACGGGCTTGAGGACTGCAAGCTCGACGCGCTCGTCGAGGTGCGCCTCGCCCGGCAGGACGTGCTGCGCTCGTGTCCGCCGCTCGAGCTGAACGCCGTCCTGGACGAGGCGGTGTTACGGCGCGAGGTCGGCGGACCCGAGGTGATGGCGCACCAGTTGCGGCGGTTGTGCGACGCAGCGGCGCTGCCCCAAGTACGGCTTCAGGTACTGCCGTTCACCGCCGGAGCGCACATCGGCGTCACCGGCCCTTTCGTTATCTTCTCATTTCCGAACACAACTGATCTCGATGTGGTTGTTCTCGACCACTTGACGAGTAGCCTCTACCTCGAGCGGAAAGAAGACCTTCAGGCCTACAGCGAGGCCTTCGACGCTCTTCAGTTCCACGCCCTTTCGCCCGAGGAATCGTTGGACTACATCGCCGGGATAGCTGACGGCGCGTAAGGAGGCACCATGTCTGCACTGCCTCGGAACGTACCTTCCAGTACCTCTCTCCACGACGCACGGTGGCTGCGCAGCAGCCGCAGCACGGGAATGAACAACTGCGTCGAGACGGCACGGCCCGGCCCGGGCCCCTGGTCCGGACTCGTGGCCGTGCGCGACTCCAAGAACACGACGGGACCCGCCCTGCTGTTCGCCCCCGCCACCTGGCAGGGCTTCATCAGCGGACTGAAGTGACCCCGTACCCGCACACCGCGATCACCGCGTCCGGCTGATCACGCTCACGGCGTGCTCGATCTGCTCCTCGGTGAGGTCCGCGCGAGCGGTCAGCCTCAACCGTGAGATGCCGTCGGGCACGGACGGGGGACGGAAGCAACCGACGGCGAGTCCCGCCTCACGACAGTCGGCCGCCCAGCGCACCGCTCGTTCGGGGGACGGCGCGCGCACGGAGACGACGGCGGCGTCCGGCCGTACGGCTTCGAGGCCCTCGGCCGTCAGGCGGGTGTACAGGACCGTCGCCACCGCGCGCGCCCGGAGCGCGCGTTCCGGCTCCCGGCGCAGCAGCCGCAGAGCCCCCAGAGCGGCTCCGGCCGCGGCGGGTGCGAGGCCCGTGTCGAAGATGAACGTACGTGCCGCGTTGACCATGTGGTCGATGACGGCTGCCGGGCCGAGGACCGCACCGCCCTGGCTCCCGAACGACTTCGAGAGCGTGACCGTCACGACGAGGTCCGCGGCTCCCGCGAGCCCCGCCGCGTGCGGTGCCCCCCTGCCGCCGTCGCCCAGGACACCGAGTCCGTGCGCGTCGTCGACGATCAGTCCGGCTCCGTACTCCCGGCAGGCGTCCGCGAGTTCGGCCAGCGGAGCGGCGTCCCCGTCGACCGAGAAGACCGTGTCCGAGACGACGACGGCGGGCCCCTGGTGCGTGCCGAGCGCCTTGCGCACCGCGTCGGGATCGGCGTGCCCGACCACCTGTGTGGTGCCCCGGGCGAGCCGGCAGCCGTCGATCAGCGAGGCGTGGTTGCCCGCGTCGGAGACGACGAGTGAGCCGTGCGGTGCGAGGGCGGTGACGGCGGCGAGGTTGGCCGCGTAGCCGGAGGAGAAGACGAGGGCGGACTCGAAGCCGCAGAAGTCGGCCAGTTCGCGTTCCAGCTCGCCGTGCAGTTCGGTCGTGCCCGTCACGAGACGGGAGCCGGTCGCGCCGCCGCCCCACCGGTGCGCGGCGTCCGCCGCCGCCCCGGTGACCTCCGGGTGCCGTGCCAGTCCGAGGTAGTCGTTGCTCGCGAGGTCGAGGAGCGGCGAGTCGGCGGGGCGCGGACGCAGCGTGCGGACGAGTCCGGCGGCGCGACGCGCCCGGGCCTGCTCGTCGATCCAGCCGAACGCCATGTGTCCTCCGGACCGTAGGGGGCGGGTGTTTTGTAGGCAGTGCACAGACCCTAGCGGCCGGGCCAGCGGGCCAGGGTGTGGCAATACCCACACGTCGAACCGTCTCTGTTGTGCAAACTCTCCTTGGCCGGGAGTGGTCGCATAAGCAAGGATCGGGCCTCATGGACCTGCTGAACACGCTGGTGGACAAGGGGCTTCGGCGCGAGTTGCCGACCCGCGACGAGGCGCTGGCCGTACTGGCCACCTCCGACGACGACGTGCTGGACGTGGTGGCCGCGGCCGGCAAGGTGCGCCGGCAGTGGTTCGGCCGACGGGTGAAACTCAACTACCTCGTCAACCTCAAATCGGGCCTGTGCCCGGAGGACTGCTCGTACTGCTCGCAGCGGCTCGGCTCCAAGGCCGACATCCTCAAGTACACCTGGCTCAAGCCCGACGAGGCCTCTCAGGCCGCGGCGGCGGGTCTCGCCGGCGGCGCCAAGCGGGTCTGCCTGGTGGCCAGTGGGCGCGGTCCGACGGACCGTGACGTGGACCGGGTCTCCGACACCATCAAGGCGATCAAGGACCAGAACGAGGACGTCGAGGTGTGCGCCTGCCTCGGCCTGCTCTCCGACGGCCAGGCCGAGCGGCTGCGCGACGCGGGCGCGGACGCGTACAACCACAACCTGAACACGTCCGAGGGGACGTACGGGGACATCACGACCACCCACACGTACGCCGACCGGGTCGACACGGTGCAGAAGGCGCACGCGGCGGGACTGTCCGCCTGCTCGGGCCTGATCGCCGGCATGGGCGAGTCCGACGAGGACCTCGTCGACGTGGTGTACGCGCTGCGCGAGCTCGACCCGGACTCCGTTCCGGTGAACTTCCTGATCCCCTTCGAGGGCACCCCGCTCGCCAAGGAGTGGAACCTCACGCCGCAGCGCTGTCTGCGGATCCTCGCGATGGTCCGGTTCGTCTGCCCGGACGTCGAGGTCCGCATCGCGGGCGGCCGCGAGGTCCATCTGCGCAGCATGCAGCCGCTCGCCCTGCACCTGGCCAACTCGATCTTCCTCGGCGACTACCTCACCAGTGAGGGCCAGGCCGGCAAGGCGGACCTGGAGATGATCGCCGACGCGGGCTTCGAGGTGGAGGGCGCGGGCGAGGTCACGCTGCCCGAGCACCGGGCAGCCGCCGGCGGCGGCTGCGGCTCGCACGCGGACGCCGGATGCGGTACGCAGGAAGGCGCCGGGTGCGGCTCTCACACGGACGCCGGGTGCGGCTCGCACCAGGGCGGCGGCGTGTGCGGCTCCGCCCCGGCGGCCGCCGCCACCGTCACGGAGCAGCCCTCCGAGGCGCGCACCGACCTCGTCGCCGTACGCCGTCGCGGGGCCGGAACGGATCTCGCGCCCAATGCCTGAGCTGTCCGTCAGGGAACTGCTCGACCTCGACCGGCGCCATGTGTGGCATCCCTACGGGCCGATGCCGGGACGTCAGGAACCGCTCGTCGTGGAGTCGGCGAGCGGTGTCCGGCTGCGTATGGCGGACGGTTCGGGCGAGCTGATCGACGGCATGTCCTCCTGGTGGTCGGCCATCCACGGCTACAACCACCCGGTCCTCAACGAGGCCGCACGTGGTCAGCTGGACCGCATGAGTCACGTGATGTTCGGCGGACTCACCCACGAACCCGCCGTACAGCTGGCGAAGCGCCTTGTCGACATGTCACCCGAGGGGCTGGAGCACGTCTTCCTCTGCGACTCCGGCTCGGTCTCGGTCGAAGTCGCCGTCAAGATGTGCCTCCAGCACTGGCGCTCGCTCGGCCGCCCCGGCAAGCAGCGGCTGCTGACCTGGCGCGGCGGATACCACGGGGACACCTGGCAGCCGATGTCCGTGTGCGACCCCGAAGGCGGGATGCACGAGCTGTGGCAGGGCGTCCTCCAGCGCCAGGTGTTCGCCGAGCCGCCGCCCGCCGAGTTCGACGAGGCGTACGCCGACCGGCTGCGTGAGCTGATCGGGCGGCACGCCGACGAGCTCGCCGCGGTGATCGTGGAGCCGGTGGTACAGGGCGCGGGCGGGATGCGCTTCCACTCCCCCGAGTACCTGCGGGTGCTGCGCGAGGCGTGCGACACCCACGACGTCCTGCTCGTCCTCGACGAGATCGCCACCGGTTTCGGCCGGACGGGCGCGCTGTTCGCCGCGGACCACGCCGGTGTCACCCCGGACGTGATGTGCGTCGGCAAGGCTCTGACCGGCGGCTACATGACGATGGCGGCGACGCTGTGCACCCCGCGGGTCGCCGACGGCATCTCGCGCGGAGAGATCCCGGTGCTCGCGCATGGGCCCACCTTCATGGCCAACCCGCTGGCCGCCTCGGTCGCCTGCGCCTCGATCGACCTGCTGCTCGGCCAGGACTGGCGGACCGAGGTCAAGCGGATCGAGACGGGCCTTCGGGACGGGCTCGCGAAAGCCGCCGCGGCACCGGGGGTACGGGACGTACGGGTCCTCGGCGCGATCGGTGTCGTGCAGCTCGACCACGAGGTGGACATGAAGGCGGCGACGGCTGCCGCGGTCCGCGAGGGCGTGTGGCTGCGACCGTTCCGCGACCTCGTCTACACGATGCCGCCGTTCGTGACCGGTGACGAGGACGTGGCACGGATCGCTCGCGCGGTCTGCGCCGCGGCACGGGAGGGATGACATGCCGGTACTGGTGATCACCGGGACGGGCACGGAGGTCGGCAAGACGGTCACGACCGCCGCCGTGGCGGCCGTGGCCCTCGCCGCCGGTCGTTCCGTCGCCGTACTGAAACCCGCGCAGACGGGTGTGGGTCCGTACGAGTGCGGTGACGCGGACGAGGCGGCCCGGCTCGCGGGCGCCCTGACCACGCGCGAACTCGGCCGCTTTCCGGAGCCGTTGGCGCCCGCCACGGCCGCGCGGCGGGCCGGGCTCGCCCCGGTGCGGCCGCAGGAGGTCGCGGACGCGGCGGGCAAGCTGGCCGCCGACCACGACCTCGTGCTCGTCGAGGGCGCGGGCGGACTGCTCGTACGGCTCGACGACGAGGGCGCGACGCTGGCCGACGTGGCACGGCTGCTCGACGCTCCCGTGCTCGTGGTCGCCGCGGCAGGCCTCGGCACGCTCAACAACACGGAGCTGACGGCCCGTGAACTCCGGCGCCAGGGGCTGGACTTCAAGGGAGTGGTCATCGGCAGCTGGCCCGACTCCCCCGACCTGGCCATGCGGTGCAATCTGGCGGACCTGCCGGAGGTGTCGGGCGGGCCGCTCCTCGGCGCGATCCCGGCCGGCGCCGGCGCGCGGGACCCGCTCGACTTCCGCGCCCGGGCGGCGAGCTGGCTCGCCGCGCCGCTCGGCGGGACCTGGGACGCGCACGCCTTCACCGCGGCGCATCCCGCCTGAGGCGACTTCGAGGCGCGGCACGTCCTGGGCGGCGATGCGCCCGGACGTGCGGCGCGTGCCGGTACGTCCGGGCGTGCGGAGCCGGAGTCTTGGGCGTGCGGCACCGGCGTCCTGGGCATGTCGTGCCAGTGCACCCGGACGGGCTGAGCCGCCACCATGGGCGTGGGCCACCGGTGCACCCGGATGTGCCGGCCGGTGCTCCGGGCGTGCCGATCGGAGATCTCCGTAGGGCTTTTCCGGTGCTCCGCGGCTCCTCGTGGGCCGAGTCGCGCGTGCGGCGGAGCTCCCGGGGGGACAATCCCGGTAGGGCGCGTCGTCCCGGGAGGTCTTTCATGCCGTTCACGCCGCTCAGCCCGGTCGGCTCCCGCAAGGTGGCACGAGACGCGGTGCACCATCCCCTCTTCGCCCGCTACTACGCCCGCGTCAGTGTGACGGCCGAGACGCGGATGGGCATGGGCGGGATCCGCGACCGGCTGCTCGCCGGACTGTCCGGGCGGGTCATCGAGATCGGCGCGGGCAACGGCCTGAACTTCGCGCACTACCCGCACACCGTCTCGGAGGTCGTCGCCATCGAACCCGAGCGGCTGCTGAGGCAGTTGGCGGTCGAGGCGGCGCTGCGCTGCGAGGTGCCCGTCGACGTCGCGCCCGGTACGGCTGAGGCCCTGCCGGTCAAGAGCGAGGCCTTCGACGCCGCCGTGGTGTCGCTGGTGCTCTGCAGCGTCCGCGACGTGCGGCGCGCCCTCGCCGAGCTGCGGCGCGTGCTGCGGCCGGGCGGCACCCTGCGGTTCTTCGAGCACGGCAGGGGCGGCGGACCCGCGATGACCTTCACCCAGCGCGGCCTGGACCGCACGGTCTGGCCCCGCCTCACCGGCGGCTGCCATCTGGCCCGCGACCCGGTCGCCGCGCTGCGGGACGCCGGGTTCGAACTCGGCCCGTACCGGCGGCTGCTGATGCCCGAGAAGGGGCCTCGGCTGCCCACCTCGTACTGCGTGCTGGGCACGGCGTGGCGCCCCCGCCTCACCGAGCCGGAGAAGCCGGGGCCGGCGGTGTGACCGCAACGGCCGGCGCGGCAGGAGCGGCCTGTGCGCCGGGACCGGCCGACGCGGCAGGAGCGGCCTGTGCGGCAGGACCGGCCGACGCGACAGTAGCTGCCCGACCCGCCGTCCCGTACCCCGTGCTCACAGGCTCCAGCGGCGCAGCTCGTGGGCGATGTCGTGCACCGTCGCCTCGCCGCTCTTCACCAGACGCGCCAGTTCGCGCACCTGCTCGGGCGAGGTGACGACCTTCAGCCCGCTCGCGACGAGATAGGCGTACGCGACGGCCGATGCGAACATCGCGTTGGAGCGTTCCAGTGCGGGAACGTGCAGCAGCAGCTGGAGCAGCGCGGCGGCACGGGCGTGCGGACTGTCGTAGACGGGGATGCCGAATATCTCCGCCTCGTGCCGGCTGACGGCGGCGACGAGCGCTCCCCAGTCCGTGACCTGGGGGTCCCCGGGTGTCTTCTGTTCGGCGATCATGAGGAGCCAGGCAAGATCGACTCTGAGACTGCTCAACTGATCAACGACGACCTTCGCGTGTGCCTTCTCGGTCCGCGCCGAACTCCTCGGCGAAGACGGATTCGTATTGCTTCATGAAATCGGCGGCGGCTTCCACGAACGTGTGGCCGACCTCCCCGGTGTCCTGCCGGACCAGCTCTTCGATGTAGCGGTTCACGCTCATCCCGCGCTCCAGCGCTCGCTCACGGGCGGCGCGGGCCGTGCCCTCGTCCACCCGTACGTTCAGCTGAGTCTTGGCCATGCTTCGAAGCTAGCGCCGGATCGCTAGCACCGGCAAGAGGGGCCGGCGCATCCGGGGGTGGAGTGCCCCGGGTGGAGCATGGCCCTTACACCGGCATCGTGGGCACGACCTGCGGTGGAGGCCGACCGGCACCTCGGGGGGATACCAAGTGTGCCCCCGATCACATTAGGCTCTGCCGGGACATAAGGAGTCGGGACGTCGATCGCTGAGGAGGCGGCCTTGTCCACACCTGCTGCGGAGCATGCTCTCGGGCGCGCGGAGGGGGACGGGATCGCCGCCCGCGCCCGGGGCCTGACCAAGGCCTACGGCTCGGGCGAGACGACGGTGCTCGCCCTCGACTCGGTCGACGTGGACATCGCGCGCGGCCGCTTCACCACGGTGATGGGCCCGTCGGGGTCCGGGAAATCCACCCTCATGCACTGTCTGGCGGGGCTCGACACGGTCTCGGCCGGTCAGGTGTGGCTGGGTGGCACCGAGATCACCGGCCTGAAGGAGCGCGAGCTGACCCGGCTGCGACGGGACCGCATCGGCTTCATGTTCCAGTCGTTCAACCTGATCCCCACGCTGAACGCGGCCGAGAACATCACGCTGCCGATGGACATCGCGGGCCAGAAGCCCGACCAGAAGTGGCTCGACCAGGTCATCGACACGCTGGGGCTGCGCGCACGGCTGAAGCACCGGCCCGCCCAGCTGTCCGGCGGCCAGCAGCAGCGCGTCGCCTGCGCCCGAGCGCTCGCCTCGCGCCCCGAGCTGATCTTCGCGGACGAGCCGACCGGCAATCTGGACTCCCGTGCGGGCCTGGAGGTCCTCGGATTCCTGCGCGAGGCGGTCGACGACCTCGGCCAGACGGTCGTGATGGTCACGCACGATCCCGGTGCCGCCGCCCACTCCGACCTGGTGCTCTTCCTCGCCGACGGACGGATCGTGGACGAGATGGAGCGCCCCACGGCGGACGCCGTCCTGGAGCGGATGAAACGCTTCGACACGCTCCGGGTGACCTTCGACGGCACGGGCGAGGGACCCGGCCCCGACAGGGTGCCCGCCACCGGCAGTGTCGGCCGACCGGGCGAGCCCGGCGACTCCATCGAATCCAGCGACGTGACCCTGGACAAGGACTGAGGCGGTCGTGCTCAAGGCGACACTGCGAAGCTTTCTCGCGCACAAGGGGCGGCTGCTCCTTTCGGCGCTGGCCGTCGTGCTGTCCGTCGCGTTCGTCGCGGGCAGCCTCATCTTCTCCGACACCGTCACCCGTACGTTCGACCGGCTCTTCGCCTCCACCGCGGCCGATGTGACGGTGGCGCCGAAGAACGATCTGGACTCGCAGATCCCGACCGGCGCCACCCAGACGGTGCCCGCCTCGCTCGCGGACCGGCTGGCGAAGGTCGACGGCGTCGCCGCGACCCATGTGGACGCGGCCGTCGAGAACGCCACGGTCGTCGACGCCGACAACAAGTCGGTCGGCCCCACCACCGGCGCCCCCACCATCGTGACCAACTGGGAGGTCACCGAACGCAGTCCGGTGAAGCTGACCTCCGGCCACGAGCCGAGGGGTGACGGCGAGGCGCTTCTGGACGCGGACACCGCCGAGAAGAAGCACGTCGGTATCGGTGACACCCTGACGGTGCAGGCGCAGCCCGGCTCGTTCAAGGTGCGGATCGTGGGCATCGCCACCTTCACCACCACCAACCCCGGTGCCGCGCTGCTGTTCCTCGACACACCGACCGCGCAGACCAGGCTGCTGGGCAGTCCCGACGCGGCGACGAGCGTCTCCCTGGACGCGGCACCGGGGGTGAGCGACGCCGTCCTCAAGCAGCGCGTCGCCGCCGAACTGGGCACCCGAACCTACGAGCTGAAGACGGCCGAGGAGCAGGCCAAGTCCTCCGCCGAGCAACTGGGCGGCTTCCTGGACGTCATCAAGTACGTGATGCTCGGCTTCGCGGGCATCGCGGTCCTGGTGGGCATCTTCCTGATCGTCAACACCTTCTCGATGCTGATCGCCCAGCGCACCCGCGAGCTGGGGCTGTTGCGCGCGCTGGGCGCGGACCGGCGTCAGGTGCGCCGGTCCGTGCTCACCGAGGCGCTGCTGCTGGGGCTGGTCGGCTCCACGCTCGGGCTGGCCGCCGGAATCGGTCTCGCGCTCGGGCTGATCAAGCTGATGTCCGCGTTCGGCATGAACCTCAAGTCGACCGAGATGGTGATCGGCTGGCCCACCCCCGTCTCGGCGTACGCGGTCGGCGTCGGCGTCACCTTCGTGGCGGCCTATCTGCCCGCGCGGCGCGCGGCCGGCGTCTCCCCCATGGCGGCCCTCGCGGACGCCGAGATCGCCGGCGTGGGGCGGCCCCTGCGGATGCGCGCCGTGGTGGGTTCGGTGGTCGGCGCGGCAGGTGTGGCCGCGCTCGCGGGGTGCGCCGCCTCGTCGAAGACCTCGACGGCCGCCTCTCTGCTGGGCCTGGGCGTCGTCCTGACGCTCATCGCGACAGTGATCGCGGGGCCACTCCTGGTGCGGCCGGTGATCCGGGTCCTGGGCGGGGCCTTCCCGGCCCTGTTCGGCTCGGTCGGCCGGATGAGCCAGCGCAACGCGCTGCGCAATCCCCGTCGCACGGGCGCCACCGCGGCGGCCTTGATGGTGGGCCTCGCCCTGGTCGGCGGGATGTCCGTGGCGAGCGCGTCGATGACCAAATCGTTCGACCAGCAGATCGACAGGACGCTCGGCGCGGACTTCGTGATACAGAACAGCAACTTCCAGCCCTTCTCGCAGGAGCTCACGGACAAGGTCCGCGGCACGGACGGCGCCGGGCTGGTGGTCCGTCAGCGGTTCACGCCGGTCGCGGTGCGGCTGCCGGACGGGAAGCGCGTCGAGACGACCGCGGCGGCCTACGATCCGCAGCTCGACGAGGTCGCCCACGTCACGTACGCGCAGGGCGGCACGGCGGCGGCGCTCGGCGACGGCCGTATCGCCATGGACCGGAAGTTCGCGAAGGAGCACGACGTCAGGGTGGGCAGCACGGTCCCCGTCGAGTTCCCCGCCGGCCGCAACACCCGCCTGACGGTGGGGGCCCTCACCGACCAGGACTCCGGCGAGGGCTTCGGCATGCAGGGCGGCCTGTTCTTCGGCTTCGGCACCATCGAGAAGTACGTGCCGGGCGGGCAGGACTCCGCGCTGTACGTCAACGCGGCGTCGGGCACCACGCCCGACCAGCTGCGCACGAGTCTGGAGAAGGCACTCGACGCGTATCCGCAGGTGCAGGTCCGCGACCAGGCCGACTACAAGAAGCTGATCCACGATCAGATCGCGGTACTGCTCTACCTCGTGTACGCGCTGCTCGGGCTCGCGATCGTCATCGCGGTTCTCGGGGTGGTCAACACCCTGGCGCTGTCGGTCGTGGAGCGCACCCGTGAGATCGGTCTGCTGCGCGCCATCGGGCTCGCCCGCCGTCAGCTGCGCCGGATGATCCGGCTCGAGTCGGTGGTGATCGCCGTGTTCGGAGCGGTTCTCGGTCTGGCGCTCGGTGTCGTCTGGGGCGTCTGCATCCAGCAGGTCCTCGCCCTGCAGGGCATGAAGGCGCTCGCCATCCCGTGGGCGACGATCGTCGCCGTCGTGGTCGGTTCGGCGGTGGTGGGCATCGTCGCCGCCCTCCTGCCGGCCCTGCGCGCCTCCCGGATGAACGTGCTGGCCGCGATCGCGCACGAGTGACGTACCCGCCTCCTGTCCGCCGCCCGGGCGCACGCCGACCGTGACCGAGGAGAGTTGATGTCCCGCCTGTTGCGTCCCTTCCGTTTCGGCGTCAGCCTGCTCGCACCCGCCCCTGCCGACGAGTGGCACGCGAAGTGCCGCCGGGCGGAGGACCTGGGATACGACGTGATCACGGTGGCCGACCACCTGGGACTGCCCGCGCCGTTCCCGTCCCTGGTGGCGGCCGCTCAGGCGACCGAGCGGCCGCGCCTGGGCACGTTCGTGCTCAACACGGGCTTCTGGAACCCCGAGCTGCTGGCCCGCGAGGTGGCCACCACCGACGCGCTGACGGGCGGGCGTCTCGAACTGGGCCTGGGTACCGGTTATGTGGAGGCGGAGCACGAGACGGCCGGACTTCCCTGGGGTACACCACGTGAGCGCGTCGACCATCTCCAGCACACCATCGAGGAGTTGGACCGGCTTCTGAGCTCGGAGGACCACCAGCCGCGCCCCGTCCAGTCGCCCCGGGTCCCGCTGCTGATCGGGGCCAACGGCGACCGGATGCTGCGGCTCACCGCCGAGCACGCCGACATCGCGGCGTTCACCGGGGCGCGCACCCTGCCGGGCGGCAGGCTGGAACCGGTCACCGCCGCGGAGCTCGACCAGCGCGTCGCCGTGTACCGGGAGGCGGCGACCGGCCGGAAGGAGCCCGCCGAGCTCAACCTGCTGATCCAGATCGTCACCGTCGCCGAGGACCGATCCGAGGCGATCCGGCCGTGGCTGCCCCGTACCCCCCACCTGACGGAGCAGCAGGTCCTGGAGCTGCCCATCGTCCTGGTGGGCACGCTGGAGGAGATCACCGAGCGGTTGCGGGCGCAGCGTGCGCGGTACGGCATCTCGTACCTGACGGTGCTGGAGCCCCACATGGAGGCGTTCGCTCCCGTCGCCGAGGCGTTGCGCGGCGAATGAGAGCCCGCCCCTCACGCCCCGCGCGTCCTCGGCGACGGCGGTGTCGACGACGGTGTCCGGATGATGGAATTCCGTGCCACCGTCCGGGCGGGGTGATGGGATCGCCACATGACTGAGCTGCGGATACGGGCCGCCGCGCCCGCCGACGCCGACGCCGTGCTGGGCTTCTGGAAGGTGGCCGCGGAGGGGACGAGCATCAGCGACGACCGGGACGGCGTCGAACGGCTGGTGGCCCGCGACCCGGAGGCTCTGATCCTCGCCGAGCGCGACGGCGAACTCGTCGGCACGGTGATCGCGGGCTACGACGGGTGGCGGTGCCATCTGTACCGGCTGGCGGTGCACCCGGAACGGCGCCGGCTGGGCATCGGCTCCGCGCTCCTCGCGGCCGCGGAGGAGCGCTTCGTACGGCTCGGAGGACGGCGCGGGGACGCCATGGTGCTTCAGCGGAACGAGACCGCGCACCATGTCTGGCGCGCGGCAGGGTACAGGTCCGAAGAACAGTGGCGGCGCTGGGTGAAGCCGCTCTCCGGCTGAGAGGTGCGGCCGGGGCGCCGCCGCCCGGGGACACCCCGACCGGAACGCTTTGCCCGTCCTTTACCATTGGAAGATCACTCGATCACCCGATGACACATGAAAGGTGTGAGCGTCCGCCCATGGGCGAGCCTCCCAGTAGCCGATGCCGTGACCCGCACGGCGACCGCCGACATCGCGCGGTCCTCCCGTCCCTGGCCGACCATGGGACGGAGGTGACCCGATGACCGAAGTGCTCCTCCTCCTGGTGGCGGTGCTGCTGTCCCTCGCCTGTGGCGCCTTCGTCGCGGCGGAGTTCTCGCTGACCACCGTGGAGCGCAGCGAGCTGGAGCGCGCCGTGGAGCGCGGTGAACGCGGCGCGTCCGGCGCCCTCAAGGCCGTACGGAACCTCACCTTCCAGCTCTCCGGCGCCCAGCTCGGCATCACCGTCACCAACCTGGTGGTCGGCATGCTCTCGGAGTCCTCGATCGCCGAACTGATCGCGGGTCCGCTGGAGGCCGTCGGCATCTCCCCCTCCGCCTCACAGTCGGTGGCCCTGGTCATCGGTACGGCACTGTCGACGATCTTCCTGATGGTCGTCGGCGAGCTCGTGCCCAAGAACTGGGCGATCTCCTCGCCCCTCGCCGTGGCCAAGCGGGTGGCGACACCGCAACGCTGGTTCAGCGCCGCGTTCCGCCCGTTCATCACCCACCTGAACAACTCGGCCAACCGTGCAGTGCGCCGCTTCGGCCTCGAACCCGCCGAGGAGCTGGCCTCCGCGCGCGGTCCGCAGGAGCTGGTGGCACTCGCCCGGCACTCCGCCAAGGAGGGCGCCCTGGAGGCGGACACCGCCGAGCTCTTCGTGCGCACGCTGAACCTGGCCGACCTGACCGCGGAGAACGTGATGACCCCGCGCGTCCAGGTCATCGCGCTGGACGTCCAGGCGACCGCCGAGGACGTGGCGAACGTGACCCGGGCCACGGGCCTGTCCCGTTTCCCCGTGTACCGCGGCAGCCTCGACTCGGTCGTCGGCGTCGCGCACATCAAGGACGTACTGACCGTGCCGGCCGAGCGTCGCGCGCAGACGTCCGTCTCCCAGATCGTGCGCGAGCCCCTCCTCGTCCCCGAATCGCTGACCGTCGACCGGCTGCTCGACCGGCTGGCCGGCAAGCGCACCATGGCCGTGGTCATCGACGAGTACGGCGGGACGGCCGGGGTCGCCACCCTGGAGGACATCGTCGAGGAGGTCGTCGGCGAGGTGCGGGACGAGCACGACCCGCACGAGACACCGGACCTCGCCCCGGTCGGCCAGGACGAGGACGGCCGCGAGCTGTACTCGGCCGACGGCTCCGCCCGCATCGACCAGCTCGTGCGGGTCGGGCTGCGGGTGCCCGAGGGACCGTACGAGACGCTCGCCGGCTTCGTCGCCGCCGAGCTGGGCCGCATTCCCGCCGTCGGCGACGCCGTCGAGGTCGCCGGCTGGCGGCTCGACGTGGTGGACGCCTCCGGGCGGCGCGCCGCGCGGGTACTGATGCACGCGCCGGACGACGAGGAGGAGGGGGCGCGATGACCGCCGTACAACTGCTGATCGGCCTCGCGACGCTCGTCGTGAACGCCTTCTTCGTGGGTGCCGAGTTCGCGCTGATCTCGGTGCGTCGCAGCCAGATCGAGCCGCACGCCGAGCAGGGCGACCGGCGGGCCCGCAGCGTGCTGTGGGGGCTGCAGCACGTGTCGGCGCTGCTCGCCGCGGCGCAGCTCGGCATCACCCTGTGCACGCTGGTCCTCGGCATCGTCGCCGAGCCCGCCATCGCCCATCTGCTGGAGCCCGTGTTCCACGCGATGGGAGTGTCGTCGAGCGCCGGCCACGCCGTCTCGTTCGTCATCGCGCTGACCCTGGCGACGTATCTGCACATGCTGCTCGGCGAGATGGTGCCGAAGAACATCGCGCTCGCGGAGCCGGTACGCACCGCGCTGCTGCTCGGGCCGCCGCTGGTCGCGCTCTCCCGGGCGCTCCGGCCGGTGATCTTCACTGTCAACGCCTTCGCGAACGGCCTGCTCAAGCTGTTGCGGGTCGAGGCGAAGGACGAGGTCTCCGCGACCTTCTCCGACGACGAGCTGGCCCGGCTGGTGCAGGACTCCGGCGCTGCGGGGCTCATCGACGACCGCGCCAAGGAACGGCTGCACGACGCCCTGGAGCTCGGCCGCAGGCCGGTGTGCGACGTGGTGCTCCCACTGGAACGCGTCGTCTACGCGCGCGTAGGCGTCACCCCGGAGCAGCTGGAGCGGCTGTCCGCCGAGTCGGGTTTCTCCCGCTTCCCCGTCGTCGACGACGGACGTCGCATCGTGGGGTACCTGCACGTCAAGGACGCGCTCGACGCGACGCCGCGCGACCTGCCGTTCCGTGTCCAGGACATGCGGTCCATCGCGCGAGTCCGCGAGACCACTCCGCTCGACGACGTCCTCACGGCCATGCGGCGCAGCCGCACGCATCTCGCGGCCGTCATGGGCAGCGACGGGCGGCTCGCGGGGCTGGTCACGATGGAGGACGTACTGCGGGAGCTGTTCGGTCAGCCGGCCTAGCGGACCTCCCCCGGCGGGCCGTCACGGCCCCCGCCGGTGGCACGGACCCCGCTGGTGGCACGGGCCCGGCGC
Organism: Streptomyces sp. 142MFCol3.1; assembly: GCF_000424945.1. Taxonomy (NCBI): domain Bacteria; kingdom Bacillati; phylum Actinomycetota; class Actinomycetes; order Kitasatosporales; family Streptomycetaceae; genus Streptomyces; species Streptomyces sp. 142MFCol3.1. The sequence goes on from NZ_AUKV01000006.1 coordinate 235,596, forward strand.
CGTGCGCGGGTGGGCCTGCCGTGCGCTCCGACGCCCCGGGGCCTCCCCGGGCGTCGGGTCACCGGCGTTCGGACGCTCCCAGGGGTGGCTGGGGGCGGCTCTGGACTCCGAACGGGCGCGCGTCCCCGGGTGTTCGCCCCGAAAGGCCGCTCCCGGTGTCCGGGCGCGGCACGCGTCGGTCGAGGAGGGACGGGGGCTACGGCCCGACCGACCGACGAGTATGTGATCGGGTTACCATCTTTGGCGCCATGCAAACAAATGCCACCTACACCAGCCTCGTCGCGGTCGGCGACTCCTTCACCGAGGGCATGTCGGACCTGCTGCCCGACGGTTCGTACCGCGGATGGGCCGATCTCCTCGCGAGCCGGATGGCGGCCCGGACGCCCGGTTTCCGGTACGCCAACCTCGCGGTGCGCGGCAAGCTCATCAAGCAGATCGTCGACGAGCAGGTGGACGTGGCCGCCGCGATGCGGCCCGACGTCATCACCCTGGTCGGCGGACTCAACGACACGCTGCGGCCCAAAGTCGACATGGGGCGCGTCCGCGGTCTTCTGGAGGAGGCCGTGGAGCGGCTCGCCCCCGCCTGCGAACAGCTGGTGCTGATGCGCAGCCCGGGCCGCAACGGTCCGGTGCTCGAACGCTTCCGGCCCCGCATGGAGGAACTCTTCGCCTGTGTCGACGACCTCGCGGCACGGCACGGCGCGCTCGTGGTGGACCTCTACGGCGCCCCGTCGCTCGCCGACCCCCGTCTGTGGGACGTGGACCGGCTCCACCTGACGTCCGAGGGACACCGCAGGGTCGCGGAAGCCGTGTGGCAGGCCCTTGGCCACGAGCCGGAGGACACCGCCTGGCGGACGCCGATGGCGGCCACGGCCCCGCCGCGCTGGCTCGCCCGGCGCGCCGCCGACGCGCAGTTCGCCAAGCAGCACCTGCTGCCGTGGATCGGGCGCCGGCTGACCGGCCGGTCCTCCGGCGACGGACGCCCGGCGAAGCGGCCGGAACTGCTGCCGTACGAGGGGCCGGCGGCATAGCCGCCGACGCCCGGACGGCACCGTGGGGTACACAGGAGACGCACCGCTGAAGGGAGCCCCGTGCCCACGACCGTGATCAACCTGAAGGGCCACATCCGCGAGTTCGGTCCCCGGCTGGAAACCGCCCCCGACGATCTCGTCTACGTGGGCCGCCGCTGGACCATGGGCCATTGGGACCTGCCGCAGCACCCCCTTTACAACCCCTTCGCGCCCGACACCGCCACCAAGCGGCGCGACGGCACCCGCGCCGAGGTCATGGTGCAGTACCGGGCGTATCTGCTGGAGCGGCCCGAGCTGCTGGAGCTGGTGCCCGCTCTGCGCGGGAAGACGCTGGCCTGCTGGTGCGCTCCCGAGCTCTGCCACGGCGACGTCCTGGCCGAGCTCGCGGACGCGTCGGCGCCGGACTCGTAGCTTCCCACGAACAACCCCGCGGCGCTGGCCTGCAGGAATCGCCAGTAGAATCCGTACACGTGACTGCTGCGCCTGCAAAGCCCCGTATCCCCAACGTCCTCGCCGGACGCTATGCCTCCGCCGAGCTCGCCACGCTCTGGTCCCCCGAGCAGAAGGTCAAGCTGGAGCGTCAGCTCTGGCTGGCCGTGCTGCGGGCCCAGAAGGACCTCGGGATCGAGGTTCCGGACGCCGCCATCGCCGACTACGAGCGTGTCCTCGACCAGGTCGACCTCGCGTCGATCGCCGAGCGCGAGAAGATCACCCGCCACGACGTGAAGGCGCGGATCGAGGAGTTCAACGACCTCGCCGGGCACGAGCACGTGCACAAGGGCATGACCTCCCGCGACCTCACCGAGAACGTCGAGCAGCTGCAGATCCGGCTCTCGCTGGAGCTGATGCGCGATCGCACGGTGGCCGTGCTGGCGCGTCTCGGCAAGCTCGCCGGAGAGTACGCCGAGCTGGTCATGGCCGGCCGCTCGCACAATGTGGCCGCTCAGGCGACCACCCTCGGCAAGCGTTTCGCGACCGCCACGGACGAGCTGCTCGTCGCGTACGCCCGGGCCGAGGAGCTGATCGGCCGCTACCCGCTGCGTGGCATCAAGGGCCCGGTCGGCACGGCGCAGGACATGCTCGACCTGCTGGGCGGGGACGCGGCGAAGCTCGCGGACCTGGAGCAGCGCATCGCCGGGCACCTCGGCTTCTCGCAGGCCTTCACCTCCGTCGGCCAGGTCTACCCGCGCTCCCTCGACTACGAGGTGGTGACGGCCCTCGTGCAGTTGGCGGCGGCCCCGTCCTCGCTGGCCAAGACGATCCGCCTGATGGCCGGGCACGAACTGGTCACGGAGGGCTTCAAGCCGGGCCAGGTCGGTTCCTCGGCGATGCCGCACAAGATGAACACCCGCTCCTGCGAGCGTGTCAACGGCCTGATGGTCATCCTGCGCGGCTACGCGTCGATGACCGGCGAGCTGGCGGGCGACCAGTGGAACGAGGGCGACGTGTCCTGTTCCGTGGTGCGCCGGGTCGCGCTGCCCGACGCCTTCTTCGCCCTGGACGGTCTGCTGGAGACCTTCCTCACCGTGCTCGACGAGTTCGGTGCGTTCCCGGCCGTCGTCGCGCGCGAGCTGGACCGCTACCTGCCGTTCCTCGCGACGACGAAGGTCCTGATGGGCGCGGTGCGCGCGGGCGTCGGCCGCGAGGTCGCCCACGAGGCCATCAAGGAGAACGCCGTCGCCTCCGCCCTCGCCATGCGTGAGCGGGGCGCCGAGCGCAACGAACTGCTCGACAAGCTCGCCGCGGACGAGCGCATCCCGCTCGGCCGCGCCCAGCTCGACGAGCTGATGGCGGACAAGCTGTCCTTCACCGGTGCCGCGGCCGACCAGGTCGCCGCCGTCGTGGGCCGGGTCGAGGAGATCGTGAAGCAGCACCCGGAGGCCGCCGGCTACACGCCGGGAGCGATCCTCTGACACGGCTCACACCCGCGGACCTCGAGGCCGCCCGCGACCGGCTGGTGCCGGATGTCGTCGCGGACGGCCTCGACGTGCTGTTCTGCGGTATCAATCCGGGTCTGACGACGGCGGCGACGGGGCACCACTTCGCCCGCCCCGGCAACCGCTTCTGGCCCGTGCTGCACCTTTCCGGCTTCACTCCCCGTCTGATGAAGCCTGCCGAGCAGCAGGAGCTGCTGTCCTACGGGCTCGGCATCACCAACGTGGTGGCGCGGGCCACCGCCCGGGCCGACGAACTCAGTGCCGACGAGTACCGCGAGGGCGGGCTGCTGCTGGCCGCCAAGGTGCAGCGGCTGCGGCCGCGGTGGCTGGCCGTGGTGGGCGTGACCGCCTACCGGGCCGCGTTCGGTGAGCGCGGGGCCCAGGTGGGGCCGCAGGAACGGACGTTCGGAGCCAGCCGGGTGTGGGTGCTGCCCAACCCCAGTGGGCTCAACGCTCATTGGACGGCGCCGACGATGGCCGAGGAGTACGCCCGGCTGCGGGAGGCCGCCGCCGAGGAGTGACGGGTCCCAGAAGCGACGGGCCGGAGGCGTCAGGGTGGGTCGATCTCCGTGATCACGGCGAGGAGCTGGAACGGCAGCTCCTTGTCCCACTGGGAGACTCCGAGGGCCACCCAGCGGTCGTGGTGACCGGCCTTCCACAGGTGCACGTCCGGTACGTGCGAACTCAGGTCGCCCCACGGCTCGGGTATGTCCTCGCCGCTCGCCGTCCGCCCGAACACGCTTCTCAGGCTGACCCGCTGAGGTGCTCCCCAGCGGCGGGTGAGCAGCTCCGACAGACCGTCTCGGTCGGCCTCGTACTGCTCCTCCGTCTCTTCCCACGCCGTGCCGTCGTCCTCCCAGAAGTCCTCGCTCGTCGCCAGTTCGGCTATGTGGTAACCGGGTCCTGCGGTGCCGACGTCCGATCGGCCGTGCTCCGCCGGGAAGTCCGCGGAGCACAGCCGCTCGATCGTGGCGAGGTGCTGCGCGCTGGTCATGGCATCCAGTAAAGCGGCTGCCACTGACAATTGGCGTCCCGTCAGGCGTCCCGGCGCCGCATGCTCCACGCTCCGGCCGCCAGGGCCGCCGCCGCCCAGAGTGCCGTGACGCCGAGGCCCGTCCAGGGGCCGAGGGCGCCGTCCCACGTCTCGTGGAGCACCACCTGGCCCGCCTTGTCCGGCAGGAAGTCCGCCACGGTGCCCGACGCTCCGCCGACGACGAAGGACACGATCAGGAGGAACGGGATCAGAATGCTCAATGTGGCCACGCCACTGCGCAGGACGGCCGCGATTCCCCCCGCGAAGAGGGCCATCAGCGCCAGATAGACGCCGCAGCCGACAGCGCCGCGCAGTTCCTCGCCCCAGGTGAGCGTGCTCGCCCTGGAGCCGAGCACCGCCGTGCCCACGACCATGCTCACACCCCCGGAGACCAGGCCGATCACGAGGGCGGGGCCGCCCACGGCCACGGCCTTGGCCGCGAACCACCGCACGCGGTCGGGAACCGCGGCGAGCGAGAGACGCAGAGCACCTCCCTGGAATTCCGCCGAGACCGCCTGCGCGCCGAAGGTGATCGCCGCGATCTGTCCGAAGCTGACGCCGAAGAACGTGGAGAACAGCGGGTCGAACTCCTCCCCCGAGTCGTCCAGTCCGGCGAGTGCGGAGAAGGCGGTGGTCGCGAGGAGGACGGCGGCCAGTCCCCACAGGAGCGACCGCAGCGTACGGATCTTGATCAACTCCGAGCGCAGTGCGGGTGCGAACGTCATGGTCAGGCCTCCTGAGTCTGCGGCGTGGTCGGGGTGGCGGCGAACTCGGTCTCGGCGCCCGTCAGATCCAGATAGGCCTGCTCCAACGTGGCTTCCTCCGAGGCGAGTTCGAGGATCGGAAGGTGCGCAGCCGAGGTGAGGCGGCCGATGTCCTCCACGCGTGCGTCGAAGGCCGTCCAGCGGCCGTCCTCGCCCTCGACCGCCTCGATGCCGTGCCGGGCGAACAGGCCGCCCAGCGCGGCTCCGTCCGTGGTGCGCACCCGCACCCGGGGCTGCACGCGCGCGTGGATGAACTCACGCATGGGCATGTCCGCCAGGAGCCGGCCGCGGCCGAGGACCACGAGGTGGTCGGCGAAGGACGCGGTCTCGTTCATGAGATGGCTGGAGACGAGGACGGTGCGGCCCTCGCGGGCCAGCTCGCGCAGCAACTCCCGGATCCAGATGATCCCTTCGGGGTCGAGCCCGTTCGACGGCTCGTCGAGCAGCACCACCGGCGGGTCCCCCAGGAGGGCGGCCGCGATGCCGAGCCGCTGACGCATCCCCAGGGAGTACGTCTTGACCCGGTGCCGGGCGACGGAGCCGAGTCCCGACTGCTCCAGCACCTCGTCCACCCGCCGTTCGGGGATGCGGTTGCTCGCGGCGAGCGCCCTCAGGTGGTCACGGGCGGTGCGCGACCCGTGCGCGGCCTGCGCGTCGAGCAGGGCGCCCACGTGGCGCAGGGGCTCGTCGAGCGTGGCGTAGGCGCGGCCTCCGACGGTGGCGGTGCCGGACGTGGGCCGGTCGAGGCCGAGCACGAGTCGCATGGTGGTGGACTTTCCGGCGCCGTTGGGACCGAGGAATCCCGTGACACGGCCCGGGAGAACGCTGAAGGTGAGGTGGTCGACGGCGCGCTTGGTGCCGTACTCCTTGGTCAGGTCCTGGACGTCGATGCTGGTCATGGTGACAGCGTGGCCGGTGCAGACCGGGTGTGGCCTCCCCCGCCGGTGGAGATGGTCTCCCCCGAGCGGGGGAGGCCCGTTGTCAGTGGCTCCTGGCACGATGACGCAATGGCCCGCTTTCTGCGCCCGCTGGTCCGGGGGACGACGTACACACGACTGCTGCACCTGTGGGTGCCGATGCTGTTCGTCTCCGTGTGGATGTTCATCGACATGTCGAAGCCGTGGGTGCCGGCCGCCCTGCTCGTCCCGCTGGGGCTGATCCCCGCGGTGCGCCGGGGTGAGGGGGTACAGGCGCGCTACATGCTGGCGCCCGGCGAGCGGGAAGCCCCCGAGTCGGCCTTCTCCCTCTCGCCCGCGATCACGTGGCGCGACCGGCTGCGGACGGTGCTCTGGCTGGAAGCGCGCATGGCCCTCGGGTGGGTCCTGGCGCCCGCCACGGTCTGGCTGCCGGCGACGGCGGTGATTCTCACCCAGGCCTCGTTCCGATCAGTGTCGATCGACACCCCGATCGTGACCCTCCATATCGATCCGCACTGGGCGTACGCGCTGCTCGTCCCGCTGCCGCTGCTCGCGCTGTACGGCGTGGTCGTCGGGCTCGGTGAGCTGATCACCGCGATCGCGCGCCGGCTCCTCGGGCCCTCCCCCACCGAGCGGCTCGCGGCACTGGAGGAGCGCACCGAGCAGCTGCTGGAGCGCAATCGCATCGCCCGCGAGCTCCACGACTCGATCGGACACGCGCTGACCGTCGCGGTGGTCCAGGCCGGAGCGGCCCGCGCGGCCGGTGACCCCGCCTTCACCGAGCGGGCACTGGCGGCCATCGAGGACACGGGCCGTGCCGCCCTGGAGGATCTGGAGCGCGTACTGGGCGTGTTGCGGGAGGCCGAACGGCCGGTGAGCAGCCGCCCCACCCTGGCCGACGCCGACCGGCTCCTGGAGTCGGCGCGCGCCTCCGGGGCCAAGGTCGACGCCGAAGTCACGGGCCCCGTCGACACGGTGCCCGGTCCGGTGTCCCGGGAGGGCTACCGCATCCTCCAGGAGTCGCTCACCAACGTGTTGCGGCACGCGGGAAGCGTCCCCGTCCAGGTGCGTGTCGAAGTCCGGGGCGAGTCGCTGGACCTGGAGGTCCGCAATCTGCTGGCCTCGGACATACCGGGGCCCGGCCGGGGCAGCGGGCTGCGCGGCATACGGGAAAGGGCCGCGCTGCTCGGCGGTCGCGCGCGGACGGGCCCGGACCAGGGCGAATGGCAGGTGCATGTAGAGCTGCCGCTGAGTTGATCTAGGCTGGCCGGATGCCGGTCACCGTTCTTCTCGTCGACGACGAACCCCTCGTACGCGCCGGTCTGCGCGCCGTCCTGGAGGCGCAGTCCGACATCGAGGTCGTCGGGGAGGCGGCGGACGGTGCCGCGGTGATCCCCCTGGTGCGGCAGCTGCGTCCCGATGTGGTCGCCATGGACGTCCGGATGCCCCTCCTTGACGGCATCGAGGCGACGCGCGCGGTGCTGCGCACGGTGAGCGATCCGCCGAAGATCCTCGTGGTGACGACGTTCGAGAACGACGAGTACGTCTACGAGGCGCTGCGCGCGGGAGCGGACGGGTTCCTCCTGAAGCGGGCACGGCCGGCCGAGATCGTGCACGCGGTGCGACTGGTCGCCGAGGGCGAGTCACTGCTTTTCCCCTCCTCCGTAAGGCAGTTGGCCGCCGAGTACGGCGACACCTCGGGCAATCCCGCCGCCCGGGCTGCCATGGAGCGAGCCGCGCTGACCGAGCGGGAGGCGGAGGTCCTGCGCCTGATGGCCAGGGGCCTGTCGAACGCGGAGATCGCCGCACGGCTGACCGTCGGCACCGAGACGGTGAAGTCCCACGTCAGTGCCGTACTGGCGAAGCTGGGAGCCCGGGACCGCACCCAGGCGGTCATCGCGGCGTACGAATCGGGGTTCGTGGCACCGGGCTGATCAGGACGCGCCGTCCATGAAGGGGTCCCGGCACTCGCCGGGGTGCGCCCCGCCGAGTACGATCCGCCCAACACGCGCGCGAGCTGGGAGGACGGACGTTGGGGCGGTTGACCGGCGGGGACCCCTCTCTGCTGCGAAGGATCAATTCCGCGGTGGTGCTGCACGCACTGCGCGCCACGGACTGCGCGACCCTCACCGAGATCACCCGGGTGACCGGACTGTCCCGGCCGACGGTCGAGGGCGTCGTCGAGGGCCTCATCGAGAACGGGCTCGTCGTCGAGAAGGCGGCCGAGGAAGGCGCCGCACGGCGCCAGGGGCGTCCGGCGCGCAGGTTCCGCTTCAGGGCCGAGGCGGGCCATCTGCTGGGCCTGGAGATCGGCCCGCACCGGGTCGCCGCGCTCCTCGCCGACCTGGACGGCCGGGTCATGGGCGCCATGGCGAAGGACGTCGACGAGACCGCTTGCGCGGACGAGCGGCTCGAACGGCTGCGGGTGGCCGTCGCGGAGCTGCTGCGCCGGGCGGGCGTCTCCCGCAACTCCCTGCGTGCGGTCGGTGTGGGCAGCCCCGGGATCGTCGAGGCGGACGGCACCGTGCGGCTGGGCACGGCGCTCCCCGAGTGGACGGGCCTGCGGCTGGGCGAGCGACTGAGCCGCTCCTTCAAGTGCCCGGTGCTGGTCGAGAACGACGCCAACGCGGCAGCGGTCGCCGAGCACTGGAAGGGCGCGGCCACCGAGTCCGACGACGTGGTGTTCGTCCTCGCGGGACTGAGTCCGGGTGCCGGGTCGCTGATCGGCGGCCGGCTGCACCGCGGGTACGGGGGCGCGGCCGGCGAGATCGGCGCGCTGCATCTGCTGGGGCGCGACGTCACCCCGGAGACCCTGCTGTCCACGACGGACGAGCCCTTGCACCCGCTGGACGAGCAGGCTGTGGCCGAGGTCTTCGCCCTCGCGCGGAACGGCGACCAGCGGGCGCGCGCGGCCGTCGACCGTTTCATCCAGCGCCTGGTGCACGATGTGGCGGCGCTCGTCCTCGCCCTCGACCCCGAACTGGTCGTCATCGGCGGCTGGGCGGCCGGGCTGGACGGTGTACTGGAGCCGCTGCGGCGCGAGTTGGCACGCTACTGCCTGCGCCCGCCGAAGGTGACGCTGTCGATGCTGGGCGAGGCCGCCGTGGCGACGGGTGCCCTGCGGCTGGCCCTCGATCACGTGGAGGAGCAGCTGTTCGCGGTCGAGGGCACCGTGACGGCGCGCCGCTGACCCGCGAAGCGCGCCGCGCCCCGGGCGTGACCGGGGCGCGACGTGCGGCTCAGGAGGCCCGGCGCTCCGGGTCGTGGTGTATCTCGACCCCGCCGGAGTCGCCGAAGGTCAGCCGGCAGGTGTCGGCCCGGTACGTGGCGACGGAGACCGCGGCGGTACGCCCCTCGGCGAAGAACCGGGTCGTGACGACGAGCACGGGAGCTCCGGGGAGCCGATCGAGCTCCTTGGCGTCGTCAGCGCGCGCCGAGCCGAGCTCCACCGCCCGGTCCTGGTTCTCCAGATCCAGCCGCTGGAGCTCGCGCAGCACGGCACGCGCGCGTGCCGCACCCGAGGGCGCGTCTATGGCAGACAGGTCGGGGACCGAGGACGCCGGCACGTAGAGCAGCTCGGCGGCGACCTGCTGGCCGTGGGTCACCCGGGAGCGGCGCACCGTGTGGACCTGTTCGCCGTGTGCCGTCTCCAGGATGCCGGCCACCGAAGCGGGCGGCGCCGCCACCGTGCAGTCCGTGGCCTGCCACGCATCGCCGGCCGCACCCGGCCAGGTGTGCTGTTCGGATCCCACGGCGACGCCCACGCGCGGCGGTGCGACGGTGGTGCCGACACCCCGGCGGCGCTGGAGCCTGCCTTCCAGTTCGAGCTGTTCGAGTGCCTGCCGCAGGGTGGCCCGGGCGACGCCGAAGCGGGCTGCCAGGTCACGTTCGTTGGGCAGGATCTCGCCGACCGAGAACTCGGAGTCCAGTGCCTCACTGAGCACGGTCTTGAGATGCCAGTACTTAGGCTCCGGCACCGATTCCAGCTGCGTGGTCCCCACCCTGTCCTCCGCAATCGCCGTGGCCCGGCGGCGTTTTAGCGCCCTTGTTTATTAAAGGTTCTTGCACTATCTCTGCGACGATAGGCCCGCCCCCACCCTTGGTCAAGACCAATCCTCGATCGCTTACGCTGTGCACAGGCGCGTTGCCGCAGAGCGTTCACGGGGCGTTCGCAGGGGGCGATCTTCCGGACACAACGCCGAAAGCCCCCGTCCAGAGGACGGGGGCTTTCGAGCACGTACGAAGGCGATCCGGACGGTGCGCCGACGCGGGCCGCCACGCCCGGCCCCGCGGCGGCTCAGCCGCGGTTGCGGCTCAATCGACGTCGAGCGTCAGCAGCTTCTCCGGGTTGCGCATGATGTAGATGCACTGGATCCGGCCGTCCACGACGTCCAGTTGGAAGACGCTGTCGGGCTTCGAACCGGACATGATCACGAGCGCGGGGCCGCCGTTGATCTCCAGGAAGCGGAACGAGACGTGCGGTACGCCCTTCTTCGCCGCGCCGTGCAGGAACCGCCCCACCTTGTCGGCGGACTCGATGACCCGCAGCGGGGCCTGCGACCGCCCGCCGCTGTCGCCGACGAGGCGGACGTCGGGGGCGAGCATGGCCATGAGCCCTTCCAGGTCGCCGTCCGCGGCGGCGGCCAGGAACCGCTCGGTGAGGTCGCGGCGTTCGGCGGGGTCGACCTCGTACCGCGGCCGGCGTTCGTCGACGTGCCTGCGCGCCCGCCCGGCGAGTTGACGCACCGCGGGCTCCTCGCGGTCGAGGACGGCCGCGATGTCCGCGTACGGGTAGCCGAACGCCTCGCGGAGCACGAAGACGGCCCGCTCGAGAGGCGAGAGGGACTCCAGGACGACGAGGACGGCGAGCGAGACCGAGTCGGCGAGGACGGCCCTCTCCGCGCTGTCGGGGACGGTGTCCGCGAAGTGCGTGACGTACGGCTCGGGAAGCCACGGCCCCACGTACGCCTCTTTGCGCGACTGCACTTGGCGTAGCCGGTCGATGGCGAGCCGGGTGGTGACGCGGACCAGATAGCCGCGCGGCTCGCGCACGTCCGAGCGGTCGGCGCCGGACCAGCGCAACCAGGCCTCCTGCACCACGTCCTCCGCGTCGGCGACCCTGCCGAGCATGCGGTAGGCCACGCCCGTCAGCAGGGGGCGGTGCTCTTCGAAGACGTCGGTCGCCGTGTCGGGTGCCACGGCTCCATCCCACCCGACGGATCCCCTCATGTCCAGGCGGAATCGGTCGACGCCGGAGCAGAATGACCTGCGGGCCACCGGTGGCCGGTGTCCCCGACCCTGGAGGAGTGACGATGCGGTACGCGGTTCTGGGCACGGGCGAAGTGGGGCGCACTCTCGGCGGCAAGCTGATCGAACTGGGTCACGAGGTGTCGTTGGGTTCGCGGGTGAAGGACAATCCGGCAGCCGTGGAGTGGGCCGACAGCATGGGCCCCGGCGCGGGCCACGGTACGTTCGCGGAGGCGGCGGCCTTCGGCGAGGTCGTCGTGAACGCGGTGGGCGGGCGGGTGGCTCTCACCGTGCTGCGTTCCGTCGACGAGGAGCATCTGAACGGGAAGATCGTCCTCGACGTGTCCAACCCCATCGCCTTCGAGGAGGGGCAGGTGCGTCTGGCCCCGGTCGAGTCGGACAGCGTGGGCGAACAGATCCAGCGGGCCTTCCCGAACACCCGCGTGGTGAAGAGCCTGAACACCATCAACTGCTATCTGATGGTGGACCCGGCGATGGTGCCCGGAGAGCACCAGATCTTCGTGTCCGGCGAGGACCAGAGCGCGAAGGAGCAGGTGACCGCGATGCTCGGGGAGTTCGGCTGGCCTCCGCACCGCGTCATCGACCTCGGCGGCATCCGCACGGCCCGGGCCGCGGAGATGATGCTGCCGCTGTGGCTGACACTGTTCCAGCACATCGGGCACCCCGAGTTCAACGTGGAGGTACGCAGGGCGCGTTGAGGACGGTGAGCACCTCGCACCACCTTCAGGACCCGTGCCCGCGAGTCCGCGTCCCAGGGTTCTCGGCGCGGGGGCTACCCGTCGGTAGCAGTTGCTGACAAGCTGTCTACAAGACAGTCCGTCAGCGTGTCCCATGCGTCCCAGACGAGGAGCAGCCCCATGTCCGCCACGGTCTCGTTCAGCCTCCCCACCTCGCGCGGCCCCAGGACCGTCACCGTCTCCTACGCGCGCGTGGGCACCGGTGAACCGCTCCTGCTGCTGCACGGGATCGGTCACCACCGGCAGGCCTGGGACCCGGTGCTCCACATCCTGGCCGCCGAACGTGACGTCATAGCCGTCGACCTGCCCGGCTTCGGGGAGTCCCCGGCACTGCCCGACGGCCTCACCTACGACCTGTCGACGGTAGTGCCCACGCTGGGCGCGCTCTGCGAGGCTCTCGGCATCGAACGGCCGCACGTGGCGGGCAACTCGCTCGGCGGGCTGCTGGCTCTGGAGCTGGGCCGCGAGAAGCTCGTACGGTCCGTCACTGCGCTCTCGCCCGCCGGATTCTGGTCGCCGGTCGAGCGCCGCTATGCGTTCGGGGTGCTGAGCGCCATGCGGCAGGGGGCCAGGCGGCTGCCGCTCCCCGTGGTCGAGCGGCTGTCGCGGACGGCCGCCGGACGGGCGGCGCTGACAAGCACCATCTATGCCCGGCCGGGGCGCCGGTCACCCGAGGCCGTCGTCGCCGAGACCCTGGCGCTGGCCCACGCCGAGGGATTCGCCGAGACCCTCAGGGCGGGCACCACGGTCCGGTTCACGGACGACGTCCCGGGCCTTCCCGTCACCGTGGCCTGGGGAAGCCGTGACCGGCTGCTGGTGCGCCGCCAGGGGATCCGCGCCAAGCACATCATTCCGCGTGCCCGGCTGGTGCGGCTGCCCGGTTGCGGACACGTCCCGATGAACGACGATCCCGCGCTCGTCGCCCGCGTCATCCTCGACGGCAGCCGCTGATCGACGCCCGACGAGAGCCAGGGCACCGGATCCGAGGGCGACTCCGGCGCCCACCAGGCCGCTTCCGAGGGCCTGCGCGGCTCCGTAGGCGCCCGTGCCGACGAGCGGCGCGCTGCCCGCCGCCGCGACGGGGATGAGGCCGGAGAACAGGGTCGCGCGCTCCGCGCCGATGCTCTGCATGCCCATGTACCAGCACACGAACCCGACGACCGTGACGACCGCCGCCTGCCACAGCAGCGCGGCGGTCTCGGTGGCGTCCGGCATCCGCAACCACGCGCTGCCGCCGGTGAGCAGCCCCGCCACGGCCGACTCGACGGCAGCGACCCCGCAGACGGTGGCCGACAACAGCCGTGGCCCCAGCGGCCGCAGGACGGGTACGGCCAGGACCGCGAAGCCCACCTCGCCGCACAGCGCACCCACGGAGCAGCCGATGCCCGCGGCGTCAGTACGGCCCCACCCCTGGACGGTGAAGGCGCCCAGTGCCACGAGCAACGCCCCGTACAGGACGCGGCGTTGAGGCCTGCGCCCCTCCTGGAGGGGCACGACGACGGCCACGACGACCGGGGCACAGCCCACCAAGACGCCCGGGACAGCGGGTTCCGCCGTCCGTTCGGCGGCGATCACCGCGAGGTTGAAGCCGACCATGCCGACGGCCGCGAGCAGTGCGAGACGGCCCCATCGACGCGCGTCGAGGGAACGCAGTCGCGTCATGGAGCCCCGGCCGACCATGGGCAACAGCAGCAGGCAGGCCAGTCCGTAGCGCAGGAACTGACCACCCGCGTAGGGGTAGTGGCCCAGGACGCTGTTGGCGGTGAAGGAGCCTCCGACGAGGACACAGGCGAAGGCGGCGAGCAGGGCGCCTCGGGCGGTGGTGGGGTTCATGAGGGCGACGCTATGAAGGCGCGTGGTCCGGTTTAAGGTCCACTTCCATGACGTCATCGGGGACCAATCACAGCGTGCCGGCGGGGCCCGGGCCGTCGGACGGTGCTCCGTGGGCGGCGGCCTGGGAACTGCTCCTTCCGGCCGCTTCGGCCCCCGCACGCGCGCGTGGCCGCACCCTTCAGGCGGCGCTCCGCGAGGCGGTCCGCACGGGCCGGCTCGCTCCGGGGACCCGCCTGCCGTCCAGCCGCGAGCTCGCCGCAGACCTCGGCGTGTCACGGGGCCTGGTCACCGAGGCGTACGAGCAGCTGACGGCCGAGGGCTACCTGCGCAGCGACCGGGGTGCCGGGACCTGGGTCGGCGACGCGGTCCGGGCGGCCGGTCCCCGCGCGCGTGACCTGGCCCCGCGGAGCTCCGGAGCGCGGGCCGACTTCGTGCCCGGTACGCCCGACCTGTCGCTGTTCCCGCGCGCCGCGTGGGCGGCCGCGCACCGCGGCGTGCTGGGCGAACTGCCGCACCATGCCCTGGGTTACCCCGATCCGCGCGGGCTGCCCCGGCTGCGCACCGCGCTCACCGAGCTGCTCGCCCGGCGCCGCGGCGTGGTCGCCGACCCGGAACGGATCGTCGTGGTCTCAGGAGTGGCGCAGGCCATGGCCCTGCTCGGGCTCGTGCTGCACGCGCGCGGTCTGCGCACTGTCGGCGTGGAGGACCCCGGCAGTCCCGAGCACGGTGCGCTGTACGCCTCCGCCGGCGTCGGCACCGTACCGCTGCCGCTCGACGACGAAGGACTGGCCGTCGGACCACTGAAGGCGTCGGGGGTGCACGCGGTGGTGACGACGCCGGCTCATCAGTTCCCCACGGGCATCGCCTGCTCGGCACGTCGCCGCGCCCAACTCCTCGACTGGGCTCGCTCGGTGGGCGGGCTCGTGATCGAGGACGACTACGACGGGGACTTCCGCTACGACCGTGCCCCCGTGGGCGCCCTCCAGGGGCTCGATCCGGGGCACGTCGCCTACACCGGGTCGGTCAGCAAGTCCCTCGCCCCGGGCCTGCGGCTCGGCTGGCTGCTCGTACCGGCCTCGCTCTGCGAGGAGGTCGTCGAACGCAAGCGCACCATGGACCTGGGGAACCCGGTCGTCGACCAGGCGCTCCTCGCCCGCTTCCTGGAGCGCGGGGACTACGACCGGCAGCTCCGCCGCTGCCAGCGCGCCTACCGGGAACGGCGCGACGCCCTCGTGGCCGCGCTGGCGTCGCACTTTCCCGGTACGGAGGTGTCGGGCATCGCGGCCGGCCTCCACGCCATCGCGGCCCTGCCCGAGCGGTACGGGCCGCTCGACCGTTTCCTGGAACGCACCCGTGCGGCCGGGGTGGCGGTGCGTCCGCTGGCGCAGTACGGGACGGCGGTCGAGGACGGCTTGCGGCTGGTGCTGGGGTACGCGCATCTGTCGCCCGCGCGGATCCACGACGGGGTGGCGCTGCTGGCGGAGGCGGTACGCGACTGATCCCGCCGGCGTGCTCCCACCCCGGCGCGGCGCGTGAGCGCACGCGGACCCGCCCACGAGCGGACCCGCCCCGGCACGCATGAGCGCACGGATCCGCCGCCCGCGACCGGTCCCGGAGGTCCCGTCCGTTTCGCGATGCCCACGGGTGCCCGCGTGCCCGGTACGGCGGTTCCCCTGTCCCTGGGGCCAGTTGTTCACTTGTGGTTTCCGTGTGCGCTGCGGCGCACCAGTAGTTGTGGCACTGCACACCGGCCGGATCCGTCCCAGGAGGCGCATTCATGTCGCACCATCCGCCAAGCCACTTCCCCGGTCGTCGCAGCGTGCTGCGCGGCTCCCTCGCCGCGTCCGCGGCGCTCGCCCTGCCCACCGCGCTCGGCTCGGCACCGGCGTTGGCCCTGTCCGGACGCCCGAAGGCGGGGTGGGGCGTACAGGCGGGCGACGTGACCGCCGACTCCGGCCTCGTGTGGGTCCGCTCCGACCGCCCCGCGCGGATGATCGTCGAGACGTCGGCGACCGAGTCGTTCAGCCGTTCCCGCAGATGGCACGGGCCGCTGCTCGGCGCGGACACCGACTTCACGGGGACCACCAGGCTGCGCGGGCTGCCCGCCGGCGAGCAGATCCACTACCGCGTCCTGCTCGCGGACCCCGACGACCCGCGGCGCACCGGCGAACCGGTGACCGGCACCTTCCGCACGACGCCCGCCGGACGACGGCGTGGCGTGCGCTTCCTGTGGTCGGGCGACCTGGCGGGACAGGGTTGGGGCATCAACCCCGACATCGGCGGCTACCGCATCTACGACGCCATGGCCCGGCTCGATCCGGACTTCTTCCTGTGCAGCGGCGACAGCATCTACGCCGACGGACCGATCGCGGCGACCGCGACGCTCCCCGACGGCAGCACGTGGCGGAACATCACGACCGAGGAGAAGTCCAAGGTCGCCGAGTCGCTGGCCGAGTTCCGCGGCAACTTCCGCTACAACCTGCTGGACGAGAACCTGAAGCGCTTCAACGCCCAGGTGCCGTCGATCATCCAGTGGGACGACCACGAGGTGCGCAACAACTGGTACCCCGGCGAGGTGATCGCGGCCTCGGACACGCGGTACACGGAGAAGAGCGTCGACGTGCTGGCCGCTCGTGCCCGTCGCGCGTTCAGCGAGTACTTCCCGCTCTCCACGCTGCGGCCGGGCGGCAAGGACGGCCGCGTGTACCGGGTCATGCGTCACGGCCCGCTCCTGGACGTCTTCGTGCTCGACATGAGGACCTACCGCAACGCCAACTCCTCCGGCACCCAGACCACCGACCCGCAGGGCATCCTCGGCGTCGAGCAGCTGGAGTGGCTCAAGCGCGAGCTGTCGCGGTCGCGCGCGGTGTGGAAGGTGATCGCCTCCGACATGCCGCTCGGTCTGGTCGTGCCGGACACGACCGAGGGGAAGCCGAACATCGAGGCCGTGGCACAGGGCGACCCCGGCGCACCTCTCGGACGCGAGTTGCAGATCGCGGAGCTGCTGCGGTTCGTCAAGCACCGGCGGATCACCGGCACCGTCTGGCTGACCGCCGATGTGCACCACACCTCGGCGCAGCACTATCAGCCGTCGCGGGCCGCCTTCACCGACTTCGAGCCGTTCTGGGAGTTCGTGTCCGGGCCTCTCAACGCCGGAGCCTTCCCGGCGAGCGCGCTGGACGGCACGTTCGGACCGGAGCGGGTGTTCGTGAAGGCTCCGACCGCGTCGAACGTCTCGCCCGCGGGCGGATACCAGTTCTTCGGCGAGGTCGACATCGACGGAGACAGCGGCGAGCTCACGGTGCGGCTGCGGGAGCAGGACGGGACCGTGCTGTTCACTCAGGTGCTGCAGCCGGGGCGCGTGGGCCAGTAGCGTCTCTCGGCTCCCGTACCCTCGAACGGGCGGGCCGCGCACCGGAGTCATCCCCCGGTGTGCGGCCCGCCCGCCTGCCCTGCGGACCGGCCCGCCTCGGCGCGGCTCAGGTCGACTCAGCTCGGCGCGCTCGGCCGCGGCTCACCTCGGCCCGGCGCGGCACGGCACGACTTCCCTCAGCCGACGCGGCGTGGCTCGGCCCGGCGCGGCACGGTTCGGGCCGGCGCGGCACGGTTCGCACCGTGCACAAGTATGCGCAGGTCAGAACCGATTGTCAGTGGTCACCTCTACGGTTTTTCCATGACACGATCTTTCCAGGCCGTGGCCTACACCCGACCCTCCGCGCTGGAGTCCGCACCGGGCGGACAGCGGCTGGGACTTGAGACCTCGCAGGGCGCGACGCCCACGGGAATCCAGGCCCACCCGCGCTTCTTCGCGGGCTTCCTGACCTCCCCTCAGGTCGCCGCGGCCGGGCTGCTGGCGGTGGCCGACGTCGCCGCGGCCCGCTACTACCAGCGGCAGCTGAGCGCGTCCCTGGACCCGGTGGTCACGGGCAACGGCGACCGGCTCCGCTTCGAGTCCTTCTCCGGCTGCGGGGGTGTGTACGCGCGCCTGGACGTCCTGACGCCGGGTCTCGACGGCGGCGAGGTCGGCCACGGCACGACCAATGTCGACGTCAACAACCCGCTGCGCGAGGCGCTTTCCCGCATCGGCACGGACGATCCGCTGCACCTGCGGGTCGGCCCCGACGACCTGACGGTGACCACGCTGGACGGCCCCGTCGTCGAGAAGAAGGTGCCGCTGCCGGACCGCTGGTTGCGGGGGTTCGCCGAGGCCCAGGTGACGGCGGCCGGTTTCGACCTGCGGGCCGAGCTGCCTGCGGCCGAGGCAGTGCGCTTCCTGCGCTCGCTGCCGCGCGGCACCGCGCGCGGCGCTTCGCGTGGAGCCCAGTGGGTGGTGCCGGCGGGGCGCGGCCTGCGGCCCACGACCCGCCCGGTTTCCGGGGCGGTGTGCCTGCCCGGCCCGGAGCGCCTGATCGCCCTCCAGCGGGTGCTGCGCCACGCGTCGGCGCTGCGGGTGTACGGCCCTCCGGTGACCGGCGACACCAGCGCCGCCGCCTGGGAGGTCGTCCTGCCGGGCATGCGGCTGACGCTGACGCTGTCGCCCGACTCCGCTCGCGGGTTCTCCGGGGAAGGCGGGGTGCTGGACGCCCTCGCGACCGACGAGGCCGCCGAGGACGCGGAGTTGATCGCCGTGCTGCTGGCCTGGGAGCCGCGCGTCGACGTGGGAGACCTCGCCGCCGCCTCCGGCCTGCCGGCCGAGCGGGTGCGCGCCGCGCTGATCCGCCTCGGCACCTCGGGCCGCGTGGGGTACGACACGGCGGAGGCGGCGTACTTCCACCGCGAACTGCCATACGACGCCGAGCGGGTGGAGCGTCACAATCCGAGGCTGCGGTCGGCCCGGGCCCTGGTCGCCGCGGGTGCGGTCGCCCTGGACGGCGCGCTCGGCACGGTGACCGCCGAGGACGGCCACGTCCACCGGGTGCGCGACGACGCGGGGACGCTGAGCTGCTCCTGCCTGTGGTGGGCCAGGTACCGGGGAGGACGCGGACCGTGCAGACACGCGCTGGCGGTGCGCATGGTCCGGCGGGGAAACGCGACGGGGCGGCGGGAGACGCGGATCGACGGGGGTGTGCGATGAGTCGCGAGGCGCTGGTCACAGCGGTACGGGCAGGTCAGACGATCGAGGTCACCGGCCTCCTGGACGGGATGACGGATGCCGAACGGCGGGCGTGCCTGCCCGCGTTGAAGGAGCTGCGCAAGGAGTTGCGGGGCGCCCCGTGGAGCGCCCCGTCCCGCAAGGCCTACCCCGCGCTGCACGCGGCCGGCGCGGCATGTCACACGGGCGCGGCGGGGGCGGCCACCTGGATCGCGGCGGCCGACATGCGCTGGTCCCAGGCCTCCCCCGGCGTGCTCCTGCACGTCCTGGGCGACCGTGCGCCCGAATGGCTCGGCGACGTGGCTCACCGACTCGCGCAGCGGCCGGTCACCTCCCGGGTGCCGTACGCGTTGACGGCGGGCCTGGTGCGGCTGTCGGGCTGTGAGGTGCCGACGACCGACGCCCATGTGACGGGCTGGTTCGAGCACGTCGGAAGTGCGTGGCACCACGGGGACACCGTGGTCGAGCGCCTCCGCCAGGAGCCGCACCTGCCGGTCATGGTCGCCGCCCTCTTCGAGTCCCTGGAGGTGACCGGCCGGGTCGGCTGGCTGTTCGGTGACGGTCCGGACAGTTGGTACAGCGCACTCGCGCGGCTCACCCGGGAAGGCACCCTCGACCGCAAGATCATGGTGGACGCCTGCGTGGCCAGGCTGCTGCGCGGTGGCACGGCCGCCGACCAGCGGTTGTTCCTGCGCCTGCTGACCTGCCTCGACCTGACGCGGGACGAGGAGCGGGAGCGGTCGGCGGACTGGACGGCACTGGCCTGCGACGCGGCGTCGCCGGTGGCTTGGCACGCCCAGGCCATTCTGGCTTCCCTCGTCCTGGACGGCGAGCCGGCGCTCCGGCAGCTCGCCGAAATGACTTCCGGGGTGCTGTTCCGGCCGGAGAAGAAGCTCGTCCGGGCCCAGCTCATCCTGTTGGGCAAGGTACTCAAGCGCGATCCGTCGAGCGCGCCCGACCTCCTGCCGGCGGTGGCGCAGGCGTTCGGGCACCAGGACACGGAGGTGCAGGAGCGCGCGCTCAAGCTCGTGGAGCGGCACTTCGCCCGGCTCGACGGTGCGGACGGGGCCCGCGAGCGGATCGCCGAGCTGGCGGCGGAGTTGAGTCCCGGGCCACGCGCCCGGGCGGAGCGGCTGCTGGGCGCCGGTGTGGTGGATTCCTCCCCGCTGGTCCACACGGAGGTGCTGCCGCCAGTGCCGGAGCGCACACGGCTCGCGCCGGCGCCGGGATCGGCGGTGGAGGTGGCCGAGGAGGTCGGCGCCCTGCTGGCCTCCGGCGGCGACGTCGCCACCTTCGAGCGCGCGCTGGACGCTCTGGTCCGACATGCCCACGACGACCGGGAGGCGCTGCTGGAGGCCCTGCACCCCGCCGTCGCACAGCGCTGGTGGCTGGACGCCGGCGTCTCCGACACGCATGCGGACCGGTACTTCCGGGAGTCGCCCTACGGGCTGGAGGTCGTCCTCGCGTCGTTGCTCGGGCGGGTGCGGGCGGCCACGCTCCACGCGGCGGTGCAGCAGAGGCCGGACAGGGGCGACTGCCCGCACCGCGCCCTGTCCCGCGCCTTCGACGCGCGTCTGTGGGAGGTGGCCCATCGGATCCGTACCGATCCGCTGCCGTTCCTGCTGGCCACCCCCAGCTGGTCGACGGGGCTGCTGGAGCCGGACGAACTGGTGGCACGTCTGGCCGAGTACCGGCGGCTCGACGCCCGGCCTGGAGCGGCGGACTTCGCCCAGGCGCTGCTGCGTGTCCGGCGGGACGGCGACGGTGCGCCGGCGGCCGCGGCGGCACAGGCTCGGGCGCTCGGCACACCCGAGGGGTACCGGCTGGCCCAGTGGCTCACCGCGCAGGGCCCGCGTCTCCCGCTGAGCCGGCGTCGGACCGTGGGCGTCCGCATCCTGCTGGAGCTGGGCGAACTCGACGAGATACAGGGGCAGTTCCCGCCGGAGTTCCGGCGGCTCGGACGTCCGCAGTCCGTCTTCAAGAACCGCACGTACTGCCCGCACTGGGACCGGGCGGAGCGGCAGCACTGGTCGGCGGTGCTGCCCGGCCGGCGGGAGATGGTGGCGGCCCGCGTACTCGGCGACCTCGCCTCGGCCGCCGTGGACGACAGCCGGAAGGAGGCGGCGATCCTGCCCCTGCTCGCCGAGGCCGACGGTGAGGCGGGTGAGGCCCTGCATCTGTGTGTGGCGTACGGGCTGGCGGCGCGCGACCCGGAGGACCGGCTGTGCGCCGTGGACGCCCTGCTGGTCCTGGCGGCGCGCGGTCAGCTCGACGCGGCGCGGCTCGGCGCCGATCTCGGCCAGTTGGTGCGCCGTGGTTGTGTGAAGCCGCTGCGGCTCGCCGAGTCGATACGCACCGCGGCGGCGACCGGCGCGTACGCCACCGTGTGGTCGGTGCTCCGTGACGCGCTGCCGATCGTGCTGGCCGACCTCGCGACGGACGGTACGGGCGGCAGCGCCACGCGCGGGCTCGGGGACCTGCTGGCGGTCGCCGCGGACTGCGCCGAGCGGTCGGGGGCACGCGGCGATCTGGCCCATCTCGCCCGGGCCGCCGGGCGGCGCGGCTCGTCGCGGCTGGTCACCCAGGCCCGCCGCCTACGGATCGCGCTGACGCAGGAGGCAGCCGCCTGACGTACGACCGGCCCGTCGGCGGCATGACCCGAGGGGGACGCACCGCCTTTGACGAGTCTCGTGACCAGTGCGGAACACGAGCGGTCCAGGCCGAGCAAAGGACCCCTAAAAAGAACTGTAAAAAGGGCAGAACGACACTTAACCGATCAGTCACAAAGCGTTCGTGATCACGCAACACCGTTCCTTCACAGTGACTGTATGACTCCTGACATGTCTGATGTGACCCGTGCGAAGCACGGGCGTCCCATACACCACTGGCGGCGGGACGTCGTCGAACTCGCCGCCCTGTTCACGGCCGTGGCCGTCGCCGACGCCGTCGCCAACCTGATCGGGCACGGGCCCGACGGCCCCGCCCTGCTCGTGATCTCGGCGGTGATCCTGGTCGCCACGGCGGGCTTCCACATCTGGTGGGCACGGCGCCACGGCCACGCCCCGCCGGCGGGCGATACCGGCGCCCGGCCCGGCGCCCACGGGCGACGGGCCGGGCGCTCCGACGAGCCCGCCGCGGCCCCGCAGGCCGCCGGGGAGACCGTGCTGTGGCGGATGCGCACGACGGTGAAGGACGCGCCGGGTTCGCTGGCGGCGCTGTGCACGGCGCTGGCCCGGCAGCGGGTCGACATCCTGAGCCTGCAGACGCATCCGCTGGCGAAGGGCACGGTTGACGAGTTCCTGCTGCGGGCCCCCGCGGACCTGGACGCCGCCGAGATCACCCGGGCCGTGTCCCGGGCGGGCGGTGCCGGGACGTGGATCGAGCGTGCCGACGCCCACGACCTGGTGGACGCTCCGACCCGGGTGCTCGGCCTGGCCACTCGCACAGCGCTCGACGCCGCCGAACTTCCCCTGGCTCTGCGACAGTTGCTCGGCCGCTGCACCATCCGGTCGCTGCCCGGCAAGTCGCCGGTCTCCGGACGGGTGGAGGAGGGCGCGCCCGTGGAGGGTGCGCTGGAGGACACCGTCATGCGGCTGCGGGCCCCGGAGGGCGGTGTGATCACGGTGGAGCGGCCGTATCTGCCGTTCACGCCGACCGAGTTCGCGCGGGCGAGGGCGTTGGTGGAGCTGGACGCGCGGCTCGGTCCGCGGATTCCGCGCAGCCAGGACGTGCTGACGCTGCCCGAGGGCAACGCCATCACCGTGCGACGGGCCGACGGGTCCGACGTCGAGGCGGCCAAGGCGATGCACGAGCGCTGCTCCGCGCGGACGCTGAGCATGCGCTACCACGGCCCGGTGGGCGACGCGGACCGCTACCTCAGCCACCTGCTCAGCCCGCGCTTCGGTCGCACCCTCGCCGTGCAGACGGCGTCGGGCCGCATCGTCGGGCTCGGACACCTTCTCTGGGACGGTGACGAGACGGAGATCGCGCTCCTCGTCGAGGACGACTGGCAGCGGCGCGGGATCGGCAGCGAGCTGCTCGGCCGGCTGGTGGCCCTGGCCGTCGAGGCCGGCTGCGAGAGCGTGTACGTCGTGACGCAGGCCTCCAACACCGGCATGGTGGCCGCCATGCGCGGCCTCGGTCTCCCCCTCGACTACCAGATCGAGGAGGGCACCCTGGTCATCACCGCCCGCCTGGAGCCGGCCGGACCGGCGCGGCTGCCGCACGGCGAAGAGCAGCGCGGGGAACGCGTCGCGCGCGACTGACCGCGTCCCGTACGGACACCTCGCCGTCCGGCCCCCCGTGGGTCGGACGGCGAGGTGAAGCCGGGCGTCCGCCGTCACTCGGACCGGCCCGGCTCCTCCCCCGCTCCCGCGCCCCTCTCCCCTACGCCACGGGCACCGGGGTCCCCAACGCCGCGTCGAGGTCGGCCCAGAGGTCGTCGACGTCCTCCAGACCGACCGACATCCGCAGCAGCCGGTCGCTGACGCCCGCGTCGTGGCGGTCCTGTTCGGGCACTATGCGGTGGCTGATCGAGGCCGGGTGCTGGATCAGGCTGTCCACGCTGCCGAGGCTCACGGCCGGGGTGACCAGACGGACCCCGGCGATCACGTCGTGCGGGTCCCCGTGAACCTCGAACGCGATCATGGCGCCGCCGATGCGCGGGTAGTGGACGCGGGCGACACGCGGATCGGCGGCGAGGCGCCGGGCGAGTTCGGCGGCGTTCGAGGACGCGGCCCGCACCCGTACCGGAAGCGTGGACAGGCCGCGCAGCAGCAGATATCCGGCCAGCGGATGCAGGACACCACCGGTCGCGAACCGCACCTGGCGCAGCCGCCGGGCGAACTCCTCATCGCAGGCCACCACGCCGGCCATCACGTCGCCGTGTCCGCCGAGGTACTTGGTCGCGCTGTGCAGGATCAGGCGCGCGCCGTGTTCGGCGGGGCGCTGCAGCACGGGCGTGGCGAACGTGTTGTCCGCGAGCAACGGCACGGAGCCACAGGCGTGCGCGACGGCCCTGAGGTCCACCTCGGCAAGCGTCGGATTGGCCGGCGACTCGACCATCACCAGACCGGTGTCCGGCCGCAGGGCGTCGGCGATGCCCGCCGGATCGACCCAGGTGACCTCGCTGCCCAGCAGGCCCGCCGTCAGCAGGTGGTCGCTGCATCCGTACAGCGGGCGTACCGCGACGACGTGCCGCAGGCCCATGGCGTTCCTGACGAGCAGGACGGCGCTCAGCGCGGCCATGCCACTGGCGAAGGCGACCGCGCTCTCGGTGCCTTCGAGCCGGGCGAGCGCGGTCTCGAAGCGGGCGACGGTCGGATTGCCGAGCCGTGCGTAGACGGGCGGGCCGTCCGGTTCGGCGCCGTCCGCGGCGAACGCGTCGATGCGGGCGGCCTCGCCCCGGCTGTCGTACGAGGGGTAGGTCGTCGACAGATCGATCGGCGCCGCGTGAAGTCCCTGGGCGGCGAGATCCTCCCGCCCGGCGTGCACGGCCTCGGTGGCGAGCGCCCGGACCAGGGGTGCGGCGGACACCTGGGGGGTTCCGTTCAGGTCGTCCCGGGCATCGCGAGCGTCATATGCGTCGTACACAACGGAGTCCATGTGGCGAAGCCTGAACACCGAACGGGCCGTGAGCGCCACATCCCGTGTTACGTTCGCGCCATGGCCGATTCCGTCGTACTCGATCCGGTGGATCTTCATCTGCTGCGGCTGTTGCAGAACGACGCCCGGACGACGTACCGCGACCTCGCCGCACAGGTCGGTGTCGCGCCCTCGACGTGCCTGGACCGGGTGACCCGGCTGCGCCGTGCGGGGGTGATTCTCGGCCATCAGCTGCGGCTGGACCCGGCGAAGCTGGGCAGGGGCCTCGAAGCGTTGCTGTCCGTGCAGGTCAGGCCGCATCGACGGGAGCTGGTGGGGCCCTTCGTGGACCGGATAAGGGCCCTTCCGGAGTCCCGCACGGTCTTCCATCTCACCGGTCCCGACGACTATCTCGTCCATGTCGCGGTGGCGGACATGGCGGATCTGCAGCGCCTGGTGCTCGACGAGTTCACCTCGCAGCGCGAAGTGGCGCGGGTCGAGACCCGGTTGATCTTCCAGCAGTGGGACTGCGGTCCGCTGCTGCCTCCCCGCCGGGACGCGCACACCGGCCAGCCGTCCGCGGAACCGTCCGTGCGGCTCGGCAGGACGCCGGTGCCCGAACAGCCCGCCAGGCCGGCGGCGGGGGCTGGCTGATCCGGCACAAGAACCGGATACCGGGCTGACGCGACGCCCGTCCTCATATGAGGATGTCCGCATGTCACAGACGAAGAGCCCGCTGCCCCGCGAGGTCGCCGACACCTACGTCGACGAACTCATCGCCCTCGACCCGGTCCTCGGAACGTACCTCGGTGTGAAGGAGAGTCACAACAAGCTCCCCGACACCTCGCCCGCCGGCCAGGAGGCGGTCGCGGAGCTCGCACGGGCGACGCTCGCCCGGCTCGACGACGCCGAGCGGGTGCCCGGGGCGGACAGTGACATGGAGCGCCGGTGTGCCCGGCTGCTGCGCGAGCGGCTCACCGCCCAACTCGCCGTCCACGACGCCGGCGAGGGCCTGCGCGCCGTCGGCAACCTGCACACGGCGCCGCACGGCGTGCGCGAGATCTTCACCCTGACGCCGGCCGACACGCAGGAGGACTGGGCGATCATCGCCGAGCGGCTGCGCGCCGTTCCGGCCGCCCTGGCGGGATACCGCGAGTCCCTCGCCCTCGGCCTGGACCGCAAGCTGTACGCGGGCCCGCGCCCGACAGCGACCTTCATCGGGCAGCTCACCGAGTGGTCGGACACCGACGGGCAGGGCCTCGGCTGGTTCGAGGACTTCGCGTCGGCGGGCCCGGACGCGCTGCGGGAGGAGCTCGACACGGCCGCTCGCGCCGCCACCGAGGCGATCGTCGCCCTGCGGGACTGGATGCGCGACGTGTACGCCCCCACGATCGAGGGCGCGCCCGACACGGTGGGCCGTGAGCGGTACGCACGGCTGGCCCGCTACTTCAACGGCACCGATCTCGACCTGGACGAGGCGTACGCCTACGGCTGGGCCGAGTACCACCGGCTGCTCGCGGAGATGAAGTCCGAGGCCGAGAAGATCCTGCCCGGCGCCGCGACCCCCTGGGTGGCGCTCGCGCACCTCGACGAGCACGGTAGGCACGTCGAGGGCGTCGACGAGGTGCGGACCTGGCTCCAGGGCCTCATGGACGAGGCGATCGAGGCCCTGGACGGCACGCACTTCGAACTCGCCGAGCCGGTACGGAAGGTGGAGTCCCGCATCGCACCGCCCGGTGGCGCCGCGGCACCGTACTACACCGCGCCGTCGCAGGACTTCTCGCGCCCCGGACGGACGTGGCTGCCGACCATGGGGCAGACCCGCTTCCCCGTCTACGATCTGGTCTCGACCTGGTACCACGAGGGGGTGCCCGGCCATCACCTCCAGCTCGCCCAATGGGTGTACGTGGTCGACGACCTCTCCCGCTACCAGGCCACCGTCGGCCAGGTCAGCGCGAACTGCGAGGGCTGGGCGCTCTACGCGGAGCGGCTGATGGACGAGCTGGGCTTCCTCACCGACGCCGAGCAGCGGCTCGGGTACCTCGACGCGCAGATGATGCGCGCCGCCCGGGTCGTCGTCGACATCGGCATGCACCTGGAGCTGGACATCCCGGCCGACTCGCCCTTCCACCCCGGTGAGCGGTGGACCCCCGACCTGGCGCAGGAGTTCTTCGACGCGCACAGCAGCCGCCCGGCCGACTTCGTGGAGAGCGAGCTGACCCGCTACCTCACCATCCCCGGCCAGGCCATCGGCTACAAGCTCGGCGAGCGTGCGTGGCTGCTGGGCCGGGAGAACGCGAAGAAGCGGCACGGCGACGCGTTCGACGCGAAGGCCTGGCACATGGCGGCCCTGTCTCAGGGTTCGCTGGGCCTGGACGACCTGGTGGACGAGCTGTCCCGGCTCTGAGCTGCGCGTACGGAGCGGCCGGGACCGGTACCCGCCCGGCCGCTCAGTGCGTCAGCCGGCGCAGTTGCACGAGGCCGAGCCATGTCTCGGGGCCCGGCTCCGCGTAGGCGGCGCGCACCGCGTACCGGCCGGGTTCGAGAGCGACCCGCAGATGGTCGGTGCGCTCCGAGGCGGTGCCGGGCCACGCCGCGTCGAAGAGGACCACCGGCCCCGGTACCTTCCACTGCACCTCCGGCTCCCACGCGGCCCCGGCCAGCGCGGCCGGCACGCCGGAGAGGAGCTCCTGCTCGGACTCGGCGGCGCACCACCGGACGAAGGTGCCGTACTCGGGGAGGTATGCCGTGGAGGCGGGCTGGTCGCCGAGGACGAGGGCCCTGGTGTCCCCGACCGGCACGAGGCCGATGAACCCTTCCACGTCACATGCCCGGTCGTAGTCGGAGGACATGTCGTCGCCGTCCGCCCCCGACCAGAACGGCAGCACGACCTCCGGGATCGCTATGAGGGGTCCGCCACCCGACTCCACCCAATCGACCGCACCTGGGTCCGCGTATCTGGCCATGCGCAGAAGCTACACGCCCGGGACCGCAGGGATGTTCGGTGTCCCCCACCCCGTCCGATACGAGCGGGTCAGCAGCCGCAGTCGTCCGTGCCGACCGGGGCGGTCAGCGGGTCCGCGGCGCGCCGCTCCCGGCCCTCCCAGGTCTCGAACTCGAAGCCCTCACGGGCCCAGTACTCGAAGCCGCCGAGCATCTCCTTGACCTGGAAGCCGAGTTGGGCGAGGGCGAGAGCCGCGCGGGTGGCTCCGTTGCAGCCGGGACCCCAGCAGTAGGTCACGACCGGAACCGACTTGTCGAGGATCTGCTCGGCCTGTTCGGGGATGAGCGCGGTGGGCAGGTGGACGGCGCCGGGGATGTGACCCTGGTCCCACGACTCGGTGGAACGGGAGTCGAGGACGACGAAGCCGGGGTCGGCGCCGTCGGCGAGGGCGGCGGCGACGTCGGACACGTCAGCGTGGAAGGCGAGGCTCGCGCCGAAGTAGGCGGCGGCCGCGGCCGGGGACGCGGGCGCGACCCGCAGGACGGGGTTCGCGCCCGCCGACCCGGTCGTGGTCGCGCCGGTCATGGTCCCGGCGGTCGTGGTGCCCGCGTCGGGCTGCGTCGTCTTCACGGTGCCGGTGGTGCCGGTGGTGCTGGTGGCGGCGGTCGCGGTCATGGTCTGGCCTTCCCTCCCGGGTCCCGCCGGCCGGCGCCGGTGCGCGCACCCTCCGCGCATCCGGCGGCCCCGGTGCTTCCTGCGCACCCGGCCGAGCGGAACGTTCTCACCAGAAATCTACGGTCGATGATCCACATCCTGAAGTGGCGATCCACGGCCTCCCTCTTGATCGACCGGGGAATCGCCTGCTATCCAACGCACATGACCGCGTATTCCCCGGACGCCACCGACTGGCGCATCCTCGATGTCCTCCAGCGGGAGGGGCGGGCGAGTTTCGCCGAGCTCGCCCGCGCCGTCTCCATGTCCGCGAGCGCGGTCACCGAGCGGGTGCGCCGCCTGGAGGAAGCGGGCGTCATCCGGGGCTATGCGGCCGTCGTCGATCCGGAGAGCCTCGGCCTGCCCATCCTCGCGTTCGTCCGGCTCAGATATCCCCATGGCAACTACAAGCCGTTCCACGACCTCGTCGCGGCGACGCCCGAGATCCTGGAGGCGCATCACGTCACCGGCGACGACTGCTTCGTCATCAAGGTCGCCGCACGCTCGATGAGCCACTTGGAGGAGGTGTCCGGCAGGATCGGCGCCCTGGGCTCGGTGACGACCAGTGTCGTCTACTCCTCCCCGCTTCCCCGGCGGCCCCTCGGCCACTGAGTCCGCCGCCCCGGGCAGCCGGGTCGCGTGACGTATGGCGGCCGGCGCGCCTGACAACCGGAGGCCGGGTCGCGCGGCATGCGAGGGCGGGGCCCGTGCGGCGCCCGGGCGTCCGTCGGTGCCGGCGGGCCGCCGAACGACATGGCAGCGGTGCGCCGTGTCAGTCGACGGCGCCCCTCTGCCGTACGACCGAGCCCGTCCTCCCCTTCACCACTTCCAGCTGGGCGTGCACGCGCCGCCGCAGATCGGCGACGTGGCTGACGATGCCGACGCTGCGATCGCGCTCCCGCAACGAGTCGAGGACGTCGAGGACCTCGTCGAGGGTCTGGTCGTCGAGACTGCCGAAGCCCTCGTCGATGAAGAGGGTGTCGAGCCGCACGCCCCCCGCCTCGTCGGTGACGACGTCCGCGAGGCCGAGGGCCAGCGCCAGCGAGGCGAAGAACGTCTCGCCGCCGGACAGAGTCGCCGTGTCCCGCTCGCGTCCGGTCCAGGCGTCGACGACGTGCAGGCCGAGTCCGCTGCGGCCACGGCCGGCACGGTCGGCGGAGTGCACGAGCGTGTAGCGCCCGGAGGACATGCGGTGCAGGCGCGCCGTCGCCGCGGCGGCCACCTGTTCCAGGCGCGCGGCGAGAACGTACGACTCCAGGCGCATCTTGCGTTCGTTCTCCGCCGACGTGCCCGCCGCGAGGCCGGCCATGCGGGCGACACGGTCGTACTCCTCGCGCAGCGGGGCCAGCCGGCGTACGCCTGTGTCGGCGCGCCCGGACAGTGCGTCGAGCTCGGCGCAGCGCCGGGCAGCGGCGTCCTGCGCGGAGGCCGCGTCCCGCAGGCGGCGGGCGGCGGACTCGGCGGCCCGCTCCGCGGCGGGCAGGTCGGCGGGCGGCCGCTGGGCGGCGTGCGCCGTGTCGGCCTCGGCGAGCACCGCGCGCACGGCCGCCTCCTCGGACTGCCAGGCGTCGAGCCTCCGTTGCAGTTCCCGGTGGGCGGCGTCGTCGAGCAGCGCGGCGGCGGCCGCCCGCGGGGTGTCGAACCCGGCACGGAACGCCGCGTCGGCGAGCCGGGCGTCGGCCTCCTTGAGGCGCTGCGCGGTGTCCTCGGCGGCGCGGACGGCGTCCGCGGCCTCCGTCAGCAGCGCTACCCGCCGCTCCAGCTGGGCGGCGCGCGCGGACACGCTGCCCGCGTCGCCGCGTGCCTGCGTCAACTCCCCTTCGAGACCGGCCTTCTCGCGGTCCAGCGCCTCGCGGAGGGAGGCACGCGAGGCGACGCGACGGGCGGCTTCCTGCTGGGCGGCCGTCCGCCGCCGGTACTCGCGCTCCGACTGCTCCCGCGCCTCACGCGCCGCGTGCAGGCCGGAGGCGGCGGAGCGGGCCTCGGCGTGCCGGTGTTCCAGCTCCTCGGTCTCCTGGGCGAGGCGCGCGGTGGGGGTGTCGCCCGCCTCGGCGGTCGCGGCGGCCAGCGCCTCGCGCACGACGCCGAGCCGTCTCTCCGCTTCGGCGCGCTCCTCGTCGGCGCTCTGGAATCCGGCGAGGGCCCGTTCCTCGGTCTCGCGGTCGACGTGTCCGTCGATCTTCTGTGCCGGTGCCGGGTGTTCGGTGCCGCCGCAGACGGCGCAGGGCTCACCGTCGACGAGGCCCGCGGCGAGTTCCGCGGCGATGCCCTTGAGCCGCTGTTCCTTCAGGTCGAGCCAGTGGGCGCGCGCTTCGGTGGCCCGCTCGCGCGCGGCGAGGGCCCGCTCGTGTGCGGCGTCCGTGTCGCGTGCGAACTGGTCCCTCTGCCGAGCCGCGTCGAGCCGCCTGAGGGCCGGGTCGCGCTGGACGGCGAGCTGCTCTGCGCGTGTCGCCGCCTCCTGTGCGGTCTCGATGTCCGACTCGATGCCGGCGCGGGTGTCCTCCCATGCGGCGAGCCAGGCCTCGGCCTCCTGGAGGACGTCCTCGTCGGCGCGCTCCTGACGGTCCAAGGAGGCGCGCTCCGTGGTCAGTTCGGCCAGGCGCCGTTCGGCCCGGCGCGCGGATTCCAGGCCGCCGAGCTCCTCGGCCGCCTTGCGGGCGGCGGTGGCGAGTCCGGACGCCCCGGCGTCGGCGAACGTCTGCGGCAGACCGGCAAGCGCGCGTGCCTCTTCGTCCGCCGCGCGCCGATGCTCGGTCTCGGCGAGGTCGCGCAGGTCGAGCGCCGGAGCCACCGCCTCGGCCTTGCGGGCGCGCTGCATGCGCGCCTGGGCCTCCTGGTGGGCGTCGGCGCGCTCCTCCAGGCGCGTGGCCCGCTCCCGAGCCGCGGTGAACCGGCGCTGGAGTCGGTCCACTTCACGTACGTCGTCGAGTTCGCGGTCCGCCGCGGTGTGCGCGGACTCGGCGGCGGTGCGTGCGCAGTGAGCGATCGTGAGGCGCTCGCGGGTGGTGCTGCGGGCGACGGCGGCCCAGGCCAGGACGGACTCAGCGAGGCCCGGTTCGCCGGGTTTCAGCTCGGGCAGGGCGATCTCGACGCCGCTCCCGGCCTCCTGCTGCATGCGGTGCGCGTCGGCCAGCAACTCGGCATCCCTCGCCCGCACTTCGGCCTCGGTGGTGCGGCGCCGCTCGGCGAGGCGCTTTTCGACCTCGGCGAAGCGGTGGGTGTCGAAGAGGCGGCCGAGCAGCTTTCCGCGGGCCTCGGCGTCGGCCCGCAGGAAGCGCGCGAAGTCGCCCTGGGGCAGCAGCACGACCTGGCAGAACTGCTCGCGGCTCATGCCGAGCAGTTGGGTGAGCTCCTCACCGATCTCCTGGTGGGAGCGGCTGAGGTCCTTCCAGGAGCCCGCCGAAGCGTCGTACTCGCGCAGCCAGCTCTGGGCCTTCTCGGTGGTCGTGCCCGTGCCGCGCTTCTTGGGCCGCTCCCAGGGCGGCTGCCTGGTGATCTCCAGCCGGCGTCCGGCGACGGTGAGGTCGAGGCGGATCTCGGTGCGGGTGCCGGGTTCCGCGTGGTCGCTGCGCAGACCGAGGCCCTGCCCCGTCTGGCGGGCGCCCGGCACCGCGCCGTACAGCGCGTAGCACACGGAGTCCAGGACGGAGGTCTTGCCCGCGCCGGTCGGTCCGTGAAGCAGGAAGAGTCCGGCGGCGGACAGCGCGTCGAAGTCGACCGTCTGGGGTGCGCCGAAGGGTCCGAACGCGGTGATGTCGAGGCGGTGCAGTCTCACCGGGCGACCTCCCGAACGGCCTCGTCGGCGCGGACGGCGTCGAACGCGTCACGCAGCACGGCCTGCTCGTGCGGGTCGGGGCCCGCACCGCGTACATGGGCCACGAAGTCCTCCGCGATCTGCTCCTCGCTGCGGCCCGCCAGCCGCCGGGCGTAGGAAATGTCGGGTTCCTCGGGGGCGCGCTCCGGGTCGAAGGCGAGGTTGAGGGTGTGCGGGAAGCGCTCGGACAGCCTGGCCATGGGATCGGCCGGGCGGACCGGGTCGGTGAGGGTCGCCTCGACCCACGCGTCCTCGTGGCGCGCCAGCGCCGGATCGGCGAGGAGGTCGTCCAGGCGGCCCCGGAGGCGGGCGAGGGTGCGGGGCACAGGGCAGTCGATCCGCTCCGCTTCGAGGGAGCCGTCGGCGCCCAGGTCGACCAGCCACATGGTCTTGCGGTGGTCGGCCTCCGAGAAGGAGTACGGAAGCGGGGAGCCCGAGTAGCGCACGCGCCCGGTGATGGTCTGGCTGCCGTGCAGGTGTCCGAGCGCGGTGTAGTCGACGCCGTCGAAGATTCCGGCGGGCACGGAGGCGACGCCGCCGACGGTGATGTCCCGCTCGCTGTCGCTGGGCTCGCCGCCGGTGACGAAGGCATGGGCGAGGACCACGGAGCGGGTGCCGGGCGGGCGGGCGGCGAGGTCGGCGCGGACCCGCTCCATCGCGGCGGCCAGTACCGTCTCGTGTCCCGGCTTGTCCACCCCGAACTCGTCCTTCACGAGAGCCGGTTCGAGGTACGGCAGGCCGTAGAAGGCCACGTCGCCGTGCTGGTCGGCGAGGACGACGGGGGTGCCGCACGCCGAGGGCTCGGTCCGCAGGTGGATGCCGGCCCGGCCGATGAGTCCGGCGCCGACTCCGAGCCGGCGGGCCGAGTCGTGGTTCCCGGAGATCATCACCGTGGGCACGCCGAGGTCGGCCAGCCGGTGCAGCGCGTCGTCGAAGAGCTCGACGGCGGCGAGGGGCGGCACCGCCCGGTCGTACACGTCCCCCGACACGACCACCGCGTCGACGCCGCGCTCGCGCGCGGTCGTGACCAGATGGGCGATGAACTCGGCCTGGGCGCCGAGCATGTTCACCCGGTGGAACGCCCGGCCGAGATGCCAGTCGGAAGTGTGCAGGAGCCTCATGATCCCCGAGACTAACGGGCGGGTCGGACATCACGGGCGGCTACTCCCGTATCCCCCGTCCGCCGCATCGGCGGTGGGTGTCCGCTCGGCCCGTCACGCGTCCCCGTACGCCTCTCCCCCGAGTTCGAGTTCCGCCGCCCCGGACGTCGCGTCCGCCAGCCAGGCGCGGAAGGCCTCCACGTCGGCGTCCGGCAGCCCGATCTCGATGGTGACCACCTCGCCGTACCGCACGTCGCGCACCTCGCGCCCGGCCGAGCGCAGGTCGTTCTGCACCTTGCCGGCCCGCTGGTGGTCCACGGTCACGGTGGCGAGCCGGAACCTGCGGCGGGTGACGGTCCCGAGCGCGTCCAGGGCCTCCCCCACCGAGCCGCCGTAAGCCCTGATGAGTCCGCCCGCGCCCAGCTTGACCCCGCCGTAGTAGCGGGTGACGACGGCCACGACGTACCGCATGTCGCGGCGCAGCAGCATCTGGAGCATGGGGACGCCGGCGGTGCCTCCCGGTTCGCCGTCGTCGCTCGCCTTCTGCACGGCCGCGTCGGCACCGATCACGTACGCGTAGCAGTTGTGCGTGGCGTCGGCGTGCTCCTTGCGGACGGCCGCGACGAAGTCCTGGGCCTCCCGCTCGGTGGCGGCCGGGGCGAGGGCGCACAGGAAGCGGGAGCGATTGATCTCGGTCTCGTGCACGCCCGCGCGGGCCACTGTGCGGTACTCGTCCTGCATCGGGTCAGCGTATGCGCTGCACGCGTGCGTGCCGTACGCCGCCTCCCGCCCCGCACGCCCTCTCCCGCCTCCGGGCCCGGCCGCCCTTGGTGACCGCTGCGACGGATGTCGGCAGTGTCACGTCCGAGGGGCTCGTACCGGCCCCCGGCGCGGGGGGCTCACCCCGGCGCCGTCACGTCTTCTTCCCCCTCTTGCCCCTCGGCACCGTCACGTCGGTGAGCAGTGCCCCGGAGGGCGCGAGCTCCTGCCAGCTCCCGCCGTGCCAGGCGAGGACGGCGACGGCCGCGGTCGGGAACTTCGTGCGCACCTGCACCAGGGTGTCGTCCAGGTCGTCCCCGGCGAGGTCGAGGATCAGATCCTCGATCCCCGGGTTGTGCCCGATCAGCAGCAACGTCCTGACCCGCTCCGGGACTGCCCGGACGGCCGCCAGTAGTTCGGATGCGTCCGCTCCGTACAGGCGCCGGTCGAACCGTACGGGAGGCGGGGTGCCCCACTGTTCGGCGGCCAGTTCCCAGGTCTGGCGCGCGCGGACGGCGGTGGAGCACAGCGCGAGGTCCGGCAGCCAGTCGGCGCTTGCGAGCGCCCGCCCGGCTGCCGGGGCGTCACGACGGCCGCGCGGCGCGAGCGGCCGCTCGTGGTCGGGCACGCCCGCGGGCCACGCGGACTTGGCGTGCCGCAGGACCACGAGCCGCCGCAACGGCCCGGCAGCCGCGCGCGGCGTCACGACGCCGCTCCGATGTCCCTGGTGAGTTCGAGCCCGAGGAGCCGGTCCGCGTAGGCGTACGTCTCGAAGCGGGCCCCCTCCGGTACGTCGGACTCCTCCACCCACCGCAGGACGCCGAGGACGCCGGGAACGTCCAGGTCGTCCTCCCAGGCGGTGCGCAGTCGCTGCCGTACGTCCTCGGGCACGGGCCTGGAGGGCCGGGTCGCCCAGGCGGCGACCGCGGCGCGCCAGCGCGCGAGTGTGTCCGCGGCATCGGCCAGGGCGGCCGCGTCGAGGCGCAGAGGGTCGTCCCTGCGGTGCTGGAGCAGAGCGAGGCGCAGGACGGTGGGGTCGGGGGCTCCGGTGTCGGCGCCGGGGCCCGCCCACGCACCGAGGCCGGATCCGGCCTCGGGTCCGCCGCCGGGCTCCACGGGGGCGACTCCCACGCGTACGTCACCGGCGGCCGCGTCGTCCGCGGTCCCGCCGGGGGACGGCGCGGCCTCCGTCGCCGCGCTCCCGGGCGTGAGGACCTGGAGGGTGTGGGTCGTACCGAGGCCGCCCGTGGCGTCGCGGCGGTCCTCGAAGGGCCGGATACCGAGCGCCGCCGCACTCGCCCGCAGCGCGTCCGGGTCCGCCACGGAGCCGGACGTCGCCCAGACGGGGGTCCCGCCGAGCTCCAGAGCGCGGACGAGGACGTCGGCGACGAGGAGCACCCGCAGACCGGTGATGTCGAGCCCGGGCGGGCGCGCGTGGACGCGGACCAGGCTACGGCGTGGCGGGACGGCGTCGGTGGGCTCGCCCGAGCGGGCGTCGATGATACGGAGCACGAGGTGAGCGTAGGCGCGCCGGCAGCCGGACGCAGGGAGATGGAGCCCGTTCCGGACAGACGTTCGCGCTTCAGGATTCCTCTCCGCTGCGCCGGACCCGTGTGCGGGCCCCGCCGGAGTCCACGCACCGGGCCGGCCGCCGCGCGCATCAGACGTCGGACATCGCGCGGCTCGGCGATCATCCGGTTCGGCGATCACCCGGCCCAACGATCGCCCGCTCCGGCGATCGCCCGCTTCGGGCACCGGACATCCGGCCGGGCAACCGGCGCGGCGCGCTCACCGCCTCGCGCTCCGGCTGCCGTCGACTTCGGCGGCGCATCACACGGCGTTCACGGGGACGCCACGCATGCGCCCCGGAGACCTGAATGAGTGGTTCCGCTCAAGGAGGCCGCGCGGCGACGCCGCACGCACCCGACACGGCCGACACCGGCACCGCCGCTCGTGAGAAACACCGGAGACCGAAGGGCCGACCCCATGACGGGCACCGAACCCGACGCCACGCTGAACCGCCGCCGCCTGCTGCTCGCCTCCGGTGCCGCCGTCGCCGCCGGGGCCGCCGGGACGACCGGGGCGTTCCTGCCCGGCCGACGCCGCCGCCCCGCGACGGCGGACGCCCCCGGACACCCGGACACCCGGGCCACGGCTCCGCGAGACCCGGCCGGACGGCAGTCGCGAGCGGTCCGGCGTCCCACGCCCTACGGCACGACGACGCTGGAGACGACGGCCCGGCTCGGTCGAGCGGCGGGTCCCGGCACGTATCGGCGGCTCGTCCCGGGGCCGGGCTGGCCCCTCACCGTGCGGGCGGAGCTCGCCGCCGCGGGCACCGGGCGTCAGCACCGAAGTACGCCCCTGGCCTGCTTCGTCCAGTTCACCGACCTGCATCTCGCCGATGTGCAGAACCCGCTGCGCACGGAGTTCCTGCGGTCGCGCGGGGCCTCCGCGTGGCGGGCGCAGGAGGCGCTCACGGTGGTGGGCGCGGTGGCGATGGTGGAGCAGGTGAACGCCCTCGGGGCAGGCCCGCACACGGGGCTGCCGCCCGCGTTCGTCATGACGACGGGCGACAACGTCGACAACAACTCGGTGATCGAGCTGGAGTGGTTCCTCACGCTGATGAGCGGCGGCCGGATCACCCCGAACAGCGGTGATCCGGCGGCCTACGAAGGCGTCCAGAACTCCGGGCTGCCGCTCTACTGGCACCCGGACGACGCCGCTCTGCGCGACCTGGACAAGCGGCGGGGGCTCCCTCACGTCCCCTGGTTCCTCGAGGCGGCCACCCGGACGGTGTCCAGTCCCGGTCTGCGTGTCCCCTGGTACTCCACGGTCGGCAACCACGACGACCTGCCCGGCGGTTGTCTCTCTCCGACGCTCCACGACATCGCCGTCGGCTCCCGCAAGCTGCTGTCGGTCCCGGACGCGGACGCCGCCGCCTACGGGCGGGCGCTGCGCACCGGTGACGACCCGCGGAGCGAGGTACTCACGTCGGTCCTGCGCAGACACGCGGCCTCGGCACGCACCGTGACGCCCGACGAGCGGCGCCGGCCGTTCACTCCGCGCGACTACCTGGCGGCACATCTCGACGCCGCGCACACCGGCGCCGGTCCCCGCGGCCACGGGTACACCGAGGACCATCTCGACGGCGAGCGCATGTACTACAGCTTCCGGATCGCCGAGAACGTCCTCGGCGTGAGCATCGACACGACGTACCGCGGCGGCCACTACGAGGGCTCCCTCGGCACCGAGCAACTGCGCTGGCTCGAACGCACCCTGGCGGCGCACAGTTCCCGGTCGTACGACGCCGACGGACGGCTCGTCCGCCGTCCCGGCGCCGACGACGCGCACATCCTGGTCTTCAGCCACCACCACAGCGCCGGCATGACCCGCCGCCCGGACGCCGCCCCCACCGGCGAGCCGCGCCACGACGGTGCGGAGGTGCTCGCCCTGCTGAGCCGTTTCCCGAACGTGGTGGCCTGGATCAACGGCCACAGCCACGTCAACCGGATCACCCCGCACGGGCACGCGACGCCGGCGCGCTCCTTCTGGGAGGTCAACACCGCCTCCCACGTGGACTATCCGCACCACGCCCGCCTCTTCGAACTGGCCGACAACGGCGACGGAACGATCTCCCTGTTCACCACGCTCATCGAATCCGCCGCCCCGCACCGCACCGCCCCCGGTTTCGACGACCTGTCGGCGGTGGGCCTCGCCTCCCTCTACCGGGAACTGGCGTACAACGCGCCCGGCCTCGCCGCGGGCATGTCGGGCGGTGTGCAGGAGGACTGGGCGGGCGGAGCCGGTGACCGCAACACGGAGCTGCTGCTGGGAATCACCCGGTGACGTCCGCTGTTTCCCCGCTGAGCGCCCCGATGCGGGCGTTCACCGTGACGAGGTGCGACGACAGGGACCCCTAGGAGGCCGAGCATGTACGGCGACCCGGCAACGATCCGCAAGATCCTCACCGAACTGGGCGACACCTGGGCGATCGTCGGCCTCTCGTCGAACGAGCGGCGCGCCGCGCACGGCGTCGCCGATGTCCTCCAGCGCTACGGCAAGCGCATCGTCCCTGTGCACCCGAAGGCCGAGACCGTCCACGGGGAGCAGGGCTACGCCTCCCTCGACGACATCCCGTTCGAGGTCGATGTGGTCGACGTCTTCGTCAACAGCGACCTCGCGGGTCCCGTCGCCGACGGGGCGGCGGCCATCGGCGCCAAGGCCGTCTGGTTCCAGCTCGGTGTCGTCGACGAGTCCGCGTACGACCGGACCCGCGCGGCCGGCCTCGACAGGTCATGGACCGCTGCCCGGCCATCGAGATCCCGCGCCTCGGCTGACCCCGGGCCCGGGGTCGGGGCGAACGCGGTGACGGGCGCCCGGAGTGCGCCGGGAATTGTGGTTGACGGGGCGGCCGCGGCACCGGTTTCCTGCTGCGGTGTCCACTCTTCGTATCGAGCAGCCCGACGACGACGCCCGTCTCGAGGACTGGCGGCACGTCCACAACCTGATCGTGCCGGCCGCCGCCATGTCCCTGGACGACGCGCGGGAGCGTGCCCGGCGGTACCGTCTGGAAGTCGCCTACCTCGGTGACGTCCTGGTGGGGTGCACGACCGTGCGCCCACCCAGCGACGACACCGCCACGGCCACGGTCATCGCCCGTGTGCTCGCCGAGCACCGCGGTCGTGGCTTCGGCGAGGAGCTCTACTCACGCGGTCTCCAGGAGGCACGCGGACTGGGCGCCGAGGTGATCGAGACGGTCGTGCTCACGGCCAACGACGATGGCCTCCGCTTCGCCCTCAAGCACGGTTTCGTCGAGGTGGAGCGCTATGTGCTGCCCGGCGAGAGTGCCGAGTGGATCGATCTGCGACTGGCCTGACGGGCCCCGGCGGGCGGCCCGGCTGACGGCGGGCGCGTCACCGGCCCCGGGCGAGGAACGCCGCGACGGTTTCGCTGAAGCCGTGCGGGTCGTCGAGCCACGGATAGTGGCCCGCGCCCGGGCGCACACTCAACTCGGCCCGCGGGAAAAGGTCCGCGACGGTCGCCGCGACCCGCGGGAGGGGGCCGCCGTCGAGTGCTCCCGCCACGAGCAGTACCCGCGCGTCCCAGGCGGCGACGGCGGCCCGGGTCTCGGCGGGACGGAAGGCGCCGGGTGCCGCGTACAGCTCCGCGGCCTCCTCGTTGGTCTCCTCGACCTCGGTCGCGGCATGTGCCCGGGCGGTCGCGTCCCAGTTCCCGTAGAAGAAGGGCAGGGCGGCGTCCCAGTCGGCGTCGCTCGCGGTGCCGGCCCAGATCCGTTCGTAGGCGGGGTGCCCGGCCTCGAACCACGGCTCGGCCTTGCGCAGCACGGCCGCCTCCAAGCGGTGTTCCACGGTGAAGTCGACGCCGAGGGCGCGCGCCCGCCCGGCGACCAGCGTCAGGGTGCGGACGCGTCCGGGACGCCCGGCGGCGTACTGGAGGGCCAGGTCGCCGCCCGCGGAGTGCGCGAGCAGATCGACCCGGTCCAGGCCGAGATGCGTGCGGAGCGCCTCGACGTCGTCGGCCTGCCGGTCGCAGCGGTACGTCGCCGGATCGGCGGGGGTACCGGAGTCGCCGGTTCCGCGCAGGTCGAGCAAGATCAGCCGGCGGTGCCGCGACAGTCCTCCGAGGTCGCCCAGGTAGGAGGAGGCCCGCATCGGGCCGCCGGGCAGGCAGAGCAGCGGTTCGCCCTCGCCCAGGGCGCGATAGGCGAGGCGGGTTCCGTCGGGAGCTGTGAAGGCCGGCATGCCGCCATCCTCGTGAGGGGGCACCGTCCGCGGCAATACGTTTCCCGCGCACGGCCGTGCATTCCCGCGGACGACCGCGCACGCCCTTCGCCTCTGGCTCCCCCGCCGTACGCCTGCGGTTGCCTCCATCGGAGGGACGAGCGCGAGGGCGGGCGGAGGGACGAGTGCGAGGGAGGGATGACGGAACCGCTGACAGGCATGCGAGTCGACTGCACCGACCACGTCGGCCCCGCCCTGATCCGGCCGTACGGCAGCCCGGTGGACACCTGGCGGGAGAACGGTCCGTACCCGCAGCGCGAGGAGCGCGAGGAGCGGCCCCGCAGCCGTACGGCGAAAGGTCGTCAGCCGTGCGACGGACGGTCGTCAGCCGTGCGACGGACGGTCGTCAGGCGTGCGGCGGACGGTCGCTGATGCGGTGGTCGGCCAGGTTCAGCGCCTCGTCGACCACCCGGCGCAGATGACCGTCGCCGAGCGAGTAGATCACCCGGCGCCCCTCCTTCCGGGTGTTCACGAGTCCGGCGAGCCGGAGGCGGGCCAGATGCTGACTCACGGCCGGACGTGCGGCCCCGCACGCCTCCGTGAGTGTCGTGACGTCGGCCTCGCCGCCGGTCAGCGCGTGCAGCAACGCGAGGCGCGTGCGGTCACCCAGGAGGGCCAGCAGCTCGGCGGCGAGAGCGAATTGTTCCTCGCCGGGGGTACGCGGGTGCGCATCATGCGCAGGTGATAGGTGCATGCGTGCGCTCATACGCACATAATGGCCTCATGGACGCCGACACGTCCACTCCCGCGCACCGGAAGGGGACTCCCGTGAGCGACCACCGCCCCTCGGACGAGGCCCACGGCCACATCCGCCGCCACGACCACGCCGACGCACGCCGCCAGGCACCCTCGGACGACGACCACGCCGACGCACGCCACCAGGCCCCATCGGGCGACCCCGGTGGCGGCACAGGGCATGGCACCGGACACGGCCCCGACCCTGGCCGTGTGCACGAACGCGAACACGGTCACGGCCACGACCACCTCCACGACCACGCGCACAGCCACGCCCGCTCCCCCGCGCCCGGCCCCTCCCCCAGCGCGGGGCACGGGCGGGGCCATGAGCACGGGCACGGCCACGCGCACACCGTCGCGAGCCGTCTGCGGCACCTGATCACGCCGCACTCGCACGCGACCGCCGACAAGGTCGACTCAGCCCTGGAGTCGTCGGCGCGGGGCATGCGCGCGCTCTGGGTGTCGCTCGTGGTCCTGGGTGCAACGGCCCTGGCCCAGGCCGTCGTCGTCGTGATGTCGGGGTCGGTGGCGCTGCTCGGCGACACCGCGCACAACGCGGCGGACGCCCTGACGGCCGTGCCGCTGGGGATCGCCTTCGTGCTGGGCCGCCGTGCCGCGACGCGGCGCTTCACGTACGGCTACGGGCGGGCTGAGGACCTCGCGGGCATCGTGATCGTGCTGACGATCACGGCGTCCGCGGCCTTCGCGGCCTGGACGGCGATCGACCGACTGCTCGACCCGCAGCCCGTGCGGCACGTCCCGGTCGTCGCGGCGGCAGCCGTGATCGGCTTCCTCGGCAACGAGTGGGTCGCCCGCCACCGTATCCGCGTGGGCCGCGAGATCGGCTCCGCCGCACTGGTCGCGGACGGGCTGCACGCGCGGACGGACGGCTTCACCTCGCTCGCCGTGCTGGTGGGTGCGGGGGGCGCGGCACTCGGCCTGCAACTGGCCGATCCGCTGGTCGGGCTGGCGATCACCGCGGCGATCCTGCTGGTGCTGCGCGATGCCGCCCGGGAGGTGTTCCGGCGGCTGATGGACGCCGTGGACCCGGAGTTGGTGGACCGCGCCGAGCGAGCGCTGCGCGAGGTGCCGGGCGTGCACGGGGTGGGCGAGCTGCGGCTGCGCTGGATCGGGCACCGGCTGCGCGCCGAGGTCGCGGTGGTCGTCGACGGCGAGGCGAGCGTCCGCGAGGCCCACCGCATCGCGGTCGAGGCCGAGCACGCCCTGCTGCACGCGGTGCCGAGGCTCACCGCCGCACTGGTGCACGCCGACCCGGTGACCGCACCCGGGGAGACGGACCCGCACCTGGCGCTGGCGCACCACGCGGCGGCCTGACCGCCACGCACTCGACGGCCGGGCGACCTCGCGGGCACGGACCCGGCCCGGCCGCCTAGCCGAACCGCGAGTCAGGCGACTCCGAGCCCCTCCAGCACCACCGCGTTCGGCAGCTCGGCGAACATCTTGCCCGGCACCAGCAGCTTGCCCCGCCGCCGCCCGCTGCCGACGAGCACATAGGGCAGTTCGACTACGGCCGAGTCCACGAGCAGCGGCCAGTCGGCGGGGAGCCCCAACGGTGTGATGCCGCCGTACTCCATGCCGGTCTCCCCGGTCGCCGTGTCCATCGGCGCGAACGAGGCCTTGCGGGAGCCGAGTTGACGCCGCACGGCTCCGTTGACGTCGACGCGGGTGGCGGAGAGGACGACGCACGCGGCGAGCGTGGTCTCGCCGCCCCGCTTGCCCGCGACGACCACGCAGTTGGCGGACTGGTCGAGCAGCTCCGCTCCGTAGTGCTCGACGAACGTGGCTGTGTCTGCCCAGTCCGGCTCGGTGTCGACGTAGACGATCTGGTCGGCAGGG
Organism: Streptomyces sp. 142MFCol3.1; assembly: GCF_000424945.1. Classification (NCBI taxonomy): domain Bacteria; kingdom Bacillati; phylum Actinomycetota; class Actinomycetes; order Kitasatosporales; family Streptomycetaceae; genus Streptomyces; species Streptomyces sp. 142MFCol3.1. The sequence goes on from NZ_AUKV01000006.1 coordinate 277,512, forward strand.
GTGCCGCCCCGCCACTTGCGTACGGCGTCGGCGACCGGCCGGGTCAGTTCGTCGAGGCAGTCGGGGGCGGGCGTGGCGGTGTCGAAGCGTCCGATGGGTGCGCGCATGGCGGCACGCTAACAGCCGGGCCGGCGGGGTCGGCCGGTCGTCTCGGCACGCGAGCGGCACGGCCCGCAAAACGGCTGGGTGCACGAGGAGCGGGACCCACGGGACGCTCGATGTGTGAGGAACAGGGCCCGCCGGACGCCTCGGTGCACGAGGGACAGGGCCCGCGCGAAGCCTCAGTGCACGAGGGGGACGGACACCGCCATGACCATCTCGACCGGCACGTCACCGTCGTTGCCGTACCGGTGCGGAGTGTTGGCCTCGAAGGACGCGCTGGCGCCGGCGGGGACGAGATGCTCGACCCCGTCGACGGTGAGGGTCAGTTCGCCCTCGGTGACGTGGACGAGTTCGACCGTGCCCGTGGGGTGCGGGTCCGAGGGGCTGCCCTCGCCCGGCATCAGCCGCCAGTCCCACATCTCCAGCGGACCGGGGGCCTCGGTGCCCGCGAGGAGCCGGTTGTAGCTGCCCGCTTCGGTGTGCCACAGCCGCACGGCCTGCTCGGCGGGGACGATACGGACCTTCGGTCCTTGCTCGTAGTCGAGCAGGGTGGTGATGCTGACGCCGAGGGCGTCGCCGATCTTGACGACGGTGCCCAGGCTGGGATTGGTCCTGGCCTGCTCGATCTGGATGAGCATGCCGCGGCTGACTCCGGCGCGCGCGGCGAGCGCATCCAGGGTGAAGCCGCGCTCGGTGCGCCAGCGCTTCACGTTGCGCCCCAGCGACTGGGTCAGCAGGTCGAGGTCCGACACATTCCGTCCAATATTCTGGATGACAGAGTTCAATCAGGTGAACTATCGTGTGGTGCACCCGATCGTTCACCGAACTGTACTGCGAGGGGCCCGATGACGGCATTGCCAGCACTCTTCGCCCTGGCGACCAGCCTTCTGTGGGGCCTGGCCGACTTCGGCGGTGGGCTGCTCACCCGTCGCATGCCGGCCCTCACGGTGGTCGTCCTCTCCCAGTCGATCGCGGCCGTGGTCCTGGGCGCGATCGTCGTGGCCACCGGCGGCTGGAGCGCGGCGGGACCGCAGCTCTGGTTCGCGTTCGCCGCGGGTCTGGTCGGCCCGGTCGCGCTGCTCTCCTTCTACAAGGCCCTCGCCCTGGGCCCGATGGGCGTCGTCTCCCCGCTCGGTTCTCTCGCCGTGGCCGTCCCGATCACCGTGGGACTCGTCCTCGGGGAGCGTCCCGGGCCGACCCAGTTCGCAGGGATCGCGATCGCCGTCGCGGGCGTGATCCTCGCGGGCGGCCCCCAGTTGCGGGGCGCTCCCGTACAGCGGCAGGCGATCCTGCTCTCGCTGCTCGCGGCACTCGGCTTCGGCACGGTCTTCGCCCTGATCGCGGAGGCGTCGTCGTCGGTCACCGGCCTCTTCCTCGCCCTCTTCGTGCAGCGCGTGACCAACGTGGCCGCGGGCGGCGCGGCGCTGCTCGCCACCGTCGGGCGCGGCGCCCGGGCGCTCCCCGAGGGCGGCTTCCGCTGGCGTTCCCTGCCCGCGCTCGCCTTCGTCGGACTCGCCGACGTCGCGGCCAACGGCACGTACTCCGTCGCCGCCCAACACGGCCCGGTCACCGTGGTCGCCGTCCTCGCCTCGCTGTACCCGGTGGTCACCGCACTGGCGGCGCGCGGCTTCCTCAGCGAACGGCTCCGCGGGGTGCAGGCCGCGGGAGCCGGCCTCGCCCTCGTCGGCACCGTGCTTCTGGCGACGGGCTGACTCCGCGTACGACAGGACGAGCGGGAGCGGGGGCGGCGGGGAGATCGGGCCACGGAGAGCCCGGACCCGAAAGCCAGGAACCGAGAACCAGGCACGACAGACCCGGCACGAAAACCCGGCACGGAAGAGAGCCGGCCACGACAGACCCGGCACGGAAGGCCGGGGCCGCACGGCCCTCACCCCTTCAGGACTCCGCGCGCACGTCCCCGGTGGCGCCGTCGGTGTCGAGGTCGAGATCCGCGAGCCGGGCCGTGGCCTCTTCGTCGAGCCCGGAGAGGGCCAGCAGCTGCTCCGGTGTCACGCCGTCGGGAATCGGCACGGGCGCCGGGGTCCGCAACGGCGGCTGCCAGCCGGCCACCGGGTCCCAGCGCCGCACGACGCGCGCCGGAGCGCCCGCCACCACGGCATGGTCCGGCACCCGACCGCGCACCACCGCACCGGCCGCGACCACGACGTTCCGCCCGATGCGGGCGCCCGGCAGGATCACCGCGCCGGTCCCGATCCAGCAACCGGGGCCGATCTCCACGGGCTCCATCCGCGGCCACTGCTTGCCGATCGGCTCGTGCGGATCGTCGTACGAGTGGTTGGTGGAGGTGACGTACACGTACGGCCCGAAGTAGCAGTCGCTGCCGATCGTCACCGTCGTGTCGGCGATGACGTGGCTGCCGCGGCCCAGGACGACACCGTCGCCGATGCTCAGGATGGGATCGGGGCCGAGGTCCAGGTCGGGCATCAACCCGGCGGTCAGTGTGACCTGTTCGGCGACGATGCAGTGCGAGCCCAGGTGGATCCAGGGTTCGCCGAAGACCGTGCCGAGCGGGAACGCGAGTCTGGTACCTGTTCCCATCGACCCGAAGCGGAAGTGCCCCGGGTGCTCGGCCGAGACGGCTCCCGTGCGCTGCACCCAGGCCCAGCCCGCGTGGACGGCGCGCTGAGCCAGGCGTCGCCGCCATGATGAGAACGTGTTCTTGCTCTTGGGCACCCGCTCACCGTACTCAGCGCGAGCTGCGCCGATGAGCTCGTGCGGCTGTGATCTTCACCCCACCGGAGCAGCAAGCGATGACATACGGTGCCGGTGTACCGACGCGACGGGAAGACGGTGGGGCGGGCGATGAAGCAGCAGGCGTTGATCATGGGGATCGGCGGCAAGGACCCGAAGGTGGACCAGGAGGCCTTCGCGGCACCCACCTCCGTGATCATCGGGGACGTCACCCTGCACGCCGGAGCGAGCGCCTGGTACGGCGCGGTGCTGCGCGCCGACTGCGGTCCGATCGTCGTCGGCGCCGACAGCAACGTTCAGGACAACTGCAGCCTTCACGTGGACCCGGGCTTCCCCATCACGATCGGCGAGCGGGTCTCCGTCGGGCACAACGCGGTGGTGCACGGCGCCACCGTCGAGGACGACTGCCTGATCGGCATGGGCGCCACGGTGCTGAACGGCGCGGTGATCGGCGCCGGTTCACTGGTGGCCGCGCAGGCGCTGGTCCCGCAGGGCATGCAGGTGCCCCCGGGCTCTCTCGTCGCGGGCGTGCCCGCCAAGGTGAAGCGGCAGTTGACCGCCGAGGAGCGCGAGGGCATCTCGCTGAACGGCACGCTGTACGTCGAGCTGGCGAAGGCCCACCGGGCCGCGCACGAGGGGAACTGAGCCCCGCCCCTCAGGTTGCCCCCGGTCTCCGGGTCACCGCCACCGTTGACGACGGTGCGGCCGGAGCCGAGCAGCGTGGCACGGGCGCGGCCGGGCGCACGGCCTGCCCGGCCGCGCCCGGAAACGACCAGGGATCGGACGCGCGCCGTCCGGTTCAGTCGCCGGCGGGCGCCGCGACCGGGTCCGCGCCGGCCTCGGCCCGCTCGGCCGAGGCCCGCTTCGCCTTGCGCTTGACGATCAGCATCGAGGCGAGCCCGACTAGCACCGCCGCGACGAGACCCAGCCACGAGAAGCGCTTCAGCCAGGACTCCGCGACGACACCGACGTAGTAGATGACCGCGGTGGTACCGCCGGCCCAGACGATGCCGCCGAGCACGTTGGCGATCAGGAACTTCCAGTACGGCATCCGCAGCACGCCCGCGAGCGGACCGGCGAAGATCCTCAGCAGGGCGATGAACCGGCCGAAGAAGACGGCCCACATGCCCCACTTCTGGAAGGAGCGCTCGGCCGTGGCCACGTGCCCCTCACTGAAGTGCCGGGGGAACTTGGCGCCGAGCCAGGCCAGGAGTGGACGCCCGCCCTTGCGGCCGATGGCGTATCCGATGGAGTCGCCGACGATGGCGCCCAGGCTGGCGCAGGCGCCCAGGACGACCGGGTTGATGCCCTCGTGCTGGGAGGAGAGCAGCGCCGCCGAGACCAGGATGATCTCGCCGGGCAACGGGATGCCCAGACTCTCCAAGCCGATGACCAGGCCCACGAGCGCATAGATGCTGACCGCGGGCACCGTCTCGAGCCAGTCCTGGACGTGCAACGCCGGTACCTCCCGTTTCCCTGTGCCTGGTCCGGGCACGTGCGCCGCACATGATCACCCGGGGTGCGCTTCCCCCCTGAGCACACGCCGGGAAGCCTACCTGGTCGGTCTCGCCCGACGGAGTCCCCGAGGGTGCCGCGGAGCTCACACCGGACCCCCTTGAGCAACCAAAGGTTGCACATCACGAAGGAGCGCTCTAGAGTGACACGCAACTAAAGGTTGCATATGGAGGTCGGCGGGATGGAGTACGGCAGCATCGAGCGGGAGATCTACGTCGAGGCCACGCCCGAGGTGGTCTACGAGGTGGTCAGCAGGCCCGAGCACCTGAAGGAGTGGTGGCCGGACGAGGCGGAGCTCGAACCGGTTCCCGGCGGCACCGGAGTCATCACGTTCGGCGACGCGGCCGCCCCCGAAGCGAAGGCCGTGCCGCTCACGGTGGTGGAGGCCGACCCGCCGCGGCGGTTCTCCTTCCGGTGGGTGTACGACGAGGGCGTGACCGCGTCGGCGTCCAACTCCCTCCTGGTCACCTTCGACCTGGTCCCGTCCGGCGCGGGCACGCTGCTGCACTTCACCGAGGCCGGGTTCCGCGAGAAAGGCTGGGAGGCGGCCGTCCTCGAGGAGCAGTACCTCGACCACGTGTCCGGATGGGACCACTTCCTGCCGCGCCTCGTCTCCTACGTCTCCCGGCTGGTGTCGGCGTCATGAGCGTCACCGTCGACGACGACCTCTGGTCGGCGGTCGGGGACCCCATACGGCGCCGGATGCTCGACCTGTTGCTGAGCGGCGGCGGTGGCACCGCCACCACGTTGAGCGAGCGGCTGCCGGTCACGCGACAGGCGGTGGCCAAACACCTCGGCGTGCTCGACCGGGTCGGCCTGGTCCACGTCACGCCGTCCGGACGCGAGCGTCTGTATCGGGTTGACGAGGCCCAACTCGCCCGCGCCGTAGCGCAGTTGTCGTCGGTCGGAGCCGCATGGGACGCCCGGCTCCAGCGCATCAAGCGGATCGCCGAAGCGATCCAGCGCAGCAAGGACAGCTGATCGACCGCGCCCGCGCGCGGGCGCGCCCACACGAAAGAGGTATCGAGATGGTGGACATCCTGCACAGGATCGGCGTCACGGCGTCGCCCGACGACGTCTACGCGGCCCTGACCACGATCGACGGGCTGTCGAAGTGGTGGACCAAGGACACGGAAGGCGACAGCGAGGTCGGGGGCGTCATCCGGTTCCGTTTCGTGCCCGGCGGGTTCGACATGAAGGTCCTGGAGGCCCAGCCCGCCGAGCGCGTGCTCTGGGAGGTCGTCGACGGCCCCGAGGAGTGGATCGGCACGCAGATCACGTTCGAGCTCAAGCAGGAGGACGACTTCACGATCGTGCTGTTCCGGCACGAGGGCTGGAAGGAGCCGGTGGAGTTCATGTACCACTGCAGCACCAAGTGGGCGATCTTCCTGATGAGCCTCAAGAAGCTGGTCGAGACCGGCAAAGGCGATCCCGCGCCGCACGACGTCATGATCAGCAACTGGCACTAGCACCTGCCGTGCGGCCGTAGGCTCAGGGGCCTTCGGTCGCACGTCAGGGGCCCCGGCCGGGGCCCCTGACGACAGGCGGCTCAGCCGTTCGGACGCAGCGTCCAGACGACCGTCATCTCACCCGTGACGGCGCCGTCACCGCGCTGGATGGCGATGGCGACCGGGAACTCGGGCCGCCGGCCGGCGTCCAGTTCGGCGACGACGTCGGCGGCGGGCCGGCCGAGGGTCGCGGTGGCCGTGACGCGCCCCATCGCGAGCTTCTTGTAGGCGATCTCGGCGCTCACCGCGAGCGGCACGGCGCGCGAGAGCTGGTCCCCGAACGCGGCGAGGACGATCGCTCCGCTCGCCGACTCCCCCAGCGTGAACATCGCTCCGGCGTGCGGCCCGCCCACGTGGTTGTGGTAGTCGCTCTGGTCCGGCAGCGCCACCACGGCCTTGTCCGGACCGGTCTCCACGAACTCGAGGTTCAGGGTCCGGGCCATCGGCACGGTGGCGGCGAGCATCTCGCCGATCGTCATCTGGTCTGCGCTCATACCGGCATGTTACCCACCAGTAGCAATCCTTGGCCAGTGCGCGCCCGTCATCGCCGTATCGTTACGCCGCATGTGGCCAGGAGAGCAGCCGCCCACGGGCGGACAGAATCCCCAACAGCCCACCGGGGGCGGACAGTCGAACCCTCAGCCGTACGCCGGAGCGGGAGGACCGGGCCCCAGGCCGGACGCCGGCACCGGGCAGCCGAACCCGTACCGGAAGCCGGGGTACCAGCAGCCCAGTCCCTGTCACCGGACAGCGGCCCCCTGGAACGTCGCGACGGTCACCGCGGACTCCGCGACACCGCCCGGGGGCCGCGGCGACGGCAGGCGGACGAAGGTCGTCGCCCTGGCCTCGGCCGCGGCGGTCGTGATCGCCGCAGGAGTGACCGGCTTCGTCCTGCTCGGATCGGGCAAGGACGACGGGGCGGGACCCGAGCCGACCGGGTCGCCGTCCGCGACGTCGAGCCCGGCGAGCGATCCGCGGGACACCGGGGACGCCAGGAAGCCGACCGTGGCCGGCTGGAAGACCGTGGTGAATCCCAAGCGTGGCATCGCCTTCGACGTCCCCCCGCAGTGGGGACTGAAGTCGACGGGCTGGGTCACCTACGTCTCCGAGGACGACGACCCCCGGGACGAGCCCCTCGCCGCAGTCGCGGCCCCCGCGCTCCTGAAGGAGAGGTGGTGCGGCTCCGACGACGACAAGGACGGCACCGAGGACTACACAATGCTCGCGGGCGCCGGGACCAAGCGGAACAACGGGGCGAGGAGCCCCGAGGAGGCGGCCCGCGACGACGCCGCGGCATGGGTCTACGGCGCCTACACCCAGCCCGACAGGAAACTGGTGACGTCCGGCGCCGTGGAGCCGTACACGACGAAGTCCGGCATCACGGGCAGTCTGGCCACGGCATCTTCGTCGGGTGTGGAGAAATCGAAAAAGTGCGCCGGCGACGGGAAGGCGACCGTCTTCTCCTTCAAGGACCCCTCGAACGACATCGTTTCGTGGGAGTTCTTCGGGGCGAAGGGGGTGTCCGAGGAGGTCTCGGACACGACGGTGCTGAAAATCGTCTCCACCGTACGGCTCTACGACGTTCCCCCGGCGTCCTGACTCGTTGCCCGAGTCACTGATCCGGTACACGTCTGACGAAACACGGTGACCCAAACATGTCACGGGCGGCACTAGGGTTACTGCCCATGTGGCCAGGACAGCAGCCGCCCGGGGGCGAGCAGAATCCGCAGGACCAGAACCCGTACCAGCAGCCGGGGTACCAGCAGCCGAATCCGTACCAGCAGCCCGGCTACCAGCAGACCGGGCACCAGCAGCCCAACCAGTACGGGCAGCCGCAGTGGGGTTCCCCGTCGGAGCCTCCCGGCGCGCCTCAGCCGGCGGGGGGCAGCGGCGGCGGTGGCGGCGGCAACAAGACGAAGATCACCGCGATCGTCGCGGCCTCGGCCGTGGTGATCGCGGCCGGAGTCACCGGCTTCCTGGTCCTGGGCGGCGGCAACGACGACGACAAGGCGGACGGCAAGCCGTCCAAGTCGCCCAAGAAGTCCGCCTCCACGTCGGCGAGCCCGAGCGGCGACGACAACCCGCGCGGCGGCGACGAGGAGAAGGCGACGATCGCGGGCTGGAAGGTCGTTGTGAACCCCAAGTGGGGCACCGCCTTCGACGTCCCGGCGGACTGGGAGGTCAAGACTCCCGGCACCTTCATCGGCTTCGAGGACGACAAGAAGGGTGACGGCTCCGCGCTGATCGGCATGTCCGCACCCGCGTTCCTCAAGGAGAAGTGGTGCACGTCCGACGACGACAAGGACGGGTACGAGAGCGACACCGCACTGGCCGCGGCGGGCACCAAGGGCCAGAGCGGCGCCAAGAACACCGACGACGTCGCGCGCAACGACTCGGCGTGGTGGGTCTTCGGCGGCTACACCGACCAGAAGGACGCCTCGAAGAAGCTGCTGAAGATCGGCAAGCCGAAGGCGTACACGACGAAGTCCGGTGTCGAGGGCAGCGTCGCGACCACGTACTCGTCCGGTGTGCCCAAGAAGGGCAAGTGCGACTCCAACGGCAAGGCGACCACCTTCGCCTTCAAGAACTCGGCGGGCGACTTCGTCTCCTGGACCTTCTACGGTGCCAAGGGTGTCGGCGAAGAGGTGCCGGACGCGACCGTGCAGAAGATCCTCAGCACGGTACGACTGCACGGTGACCCCACGGGCTCCTGAACCCCGAGGGACGGTCCGGGCCCGTCGGACCGCGGCGACCGTCCTTGAGCGACCGTCCTGAAGCGGCGGCCGCGACAGCCGTCAGGGCACGGGGCTGCCGCCCCGCCCGAGCCCGCATCCCCGCGTTCCGCCCGGCCGCCGCGCACCCGCGCGGCGGCCGGGCGGCGACCCGGCGATGTCCGGCAGCGGCCCGATCGGTTTGGCAAGCAGTGGCTCCTGCGGCGATAGTCAGCCGGTGAACACTGCCGCCGACTCCCCGCGCCACCTGCGCCGTCCCTCCTGGGCGGGCCGGAACTACACCCTCCTGACCGCCGCCGCGGTCGTCACCAACCTGGGCAGCCAGGGCGCGCTGATCGCCGCCGCCTTCGCGGTTCTCGAAGCGGGCGGCGACGGCGGCGACGTGGGCCTGGTGGCGGCGGCCCGGACCCTGCCGCTGGTGCTCTTCCTGCTGATCGGCGGTGCGGTCGCGGACAGGCTGCCGCGGCATCGGGTGATGGTCGCGGCCAACGCCCTCAACTGCGCGTCCCAGGCCGTGTTCGCCACCCTGGTGATCAGTGGTGACGCGCGGCTGTGGCAGATGATGCTGCTGTCCGCGCTCGGCGGCACCGGCCAGGCGTTCTTCAACCCCGCGGCGGAGGGCATGCTGATGTCCTCGGTCGCCGGGGAGCAGGCGAGCCGCGCCTTCGCGATGTTCCGGATGGCGATGCAGGGCGCGGGGCTGGGAGGCGCGGCCCTCGGCGGCGCGCTGGTCGCCGTGCTCGGACCGGGCTGGGTACTCGCCGTGGACGCGCTGGCGTTCGCGCTCGCCGGAGCGCTGCGCTCGTTCCTCGACGTCGGTCACATTCCACCGCGCGAGCCCGGCGGCGGGCTGCTCGCCGATCTCCGCGACGGCTGGCGCGAGTTCGTCGGCCGGCCCTGGCTGTGGACGATCGTCGCGCAGTTCTCCGTGGTCGTCGCGGTGGTCGGCGCCGCGGACGCCGTGTACGGACCGCTGGTCGCCCAGGACAGCCTCGGCGGCCCGGGTCCGTGGGGTCTGGCCCTCGGTGCGTTCGGCGCCGGGACCGTCGGCGGTGCGCTGCTCATGACCCGCTGGAAACCCCGTCGGCTCCTGTTCGCGGGCACCCTCTGCGTCTTCCCGCTGGCCCTGCCCGCCGCCGCGCTCGCGGTCCCCGTGGCGGTGGGTCCACTGTGTGCGGTGATGTTCGGCAGCGGCCTGGCCATCGAGGTCTTCGGTGTGTCCTGGATGACCGCGCTGCACCAGGAGATCCCCGAGGACAAGCTCTCGCGCGTCTCCGCGTACGACTGGTTCGGGTCGATCGCCATGGTCCCGCTGGCCACGGCGCTGGCGGGCCCCGTCGAACAGGCCGTCGGACGCACGACCGCCCTGTGGAGCTGCTCCGCGCTGGTCGTGCTGGTCACGGCGGCGGTGCTGTGCGTGTCCGACGTGCGGAACCTGACGCGGCGGACGAGGGAACTGGCGCACGGTGCACCCGGGCGCGGGACCGGCACTGCACCCGATGAGGCCGCTGTGGCGGACGGCCTGACCAAGGCCGCGGCCGGAGGTTCCGCCACGGCGACGGTCGGAGCCGGGTCAGCCGATGCCGAAGGCTCCGGCGGGCGGCTCGGGTGAGGCGACCGCGTCCTCCTCACGGACGGGTTCGACGGCGCCGGTGAACTCCCTCAGCGCGGGGCCGTGTTCCACGCGCGCGGGGAAGGCGTCGGCGGCCGTCCGCCGGGCGAGAGCGGCCGTGTCGAGGGGGCGGTGGGAGGCCACGAGCACGGCGTTGCCGAAGCGGCGGCCGCGCAGCACGCCGGGTTCGGCGATGAGGGCCAGTTGCTCGAACACCGCGGAGAACGTGGCGAGCTGGGAGCGCAGAAAGGCGAAGGGCGCGGCGTCGGCGAGGTTGGCCAGATAGACACCGTCGGCGCGCAGCACCCGCTCGGCGGCGCGTGCGTACGCCAGGGTCGTCAGGTGCGCCGGTACGCGTGAGCCGCCGAAGACGTCCGCGATCAGGATGTCCGCGGAGTCGGGCGCCGCCGCTTCGAGCCAGGCCCGGGCGTCGGCGCCGTGCAGGGCGACATCGGCGTCCTCCGGCACCGGCAGGTACTCGCCGACCAGGGAGAGCAGTGCGCGGTCGGCGTCCACCACGTCCTGCCGGGAACCGGGCCGTGTCGCGGCGACGTAGCGGGGCAGGGTGAGCGCCCCGCCGCCGAGGTGCAGGACGTCCAGCGCCCGGCCCGGCGCCGCCACCGTGTCCAGCACATGCCCGAGTCGGCGCGTGTACTCGAACTCCAGGTGCGTCGGCTCGTCGAGATCGACGTACGACTGCGGCGCGCCGTCCACCGTCAGCAGCCATGCCCGTTCCCGGTCGATGTCGGGCATCAGCTTCGCTGTGCCGTGATCCACGGCGCGCGTCACGGGTATCGGCTCGTCCACCCGTCCATTGTGCCGTGGCGGCCGGGGCGGAGGGCACGCGCCCGTGCCGGGACGTCCGGGAGCCGCTCGGCTCAGGCCCGCCAGACCTCGGCGATCCGCGCCGTGGGCGCCGGGGCCTGCGCTCGTCCGGCTTCGGCCGCGGCGGCTCTGGCCGCGGGGTCCAGCGGGTTGCGTCCGAAGGACCGCCGCGCGGCGGCGCTCGGCGAGACGACGGCGACCTGGGCGCCCTCCTCGGTGAGCCTGCGGCCCTGCTCGACGGCGCGATCAGTCTCGCGCACGGAACCGGCAGCGCGACGAGCGGGTGTCCGCCCCCTCTCCCGCAGGGGTGGACACCCGCCGTCCCGGCGGCGGTCAGCCGACCGACGACACCGTGCCCGCGCCGACCGTCCGGCCGCCTTCGCGGATCGCGAAGCCGAGACCGGGCTCCAGCGGCACGTCGCGGCCGAGCTCCACCGTCATGGTGACGGTGTCGCCCGGCCGGGCGATCGCCGTCGCGCCGAGGTCGACGTCGCCGACCACGTCCGCGGTGCGGATGTAGAACTGCGGCCGGTACCCGGTGGAGACGGGGGTCGTGCGCCCGCCCTCGCGGGCCGACAGCACGTACACCTGCGCCGTGAAGCGACGACTGGGCACGACGCTGCCGGGCGCGGCGACGATGTGCCCGCGCCGGACCGCGTCGCGGGGCACGCCGCGCAGCAGCAGGGCGACGTTGTCGCCGGCCTGGGCCTCCTCCATGGGCTTGCCGAAGGTCTCCAGGCCGGTGACCACCGTGTCCACCGCCGCGCCGAGCACGTCGACACGGTCTCCGACACGGATCGTGCCGCGCTCCACGGCGCCGGTGACGACCGTGCCGCGGCCGGTGATGGTGAGCACGTTCTCGACCGGCAGCAGGAACGGCGCGTCGAGATACCGCTCGGGCATCGGCACATAGGTGTCCACCGCGTCGAGCAGGGCGTCGATCGCCGCCGTCCACCGTGGGTCCCCCTCCAGGGCCTTGAGACCGGAGACCCGTACCACGGGTACGGAGTCGCCCCCGTAGCCCTGCGCGGAGAGCAGTTCGCGGACCTCCAGTTCCACCAGGTCGGTGAGCTCCTCGTCACCCGCGTCCGCCTTGTTGAGGGCGACGACGATGTGGTCGACGCCCACCTGACGGGCGAGCAGTACGTGCTCGGCGGTCTGCGGCATGATCCCGTCCAGCGCGGAGACGACGAGGATGGCCCCGTCGAGCTGGGCCGCGCCCGTGACCATGTTCTTGACGTAGTCGGCGTGGCCCGGCATGTCCACGTGGGCGTAGTGCCGGGTGTCGGTCTCGTACTCGACGTGCGCGATGTTGATGGTGATGCCGCGCGCGGCCTCCTCCGGCGCCCGGTCGATACGGTCGAACGGTACGAAGGTGCCGGAGCCGCGCTCGGCGAGCACCTTGGTGATGGCGGCGGTCAGGGTGGTCTTGCCGTGGTCGACGTGCCCCATGGTGCCGATGTTCAGGTGCGGTTTGGTGCGCACGTAAGCCGTCTTGGGCATGGCTGTACCTCGAAGCCTCTTCAGTGTCAGCGGAACTGAGTGATGGCCCCGGCGCGAACGGCCGGGACGGGGACCCCGAGGACTCGCCGACCCTCCCCCTGCGGGGTCCGCCGGACGATCCGGGAAGGGTCAGCTTCGGGCGCCGTCTACGGCTGCCACGACGATCGGGACGGCAGCCTTCGGCGCATCCGCGACTGCGGATGCTGCGAGGAGGAAGGCGTACCGGAACATGGGGAGATCATCTCCGACGCGTCCGTCCGCGTCGAATGGTTTTCGGTGCCACGGCGGCGGGTGGTGCGGCTGGTGCCCCGGGGATGTCAGGGGCCGATGTTCTTGAGCGCCTCGCGCACGGACAGCGGAGCCAGACTGCCGCGCTCGCGGGCGACGAAGTCCCGTACCGCCCCGGGGTCCGTCTTCGCGTACTCGCGCAGACTCCAGCCGATCGCCTTGCGGATGAAGAAGTCGGGGTGTCCGGCCCGGCGGGCGCAGTACGCGAAGAGCCGCGCGGTGTCGGTGTCCTCCTGGTAGCGCAGCTGGTGGAGCAGCGCCGTGCGCGCGACCCACAGGTCGTCGTCCGCGATCCAGGCGTCCATGTCGGCCTTCAGCTCCGGGTCGGCGGCCACCAGCCCGCCCACCACGTGCGCGGCGAGCGCGTCGACGGTGTCCCACCACGGGACGGTGCTGACCAGGTGGCGGGCCACCGGCAGGAATCCCGACGACAGCCGTTCGACGTGGCGGCGCAGGAAGTCGACGGCGAAGTAGTGGTATTCGCGCTCCGTCAGCTCCCAGCAGCGCAGGGCGAGCGCGGTGCAGTCCGCTTCGTCGGGGCGCGCCGTGCCCGCCAGGACGGTCCGCGACAGAGCGCGGCGGCCGGGCGTCGTCAGACCGAGGAAGGGGGCGACGTCCTTCATGTACGCGCGCATCGACGCGGCCCGGTCGGGGTCGGCCGCCGCGGAGTAGGTGGCGGTGAGGCGCGGCAGTACCGTGTCCGCGAAAGCGCTGCTCGGCGCCGCGAACCGTGCACCTGACGTTCCGGAAGCTGTGACGCCCATGAGACGAACCATACGGCGATCACACACATACGTCGGTTAGTGTCACCGGATGCTCGATGCCACCACCCGCTCTGGGGGCACCGCCACGGCCACTCCCCGGGCCGCCGCCACGGAGCTCGCCCTCACCACTGAGTCCACCGCGGCCGCGCCCTCGGCACTGACCGCCGGGCGCACCCGGCCGGCCGCCCGGTGCGGCAGAGTGCTGCTGTCGCCCTGGTCGCGTTTCTCGCTCCTCGTGGCGCTGCTCGCGGCAGCCGCGTCGACCGTGCTGCTGTTCGAACCACAGCGCCTGCTGGCCGACGGCTGGCCACCTCACCTCGGGGGCGCGGCGGCAGCCGCCGCGTTCGCCGTTGCGTACGGGCTGTGCACGGTCGCCTTCGTGCCCCGTCCGCTCCTCAATCTCGCGGCGGGCGCCCTCTTCGGCTCCCAACTGGGCCTGGGCACGGCGCTCGCGGGCACGGTCCTGGGTGCCGGGGTCGCCTTCGGGCTGGGCCGGGTGCTCGGGCAGGACGCGCTGCGTCCGCTGCTGCGCGGCCGCTGGCTGAAGGCCGCGGACGGTCAGCTCAGCAGACACGGGTTCCGCTCGATGATGGTGGCCCGGCTGTTTCCCGGGGTGCCGTTCTGGGCCGCCAACTACTGCGCTGCCGTCTCCCGCATGGGCTGGATGCCCTTCCTCCTCGCCACCGCGCTCGGTTCGATCCCGAACACGGCCGCGTACGCCGTCGCCGGCGCGCGAGCCTCGACGCCGACGTCGCCCGCGTTCCTGATCGCCATGGGCTGCATCGCGGTGCCGGGTCTCGCGGGCGCGGTGGTGGCGTGGCGCAAGCGGCACCATCTGCGCGCCACCTGACCACACGGCCGTGCGCGGGCCCACGTGGGCCTGCGCGGCCACCGCATCGGGTCGCGTCCGCCCGCGCGGCGCCGTCCGCTGCCGCCACTACCGCGCGCGGCAGCGGGCCGTAGCGGCTCGCGCCACGTGCGCGTTACCAGGGACGGCGGTTGGCACCGGCGCGCGGACACCGGCCTCGGCGGTCCGCACCGCCCGCGGAAACCGACCACGGCGGTCCGCACCGCCCGCGGAAACCGGCCTCGGCGGTCCGCACCGCCGACCGAGGCCACGCCTCACGGCCGGGCGGACGCCCGGCCGTCCTGCGCCCCGCCGCGGCACCCGACCGAGGCCGTACGCCTCGCACCGCCGGGCCAGGAGCAGCCCAGTTGGCCTGCGGAGGCCCGGTGCGCACTACAGCGCTTCGATCACCATCGCGTTCGCGAGGCCGCCCGCCTCGCACATCGTCTGGAGCCCGTAGCGGGCACCGCGGGCCCTCATCGCGTGGACGAGCGTGGTCGTCAGACGGGTACCGCTCGCGCCGAGCGGGTGGCCGAGCGCGATGGCGCCGCCGTGCACGTTGACCTTGGACAGGTCGGCGCCCGTCTCCTGCTGCCAGGCGAGGACGACGGCCGCGAAGGCCTCGTTCACCTCGAAGAGGTCGATGTCGCCGAGGGAGAGTCCCGCCGAGCGCAGCACCTTCTCGGTGGCCGGGATGACGCCGGTGAGCATCAGCAGCGGGTCGGAGCCGGTGACGGCGAAGCTGTGCAGCCGGGCGAGGGGGCGCAGGCCGAGGCGGGCCGCGGTCTCGCCCGACATGATGAGCACGGCCGACGCGCCGTCGTTGATGGGGCTCGCGTTGCCCGCGGTGACGGCCCAGTCGATCTGCGGGAAGCGCTCGCCGAAAGCGGGGTCGTAGTACGCGGGCTTGAGCCCGGCGAGTATCTCGGTGGTGCTGCCCGGCCGGACGGACTCGTCGCGCGTCACGCCCTCCAGGGGAGCGACCTCCGCGTCGAACAGGCCGCCGTCCCAGGCCGCGCCCGCCTTCTGGTGCGAGCTCACCGCGAAGGCATCCATCCGCTCGCGCGAGATGCCCCACTTGGCGGCGATGAGTTCGGCACTGATGCCCTGGGGGACCAGGCCCTCCGGGAAGCGTGCGGCGACTCCGGGCCCGAAGGGGTCCTTGCCCGCCGGCACGTTGGACCACATCGGGACGCGGCTCATCGACTCCACGCCGCAGGCCACGGCGATGTCGTACGCGCCCGACATGACGCCCTGCGCGGCGAAGTGCACGGCCTGCTGCGACGAGCCGCACTGGCGGTCCACGGTGGTCGCGGGCACCGTCTCGGGGAATCCGGCGGAGAGCACCGCGTACCGGGTGGTGTTCATGGCCTGCTCGCCGACCTGGTCGACGGTGCCTCCGATGACGTCGTCGATGAGCGCCGGGTCGACTCCCGAGCGTGCGACGAGGGTCCGCAGCGTGTGGGCGAGGAGCTCCACCGGGTGGACGTGGGCGAGGGAGCCGTTGGGTTTGCCCTTGCCGACGGGAGTGCGCACGGCTTCGACGATGACGGCGTCACGCATGTTCGATCTCCAGACTCACTGAGTTCGTTTTCCAAACCCGCTAAGTGACCCAAGAGTAGCTTGGTGGGTTGGATAATCCAACCCACCCGATAGACTGGCGACATGAAGGACGCACGCCCCTGCTCGATCGCCGACACCCTGGCCCTGGTCGGCGAGAAGTACTCCCTGCTCGTACTGCGCGAGGTGTCACTCGGCGCCCGGCGGTTCGACCAGCTGGTCCGCAACATCGGCGCCCCGCGCGACGTGCTGACGGCCCGCCTCAAGCGCCTCGTCGACGCCGGCGTACTGGAGAAGGTCGAGTACAGCGATCGCCCCAAGCGCTACGAGTACCGGCCCACGCAGGCCGGCCTAGAGCTGGAGCCGGTCCTGATGACCCTGATGGCCTGGGGCGACCGCCATCTGCACGCGGACGGTGACCGCCCCATGGTGATCGAGCACGACTGCGGCCACGAACTGGTCCCGCAGGTCGTGTGCGCCGAGTGCGGCAAGGAGGTGCAGCACGACGACCTGACGGCCCACCCGCAGGCGCCGGGCTGGACGGTGACGGGCCCCGCGGTGGCCTAGGTTCGACCACCGCTCCGAGGAGCCGGCAGGGGTCGTGCGGCAGTCGGCGCCCGCCCGGCCGCTCCGGCGCGTGCGGGCAGCCCACGACCGGCGCGCCTAGGCGTTCCCCTTGTAGACGTCGAGCCGCCCGCACATGCCGAACCGGCCGTGCGCGGACGGCTGTTCGGCCCGGACGGCGGCGTCGGCGAGATGCGACGCGTCGCCGCGCTCCAGCCGGTCGAGCTGGTCCCCCGTGACCGCAGCCGCCGCCTCGGCGCCCCGCCGCCATCGCTCGCGCCACTCCGCGAGGCGGGGCCGCACCAGCTTCGCCGCGGCCCGGTGGAAGGCGGCGAGCGGCTCGGGCCCGTCCGCGTCGCGCAGCGCCCGGTAGCCGTCGAGGGCCAGGTCCCGCCGGGCGCGGGCGAACCGGGCCTGCTCCTCCTCCGGCGCATCCACCGGGATCACCGTGGCCGCCGCGTACGTCTCGGGATCGGTCAGGTGCTCCGGGGGCAGCGTCAGGACCGCGTCCCCCGCCTCCGGCAGTCCGCTGTTCTGCATGAGGACCGTGATGCGCAGGTCGTCCTCGTCGACCAGCCGGTGGATCGTGCCGGGAGTGAACCACGCGACGGTGCCGGGCGCGAGCGGCGTGACCTCGTACCCGGAGGTGGTGAGCGTCTGCACCGCCCCGCGCCCTCCGGTGACGACGTACGCCTCCGAACACGTCAGGTGCACATGGGGAGTTCCCCCGCGCACGCCGTCGGCGGCAGGCCAGTCGTACACGCGCAGGTGCGAGACGGCGACGGCTCCGGGCAGCCCGGCGAAGCCGGTGGACGCGGCGCTCACCAGGGGTGCTCTTCCAGGTACTCGGCCACCTCGGCGGGCCCCCAGGCGCCGTCCGCCACCACCACCCGGTAGCGACGGGTGAGGGTGTCCCCGGGCGCGAGCTCCAGTTCGTCGAAGAAGGCGAGCGAGGGGGCGATCGCGGCGAAGGGCTCGTTGCGGACGAACCAGTGGGCCGGATGCCCGCCGCGGGCCCCGGCATGATCGTTCTCCGGGGCGTGCGCGAAGACGAGCGTGGCGTGCCCGTCGGCACCGTCGTGCTCCCCCGAGTACGCGATCCAGGGTGCCTGCCGCCCCATCAGCGCGGGCCCTTCGGCCCCGGGTCCGATGACCCGCCCGCCGCGGAAGGCGCGCGGCCCGCGCCAGAACAGGCCGGTGTAGCCCGCCATCTCCCGCCCCGCGGTGGTCGGACTGCCGAAGCGCAGCGGCTCGGTGCGGCGGTTGGTGACCGCGGTGGTCCAGGTCAGCGCCCAGGAACCCCTCTCCGGGTCGATGTCGTGCACCTCGATGCGCCGCTCCTCGTCGGCCCAGAGGTCACCGTCGTACGGATGCCACGTGAGGCGCTCCGCGACCACCGCGCGGCCCCCGCCCGAAACCACCTCGTCGAACGCGATGTGCGCCATCGACCCGACGCGCTCCGGGAGTTCGCGATAGCCCTGCCCGCGAACGTACGTGTTACCGCCCCACAGGTTCTGGCCGGACAGGTGCGAGGCCGTCATCTGCAGGCCCTTGTGCCAGCGGTGGTCGTTGGGCCGGTAGTCCGTGACGATGTCGCCGGCCAGCGTCCGGAGCGGATGCAGGTACGGCTTCGGGGCCTCCCAGGCAGCCTCGGGCCGGTAGACGTAACTCAGCAGCTCGACACCCGTGGTGGCGTCACTGATCGTGATGCGGTCGCCGTGCGCATGGACGACGCGCGGGCCGTCGGCCGGGACTCCGGTCATGCCGACACCTCCTGCCCCGCGCCGGGCGCGGCCTCCCCGCTCGTCCCGCCTGTTCCCGACGGATCCGGCGCCTCGCGGATGCCCGTCGCCGCGTGCGCGCCGGACGCGGCCGGTGCCCAGCCCGGGGCACCGCCGTGCAGGGCCGTGTAGTACGGGTCGCCCGGGCCGATCTCCCCGGCCCGGACGGTCGTGTCCGTGAACGCGGACTTGTACAGCGCGCTGATGAGTTCCAGGCTGGTGCGCCCGTCGGCACCGCTGCTGCGCGGCCGTTCACCGGCGCGCATGCTCGCGACCAGGTCCCGCAACTGCGCGAGGTGCGAGCTGGGCACGTCCTCACCGAAGTCCCGCCAGCCCGCGGCCTCCGCGTCCGGCACCTCCGGCGCCGGCGTGATGCGCCAGTCGTCGTTGCGGTGTCCGTACAGGTGGGTGAGTTCCACCGTGGCGCGTTCGCAGTCGACACGGATGCGGCTCACCTCGTCCGGACTCAGCACGCTGTTCACGACGGTGGCCAGCGCACCGCTCTCGAAGCGCACGAGGGCGGTCGAGACGTCCTCCGTCTCGATGTCGTGCACCAGACGCCCGGCCATGGCGCGCACCTCGCTCCACGGCCCCAGCAGATCGAGCAGCAGATCCATCTGGTGGATGCCGTGGCCCATCGCGGGCCCGCCGCCCTCCGTGGCCCAGCGTCCGCGCCAGGGCACGGCGTAGTAGTCGGCGCCGCGGTACCAGGTGGTCTGGCAGTGCGCGACGAGGGGACGCCCGAGGGCGCCCCCGGAGATCAGCCGCCTGACGTGCCGGGCGCCGGATCCGAACCGGTGCTGGAAGACGATCGAGGCGTACGGGCCTTGCTCCTCGCCCTCCGCCGCCTCGACGGCGTCGAAGTCGGCGAGCGTCGGGACGGGCGGCTTCTCGCACCAGACCCAGGCACCCGCGCGCAGCGCCGCGACGGTCTGCTCGCGGTGCAGGGTCGGCGGGGTGCAGACGGCGACCAGGTCGGGTCGCTGCTCCTCCAGCATCCGGTCCAGATCGGTGTAGGCGTGCGGGATCCCCGCCGTGGCGCAGAAGTCCCGCACGGCCTCCTCCGCGATGTCGACCGCGGCGACGACTTCCGTCTCGCCCTCCTCGGCGAGCCGGGCGAGCGCGGGGTGGTGGCTCCCTCGCGCGATGGCGCCCGCGCCGACGACGGCCGCTCTGATGCGGCGGCCCGCGAAGGGGGTGACCGCCGGGCGGCCCGGGAAGGTCTCGGTTGCGATGTCGGGTGTGGGCATGGACCTGATCAGCACTCCATCGGACGCGACGCCGGACGTTGACCAACGCTTGTCGGCAACGGGTGGAGCCAGGCCGGAGCAAGCGCTTTCCCTCGTGCCGCAACGTATGCGGCGCCGCAGCCGCCGGTCAACCACCCCGACACGAGCACCGGACCAGCCCCGCACAGCCGCGGCCGGAGCCCGCCGACGGCCCCTGCCGTCCGCCGCCGCGAAGCCCCTGTGGCCGACCCGTCACCCGCGGGCGCTACGCTGCCCTCATCGCCCGTGATCACCACACAAGCGTCACGGCGCGCCCATCGCCCCTTCCACGATCAGCACTTGGACCACGTAACTTCATGTCTTGGTTTGAATCCCTCATCCTCGGACTCGTCCAGGGGCTGACCGAGTTCCTTCCCGTCTCCTCCAGCGCGCATCTGCGGCTGACGGCGGCCTTCGCCGGCTGGAAGGACCCGGGCGCGGCGTTCACCGCGATCACCCAGCTCGGCACGGAAGCGGCGGTGCTGATCTACTTCCGCAAGGACGTCGGCCGCATCCTCGCGGCCTGGTTCCGCTCACTCACGAACAAGGCGATGCGCCGGGACCACGACGCCCAGATGGGCTGGCTGGTGATCGTCGGCTCGATCCCGATCGGCGTGCTGGGCGTGACGCTGAAGGACCAGATCGAGGGGCCGTTCCGCGATCTCCGCGTCACCGCCACGATGTTGATCGTGGTGGGTGTGGTCATAGGCATCGCCGACCGGCTCGCCGCGCGCGACGAAACGGGCGGCAGGCACCGGGCGGCCAAGCAGCGCAAGACACTTCAGGACCTGAACGCCAAGGACGGGCTCCTGTACGGCGTCTGCCAGGCGATGGCCCTGGTCCCCGGCGTCTCCCGGTCCGGCGCGACCATCAGCGGCGGCCTGTTCATGGGCTACACCCGCGAGGCGGCGGCCCGTTACTCCTTCCTCCTCGCGATGCCGGCCGTGCTCGCCTCCGGCACCTTCGAGCTCAAGGACGCCGCCGAGGGCGGTCATGTCTCCTGGGGCCCGACGATCTTCGCGACGATCATCGCCTTCACCGTCGGCTACGCCGTCATCGCCTGGTTCATGAAGTTCATCTCGCACAAGAGCTTCATGCCGTTCGTCTGGTACCGGATCGCGCTCGGCATCGTCATCATCGCGCTGGTGACGACGGGGGCGCTGAGCCCGCACGCGGCCGAGTCCGCGGGCTGAACCGGCGGACCGCCGCGCGGCCGGGACGCCGTCCCGTGTGTGATGACGTACGGTTCACCGCCCCGCAGCGCGGCTGCCGACCGTCGGCCGTGATGAAGCACATACGGGATGAGTAGCGGTCCGGTAGCGCAGTGTCAGTCCTTGCCCCTAGGCTTGTGCGCATGTCCCCCGATTCCACACCCTCTGGTTCCGTGCGATCTGCGGCCGCGTTAAACGAGCAGATCCGCGCCCTGTGGACCCGCGCAGGCGGTTCCCTGTCCGCCCAGGAGCGCGCGGAGTACGAGCTGCTCGTCGTGAGGTGGGCGGAGGCGATCCGGGGCGAGGTCGTCGAAGCCGCCTGACCGTCCCGGGTACAGCCGGCCGCACACCGCCCGCGGAGCCCTGGACCCGACCGGGGCACTCGCCCGGAGCCCACGCTCCGTGAGCCCCTCCGAGGACGGCCCGCCCGAGGCATCCTCCAAGAGCCGCCCGTCCCGACGCCGCTCGTGGAATCCGGGCAGGCAGCCTCGGCGCACCGTCCCGTGTCCGGGACCCCGGCGGCCCGGAACGCGGCGGCCCGGCACCCTCTGACCGGCCGGTCGGCGTCGGCCGGACCGCGTCCTCGGGTCGGCCGGCCCGCGCCCGTCACCCTCGCCCGTCACCTTCCTCCGGACACCCGGAGCACCGCCCCTGTCGTGTACGACGCCTCGGGGGACATCAACCAGGCGACGGCGGCGGCGATTTCGTCGGCCGCGCCCACCCGGCGCAGCGGGATCGACGAGGCGGCCCGCTCGGCGCGGCCCGGGTCTCCCATCGTCGCGTGCATCTCCGTGTCGATCATCCCGGGCGCGACCGCGTTGACGCGGATGCCGTCGGGGCCCAGTTCCTTGGCCAGCCCCGTCGTCAGCGCGTCGACGGCCGCCTTGGTGGCCGCGTAGTGCACGAATTCTCCCGGGCTGCCCAACGTGGCGGCCGCCGAGGACACGTTGACGATGACACCGCTCCCCGAGGCGGCCATCGAGCGGGCGGCGCGGCGCGAACAGAGCAGCGTCCCCAGCAGGTTGACCTCCACCACCCTGCGCAGATCGGCGGGGTCGGCATCCGCGAGTCTGCCCAGCGGACCGGTCACCCCGGCGTTGTTCACCAGGCCAGTGACCGGACCGAGCCGCTCCGCCGCCGTCTCGAAGAGCCGGTCCACGTCGTGCTCGTCGGACGCGTCCACGCGGACGGTCACACAGCGTGCTCCGGCCGCGCGAACGGCGGTCGCGGTCGACTCGGCGGCCTCGCCGTCACTGACGTACCCCACCACCACGTCGTGCCCGTCCGCCGCGAGGCGCCTGCACGTGGCGGCTCCGATCCCCCGACTGCCACCCGTGACGATCGTGACCGGACGTGTCATAAGAGCCTCCTCGCGCCGGGAATCGGTCACCTTCGACCGCATGCGGATCACCCACGATCTCAGACGGACAGACACCCGTGCCGGGAAGGGAGCGTCCCGGCGCCGGGCGAGCGCCTCTCTCCGACGGGCCCTCGGCCGCACCGACCGCGTCAGGGGGCCACCGGGCGACCTCGAAGCGGCCACCGAATGTCGCCGCACGCCTCTTGGCGTGGCACGCCCCGTGGCCAACACTGAGCCGATGACGCAGCGTGTGGAGCTCGCCACCGTGATGGACAGGCTCGCCGTGGACGGACTCGTCACCGAGTACGCCGTGGCCGTGGACGACGGCGACTGGGAGGCGTACCGCGGACTGTTCACGGCGGACGGACGCGCGGACTACCGCTCGGCCGGCGGCATCGAGGGGGACGCCGCGCACATCGCGCAGTGGCTCGCCCGGAGCTTGCAGCTGTTCCCCATGCGCCAGCACCTGATCGTGAACCGCCGGGTTCGGTTCGGGATCCTCGATCAGGACACCGGCGACACGGCACGGGTGCAGGCGGACTACATCAATCCCATGCGCCTCGCGACACCGGACGGCGCCTCCTCGGAACCGGCGGGAGGTTCCACCGCGCCCGACTTCGTGTGCGGCGGCCGGTACGCCTTCGGTCTGGTGCGTACGGACGACGGCTGGCGGCTGCGGGAGGTGGTCGTCCAGGAGAAGTGGCGCCGCACCCCGGCGCCGACGTCCCCGTGAACCCCTGAGGTCCACCCGTGGCCTCAGGGCCCCCGGCGCCCACGGGCCCCTGAACTCCTGACGGCACCGGCCTTCCAGAGTCCCTGACGTCCACCCCGGCTTCCCGACCCCCTGAGATCACCGCGGCGGCGCGCCCCGTCCGAGGCCCTCTGTCGGAGATCGCCGAGGGCGCGCACACTGGAAGCACCACCTGGGGAGGGAGGCGCTGTATGCAGAGGCCGGACGGTCGGCCCGGTCGGCTCGGGCCGTGGCTCGGCTCTCCATGGCGGCGCGGGGTCCTCGCCGCACTGGCGGGCGCCCTGCCCGTGTTCGCCTTCCCCGCCCCGTCCTGGTGGTGGTTCGTCTATGTCGCCCTGGTGCCCTGGATCCTGCTCGTCCGCTCGGCACCGACCGGGAGACGGGCCGCGTACGACGGCTGGCTCGGCGGGCTCGGCTTCATGCTGGCCGTCCATCACTGGCTGCTGCCCAGCCTGCACGTGTTCACGGTGCTGATAGCGGCGCTGCTCGGGCTGCTGTGGGCCCCCTGGGGATGGCTCGTGCGGCGGTTCCTGGCGGGGGCGCCCTCCGCGGGCCAGATCGCCGCCGCGCTGATCGTGCTGCCCTCGGGCTGGCTGATGGTCGAACTCGCCCGCTCCTGGCAGGGATTGGGCGGCCCGTGGGGTCTGCTCGGGTCGAGCCAGTGGGAAGTGGCGCCCGCGCTGCGGCTCGCCTCGGTCGGCGGTGTATGGCTGCTCAGCTTCCTGGTCGTGGCGGTCAACATCGCCGTCGCCGTCCTGATCGCGGTACGCCGGTCCCGCGTGCCCGCCGTGGCCGGGCTGGTGGCGACCGCTGCCGTGACGTCGGCGGCGTGGGTGTGGTCACCGCGCCCGGACGTCGACGGCCGGGTCAGGATCGCCGTCGTGCAGCCGGGCGTCGTCGACGGCATCGGGAGCGGAACCGAGCGGTTCGCACGCGAGGAGGCACTCACCCGCACGCTCGCCGGGCAGGACGTCGACCTCGTCGTGTGGGGCGAGAGCAGTGTGGGCTTCGACCTGGCGGACCGCCCCGACCTCGCGGTCCGGATCGCCGCGCTGTCCCGGCTGACGGGCGCCGACATCCTGGTCAACGTCGACGCCCGCCGTTCCGACCGTCCGGGCATCTACAAGAGCTCGGTCCTGGTGGGCCCGCAGGGTCCGACCGGTGACCGCTACGACAAGATGCGACTCGTCCCCTTCGGCGAGTACGTGCCCATGCGTTCCCTGCTCGGCTGGGCGACCTCGGTGGGCAAGGCTGCGGGCGAGGACCGCCGACGCGGCAGCGAGCAGGTGGTGATGAACGTGGGGCACGGGCTGCGAGTCGGCCCGATGGTCTGCTTCGAGTCCGCCTTCCCCGACATGAGCCGGCACCTCGCCCAGGACGGCGCCGGGGTGCTCCTCGCTCAGTCGTCGACGTCGACGTTCCAGCACAGCTGGGCGCCCGAGCAGCATGCCTCGCTCGCCGCACTGCGGGCCGCCGAGACCGGACGCCCGATGGTGCACGCGACCCTGACCGGCGTCTCCGCGCTCTACGGGCCGAGCGGCGAGCGCATCGGCTCCTGGCTCGGCACGGGCTCGCACGGGGCGACGGTGTACGAGGTCCCGCTGGCCCGCGGGATCACGCCGTACGTCCGGTTCGGCGACTGGCCGGTGTACGCGGCCCTGCTGGTACTGACGGCGCTGTGCGCGACGGAGGGCGTCCGCGCGATCAGGCTGCGGCGGTCCGTTCCTCGACCTCACGTACCACCCGCTCGCACAGTTCGTGGGTGGCCAGCGCGTCACGGGCGCTGAGCACCTTTCCCGCGCGTACGGCGTCGAGGAAGGCGAGGACCGCCTGCTCGATGCCGCGCTGCCGGGCCACGGGGACCCAGTCCCCGCGCCGTCGCACGGTGGGCTGGCCCTTGTGGTCGATGACCTCGGCGAGGTTGACCACCTGGCGCTTGGTGTCCTGGCCCGAGACCTCGAGGATCTCCTCGTTCGATCCGCTGAGGCGGTTCATCACGCCCAGGGCGGTGAATCCGTCGCCGGCGAGTTGCAGCACGACGTGGTGCAGCAGTCCGTCCGCGACCCGGGCCCGCACGGTGACGTCGTCGACCGGGCCCGGCGCCAGGAACCGCAGGGTGTCCACGACGTGGATGAAGTCGTCGAGGACCATCGTGCGCGGCTCTTCGGGCAGTCCTATGCGGTTCTTCTGCATCAGGATCAGCTCCCGCGGGTGGTCGGCGCACTGCGCGTACCCGGGTGCGTAGCGCCGGTTGAAGCCGACCGCGAGGCTGACGTTCCGCTCCTCCGCCAGCCGGACCAGCCGCTCCGAATCGGCGAGCCGGTACGCGAGGGGCTTGTCGACGTACGTCGGTACGCCGGCCTCCAGCAGGCGCGTGACGATCTCCGGGTGCGCGACGGTGGCCGCGTGCACGAACGCCGCGTCGAGGCCCTGTGCCAGCAGGTCCGCCAGGTCGGTGTGGCGCTGCTCCTGAGGCAGGTGCAGGCCGTCGGCCACCTGGTGGAGCGTCTCGGGCGTGCGCGTATGCAGGTGCAGTTCGATCCCCGGCTGCGCTCCGAGCACCGGCAGATAGGCCTTCTGCGCGATGTCGCCGAGTCCGATGCAGCCGACCTTCACTGAGCTCTCCTCGCGTTCAGACGCCGGCTCCGGTGACCGGCTCGGGCCCGGCCGGACGGGTGGCCGGCACGGCCTCGACGGAAGCATACGGCGGCTGCGGCGGTCGCCAGTCGGCGATGCCGTCGAAGCTCCGCAGCAGGAGCTCGGGCCCGGCCTTGGACAGCGCGGCGAGAGCCGCGTTGCGCACGGCGATGCCGACGCGGCTGGTCATCATGTCGATCCGTGCCACCTGGACGGCCTTGCGGGCGATGGCGGCGGTGCGCGGCGCCCGGGCCACGGAGTAGGCGGCGAGGTCGACGGTGTCCGGGCCGGCGTGATGGGCGAGGACCATCGCGTCCTCGATGGCCTGGTTGCCGCCCTGCCCGAGGGTCGGCGGCATCGCGTGCGCGGCGTCGCCGAGGAGGACCGTCCGGCCGCGGTGGAAGGCCGGCAGCGGTTCGGCGATGTGGTGGACGTCGTGACGCAGCACGTGCGCGGGTTCGGCGGCGGCGATCAGGGCGGGGATCGGGTGGTGCCAGTCGCCGAACCGGCGCAGGAGTTCCTGCCTCTCGTCGTCGGCGGCGTGCTGCCCGGCGGGGGCCAGAGCTGCGCCGTACGCGTAGATCCTGCCGTCCTTGAGCGGTTGGGTGCCCCAGATGCGGCCCCTCCCCCAGGTCTCGTGGGCGTCGAAGGCCTGCCGCGGTGCCGGGCTCACGATCCGCCAGGTGGTGAATCCGGAGTAGACGGGCCCGGGATGCCCGGGGAAGAGCGCCTGCCGCACACCGGAGTGGATGCCGTCGGCGCCGACGACCAGTTCGGCCTCCAGGCCGCCGTCCGCGGTGGCGACCAGGGCGGGGCGCGCGGTGTCGCCCGGGTCGGCGAGCCTCGCCTCGGCGGCCGTCCGGACGGTGTCCTCGGGGAGCCGGGCGACGAGCCGGGCGACGAGCTCGGCGCGGTGCACGACCACGAGCGGGCCGCCGAAGCGCTCGGCGAGGGCGGAGGCGCTGGTGCGCGACACCCAGCGCCCTTGCGGGGTGCGCATTCCGCCGTCACCCTGCCAGGCGGCGAGTCCCCTGATCTCTTCCCCCATGCCGATCACGTCGAGCGCGCGGAGCGCGTTCGGTGCCAGGGAGATGCCCGCGCCGACCGGCGTGAGCGAGCGGGAGCGTTCCAGGACGGTGACCTGCCAGCCGCGCAGGCGCAGGGCCACGGCCGCGGTCAGTCCGCCGATGCCGCCTCCGACGATGACGGCGCGGGGCCGGCCGGCGGATTCCGCCGTGGCGCCCCTCGTGGCGGCCCGGGCGTCGATGGGCTGCGCCACGGTGCGTGCCGCTTCCGTCCCTGCCGCCACCGGCCGCGCCGGAACCTCGGGCACCTCGGACATGGCTCCTCCTGGTCCTCAGGGGTCACCGCCCGACTGCGATGACCGCGCACACCAGGTCACTACACCTGTAGTTACCCGGCATCTCGACCGTACTACAGATGTAGTGATCCCGATAGGTTGGTCCCATGCCCGTACGCAACCCCGGCGCCGGTCGCGCCGAACTGATCGCCGACACCGCGCTGGGCCTGCTCGCCGAGCGCGGGATGCGCGGTCTGACCCACCGCGCGGTCGACGAGACCGCCGGGCTCCCCCAGGGCTCGACCTCGAACCAGGCACGCACCCGGCTGGCCCTGCTGGAGGCCGCCGTACGGCGGCTCGCCGAGCGTGAGGCGCAGGTGCTCACGCCCGACGAGATGCCGGACCCGCGCGGCGGGCCCGACGCCCTGGCCGACGGACTCGCTCTCGCCCTGCACCGCTATCTGACCCGCCATCGTCAACTGCTCGTCGCCCGCTACGAGCTGGCGCTGGAGGCGACCCGGCGCCCCGAGCTGCGGGAGTTCTTCGACGCGGCGGGGCGGCGCTTCCGGGACCCGCTGACCGCGCTGGTCACCGCCGCCGGCTCGAGCGCCCCGGACCGGCACGTACTGTCCCTGGTCGCCTGGTGCGACGGGATGATGTTCTCGTGCGTGGCCGGCTCGTTCCACGACGCGGTGCCGGGGATCGAGGAGCTGCGCGCGAGCTTTCGCGAGCTGTTGCGGGGAATGCTGGCACCCTGATCCCGGGCCGCCCGGCGAGCCGTGCGCAGGCGGTCAGTTCTCCGGCGTCCGCGCCCATCGGAGGAACGGAAGGATCACCCATGTGGGGCAATCTGCGCTTGTCCGCTCCCCAAAGCGGCCGGGACACAGCAGAGTTGCGCGAGTGCATCGAACGACGACCACCGCAACGCTCCTGGTCGCCGCGGCTGTCACCGCCCTCTCGGGTTGTGTGACCGTCCAGCGGCCGCCCTCTCCCGGCCCGCCGCCCGCGCCGCCCCGGCCCGCCGCGCCGCGCCCGGACGGAAAGGGCGAACCGCAGATCGTGCAGGCACCCGCGAAGGAGGCGCTGGAGCTCATCGGGCCGTCCTCGAAGCCTTCGAAGCGTGCCCCGGCACCGCACCGGGCCGCTCCCCCGCCGGCCGCCACGGCACCACCGACACCGCCGCACCGCGACCGGCCGGACCCGCGGCCCGCCCCGCACCGGCCCGACACGCATCCCGCCGAGCCGCCCGTCCCTACCCGTCTGCCACGAGGCTCGGACGTGTGCGCCCTGGGCAGGAAGTACGGCGGCTGGAAGGCGGACAGCCCGGAGGCGACCATCTGCAAGAAGGCGTACGGCCCCTGAGGGATCCCGGTCGGTGCCGTGCCCGTCCCGAGGCGGGCACGGCGTCATCGGTGCCCGTGGACAGGCCGGCGGAACCCGAGGCCGTGCGCGTCCCAGGGGCATACCGGGAGCGGGGTCGGTGCCTCGTCAGGGGCGTTTTCTCGGCGGTCCCAGCGTCTCGCCTCCCGGACCGCCGAGACGGTCGGGGAGGCTGTCCCCGTCCGGGATGCCGTCGTGGGCGAGTCTCGTCTCCAGGCGGGCGATCGCCGCACGGATCCCGTCGCCGTAACTGTCGTCGCCGAGGGCGCCGACCGCGCCGCGTGCTCTGCGCAGGTGGCTGCGGGCGACCTCGCCGTGGCCGAGCTTCACGTAGTCGGCGGCGAGGTTCAGATGGAGGGACGGGTAGAAGGCGCGGACCGCGAGCAAGTGGTGGCGCTCCGCGAGTCGCCCGTCGCTCAGCTCCTCGGCCGCCGACAACGCGCGCAGGTCCCAGGCGAGTTCGTCCGAGGGGTCGTCCTGGGTGTCGGCCATGTAGTGCGCCAGCGTGCAGCGGTGCAGCGGGTCGCCGTCCTCGCCGATCTCCGCCCACAGGTCCAGGAAGCGGCCCCGAGCCTCCTCGCGGTCCCCGCCGTGGTGCAGCATGACGACCTGTCCGATCCGGGTCATGATGGCGTCCGGCGCCGCCTGCTCCTGTTGCTCCGCCACCGCGTCCTCCAGGCTCGTCGCTGTCCCCACGACGCTAGCCGGAGCCACTGACAATCGGGCTCAGGCGCCCCCGTACGCCACTGGGCCAGGCCGGTGACGGGCGGGGGTGCGGACCCCCGGACGACCGCGGAGGACGGCGACGGCCGACCCCGGTCACGGGGGCCGACCCCGGTCACGGGGGCCGGCCACAGGTCCGCCGTCAGCCCAGGTCGGGAATCCGCCAGTCGATCGGCTCGTGCCCCTGACGGGCCACCGCCTCGTTGATCTGCGTGAACGGACGCGAGCCGAAGAACTTCTTCGCGGACAGCGGCGAGGGGTGCGCCCCCTTCACCACCACGTGCCGCTCCTCGTCGATCAGCGGGAGTTTCTTCTGCGCGTAGTTGCCCCACAGCACGAAGACGGCCGGGTCGGGCCGGTCGGCCACGGCACGGATCACCGCGTCGGTGAACTTCTCCCAGCCCTTGCCCTTGTGCGAGTTGGCCTCACCGGAGCGCACGGTCAGCACCGCGTTCAGCAGCAGCACTCCCTGCTGGGCCCACGGCATCAGATAGCCGTTGTCGGGGATCGGGGTGCCCAGTTCCTCCTTCATCTCCTTGTAGATGTTCCGGAGGGAGGGCGGGGTCTTCACACCCGGGCGGACCGAGAAGCACAGGCCGTGCCCCTGTCCCTCGCCGTGGTAGGGGTCCTGGCCGAGCACGAGGACCTTCACCCGCTCGTACGGTGTCGCGTCCAGCGCGGCGAAGACCTCCTCACGCGGAGGGTAGACAGGACCCTTGGCGCGCTCCTCCTCGACGAACTCCGCGAGTTCCTTGAAGTAGGGCTGCTGCAGCTCCTCGCCCAGGACGCCGCGCCAGGACTCGGGCAGCATGGCGATATCGGTCACGTCAACTTCCTCCGATGTGCGGTCACTTCCAGACCACAGAACCTACCGTCGCCCACTGACAACCGGCTCCGGGCCCCGCTCCCCGGCCGAGGGGACGGGACGACGGTACGGGTGGCGTGACCGGCTTACGGGAATCGGCCTCCGCCCCGTGGGCCCCCGCCGCGGACCCTCGCTCCGCGGGCCCTCGCGCCGCGAACGGAGACCGGCTCTCCCTACCAGCTCGTCTTGCGGTGCAGTTCCCACATCGTCATGATCGTCGACGGGTCCAGGGCCCGCTCACCGCCCGAGATGTCCTCGCTGGCGGCCACGTACTGCTTGCCCTGCCACAGCGGCAGCAGCCGGGCGTCGTCCACGAGGATCTGCTGCGCCTCCTTGAACTCCTTCACCACGGCGCCGCGGTCGCTCTGCCGGCGGGAATCGGGCAGCAACTGGTTGGTGATCCGCGGCGACGGATAGGGCGTACCGAGCGCGTTCTGCGCGCCGACGAAGGGCGCGATGAAGTTTTCGGCGTCCGGGAAGTCGGGGAACCAGCCGCGCCCGAAGACCGGGTACTCGCCCTTGCGGTAGCCCGCCTCGTACGTCTTCCAGGGGCGGCTCTTGAGCGTGATGCTGAACAGCCCGGAGCCGTCCAGCTGGGCCTTCAGCTCCCGGAACTCCGGTGCCGTCTCGGAGCCGTAGCGGTCGGTCGTGTACCACAGGGTCAGCGGCACCCGCTGGGTGATGCCCGCGTCCTTGAGGATCTTCTGCGCCTTGGTCCTGCTGGGGGTGCCGTAGCTGTCGAAGAAGCCCGTGGAGTGCCCGATCAGGCCGGCCGGGACCATGGAGTACAGGGGGTCGACGGTGTCCTTGTAGACCTTGTGCGCGATGGCGGGCCTGTCGACGACCTGGGCGATGGCCCTGCGGACGGCGAGCTTGTTCGCCCACGGGTCCTTCGGGTTGAAGACCAGGTAGCTGATCTCGGTACCCGCGCCCTCGAGGAGCTGGATGCCGTGCTGGGAGTCACGGCTCTGGAGCTGGACGATGTCCGAGGAGGCGAGTCCCCGGTAGGTCACGTCGATCTTCTTGTCCCGCAGCGCCTCGACCATCTGGGCCGAGTCCTGGAAGTAGCGGATGGTGACCGAGTCGTTCTTGCGGTCGGCGAAGCCGTTGTAGTGGTCGTTCCTGACGAGTTCGGCCTTCTTGCCCTCCTCGTAGGACCGGAGGGTGTACGGCCCGGACCCGAAGACCTTGCCGTCCTTGCGCAGGGCGTCGGCCGGGTAGTCGTCCGGGTCGACGATCGACATGGCGGGCGTGGCCAGCACGAACGGGAAGGTGGCGTCCGGCTTCTTGAGGTGGAAGACGACCTCGCGGTCGCTCAGGGCCTGGACCCGGCCCAGGTTCCCGAGCAGGCCCGCGGGACCGCCGGGCACGTCGATGGTCCTGATCCGTTCGATGGAGTGCTTGACGGCGTGCGCGTCCAGCGGGTCACCGTCGGAGAACTTCATGTCCGGACGGAGCTCGCAGCGGTACGTCCGCTTGGAGACGTCCGTGAACGCGCAGCTCTTCGCCGCGTCGGGCTGCGGCGTCACCGCGCCGTTCGGGTAACTGAGCAGCGTCTGGTAGATGTTGCGGAACAGCTCCCAGGAGCCGTCCCAGGAGGCGGCCGGGTCCAGTGTGCTCGGAGCGCTGGTGGTCCCCACCACGATCGGACCCTTGTCGTCGGACGATCCCGAGGAGAGAACGCCACACCCGGCCACCAGGGTTATGGACGTGATCGCCGCCAGCTGCCGCAGACGTCGGTTCCGTTTGAACACGCGCACACTCCTCGATCTGCCGTACCAAGGGTCGGCAGACCATACCGCAGCGCCCCGCCGGTGGAACATGTTCACGGCAGGGCACTTGATCAGCAGGAATGTGACTACGTTGTCAGGCTTCTGTGACGCCGCGGGCGGTCCGGATATCGAACGCGCCGCCTCTCGACAACGTCGCTGTTTTTGTCAACTCCCCACAAGATGTGGAGCGCTGCGGTCCGGCACGGAGCTCACACCCCGGGTCCATCGGCGGGCCCGGCCGCCCGGAATGTGCCTCGAAGGAGCGGTGCGGCGCTCCGCGGAACCGACGTCGGGTTCCGCGGAGCGGGGCGTCCACGGCGCCGGGCGTCACTCGACCCCGGCGACCGGCGTCACTCGACGCCGGCGTTGAGGAAGATGCCGCCGTCGACGACCAGCGTCTGCCCGGTGATCCAGTCCGACTGCTGCGAGGTGAGGAACGCGGCGGCGCCCCCGATGTCGGAGGGCACCCCGAGCCGGCCGAGTGGGTAGGCCGCGGCGGCCTCGGCCTCACGGCCCTCGTACAGGGCGGCGGCGAACTTGGTCTTGACCACGGCGGGCGCGATGGCGTTGACCCGGACCTTGGGCGCGAACTCGTGCGCGAGCTGCACCGTCAGGTTGATCATGGCGGCCTTGCTGACGCCGTA
The DNA here is from genome assembly GCF_000424945.1 of Streptomyces sp. 142MFCol3.1. Lineage (NCBI taxonomy): Bacteria > Bacillati > Actinomycetota > Actinomycetes > Kitasatosporales > Streptomycetaceae > Streptomyces > Streptomyces sp. 142MFCol3.1. The sequence goes on from NZ_AUKV01000006.1 coordinate 309,736, forward strand.
GGCGCCGATGAACGGCGAGGGGGCGAGGCCGGCGACCGAGGCGATGTTCACGATCGCCCCGCCGTTCTCGCCCTGCCAGGCCTTCCAGGTCTGCTGCGCGAAGCCCAGCGCCGAGATCACGTTGGTCTCGAAGACCTTGCGCGCCACATTGAGGTCGAGCTCGGCCATCGGGCCGAAGACCGGGTTCGTGCCGGCGTTGTTGACCAGGTAGTCGACGCGGCCGAAGGCCTCCATCGTGCGCTCGACGGCGAGGGCCTGGTGCGCCTCGTCGTGGGCCTTTCCGGCGACGCCGATGACGCGGTCGGAGCCGAGCGCCTCGACGGCCTCCTTCAGGGCCTCCTCGTTGCGGCCGGTGATGCAGACCCGGTCACCGCGGGCGACCAGGGCCTCCGCCACGCCGTAGCCGATGCCGCGGCTCGCGCCCGTGATCAGCGCGACCTTGCCCGAGAGTTCGGGAAGAGCAGTCATGTCCTTGTCCCCCGGCCTCAGTTGAGCGGTCCGCCGGCCACGTACAGCACCTGGCCGGAGACGAATCCGGCGGCCTCGCCGGTGAAGAAGGCGATGGCGTTGGCGATGTCGTCGGGGTTGCCGACGCGCTGCACGGGGATCTGGGTGGCGGCGGCGGCCTGGAAGTCCTCGAAGCCCATGCCGACGCGGGCGGCGGTGGCGGCGGTCATGTCGGTGACGATGAAGCCGGGCGCGACGGCGTTCGCGGTGACGCCGAACTTGCCGAGCTCGATGGCGAGGGTCTTGGTGAAGCCCTGGAGGCCGGCCTTGGCGGCGGAGTAGTTGACCTGGCCGCGGTTGCCCAGGGCCGAGGACGAGGAGAGGTTCACGATCCGGCCGAACTTCGCGTCGACCATGTGCTTCTGGCAGGCCTTGGCCATCAGGAAGGCGCCGCGCAGGTGCACGTTCATGACCGTGTCCCAGTCGGTGGCGCTCATCTTGAACAGCAGGTTGTCGCGGAGCACGCCCGCGTTGTTGACGAGGATGGTCGGCGCGCCGAGCTCCTCGGCGATGCGCGCGACGGCGGCCTCGACCTGAGCCTCGTCGGAGACGTCGCAGCCCACCGCGATGGCCTTGCCACCGGCGGCGGTGATCTTCTCCACGGTGTCCTTGCACGCGGCCTCGTCGAGGTCGATCACCGCGACGGCACGGCCCTCGGCGGCCAGTCGTACGGCGGTGGCGGCACCGATGCCGCGCGCGGCACCGGTGACTACGGCGACCCGCTGCTCAGTGGTGGACATTGCTGGTTCTCCTCGCCCTTGGAAAGCCTGTCGGAAAGCCCGTCCCGGCAACCTTGGCACCTTCTCGGCGCCTCGGCGGTGCGGAATGGCCTGCGGCTCACGGTACGCCCCTCGGGTGAGCGACCGCTTAGTACCTTCAGCAGACGTGACGCTAGAAGCCCTGGCACTCGGTGTCAACGGCACACCGCGCGCATGTGATCCATTACCTGACCAGCAGCTGGAGCAACCGTTCCGTCTCGGCCTCCGGATCGGCGGTCAGGCCGGTGTGCACGGGGCCCGGCTGCACGACCGTCGAGCGCGGCGCGATGAGCCAGCGAAAGCGCCGCCCGGCATCGTCCCGGGCCGCCTGACCTGCCGCTTTCCCACCTGCACAGACACCCTCGACGGCCCGCAGGGCAGCGCGCACGCCCGCCACGTCCGCTTCCGGGTCGAGCGCCCGCAGCTTGGACTCGTCCAGATGCGTCCGAACGGCGACGAAGGACTTGGCACGGCAGTAGACCAGCACCCCCGCGTTGAAGCACTCGCCGCGTTCGACCCGCGGCACCACGCGCAGCAGCGCGTACTCGAAGACGTCCCGCTCGCTCACGCGTCCCCCTTGCCGGCCCCGACGGCCTCGATGCCGTTGATCCGCTCGTGGATGACGGCGGCCCGTGCCAGAAGCGGCTGCGCGTAGGCGTGCCGCAACGCGTCGGCCGAGTCGAAGCCCGGCTCGTCGGCCAGCCACGCGTCCGGGATCTCGGCGGTCACCTCGGCGAGCAGCTCCTCCGTGACCAGCGGTGCCAGCTCCGCTGCGGCCGAGGCGACATCCGGCCCGAAGGGCGCGAGCGCGTGCTCGGAGACGTCGTACGGCTTGGCCGCGGACGTCTGCACGCCGGGCCAGTGATGGTGCCAGATCATTGTGGCGCCGTGGTCGATGAGCCACAGGTCTCCGTGCCACACCAGCATGTTGGGGTTGCGCCAGGAGCGGTCCACGTTGTTGACCAGCGCGTCGAACCAGACGATCCGCCCGGCCTCCTCGGCGCTCACGTCGAAGGCGAGCGAGTCGAAGCCGATCGCGCGGGAGAGGAAGTCCATGCCGAGGTTCAGACCGCCGCTGGACTTCAGCAGCTCCTGGACCTCCTGGTCCGGTTCGCCGAGTCCCATGACCGGGTCGAGGCCGATCGTCACCAGGCCCGGCACCCTGAATCCGAGCCGGCGGGCGAGTTCACCGCAGACGACCTCGGCGACGAGCGTCTTGCGCCCCTGCCCGGCACCGGTGAACTTCATGACGTACGTCCCAAGGTCGTCGGCCTCGACGAGCCCCGGCAACGAGCCGCCCTCGCGCAGGGGCGTGATGTAGCGGGTCGCGATGACTTCCTTGAGCATCGCCCCAGGTTACCGGGGTGGACCAAGGGCGAGGACGCGACCCGTGGGTGTGCGCCGCGCCCGGCGGCCGAGGGTCCGGCGGTCCGCACCGGCCGGGCCGCCGCCCGTCGGCCCGCTGTCGATCCCGTCGGCGCGCTGTCGATCCGGTCAAGAAGTCGCCAACCCCCTGAACAGGGCACACGTCCGAACCGTACTTGTCTACGGATCACCATCACGTCCGTTGAAGGGAAAGTCGGCATGACCAGCGAATCGCTTCACCCCGTCCCGGCACCGGCCCGGCGCACCGTCGTGGCGGCGGTCGGCGCGGCGGGGCTCGCCGTCGCGCTGACCGCGTGCGGGGACGACAAGAAATCGTCCGGTTCCAGCGAGGTGAACGGGGGCGGCTCGGGCGGCGGCGACAACGCGGCGGCCGGAAACGCCGGTGGCACGGTGCTCGCCAAGACCAGCGACATCCCGGAGGGCGGCGGCAAGGTCTTCGCGGACCAGGGTGTCGTCGTGACCCAGCCGACGGCGGGCACGTTCAAGGCGTTCTCGTCCAAGTGCACGCACCAGGGCTGCGCCGTGAAGGGCATAGCGAACGGCGTCATCAACTGCCCCTGCCACGGCAGCCAGTTCTTCGCCGCCGACGGCAGCGTGAAGAAGGGGCCCGCGACGACCGCCCTGGCCGCCGCGACGATCACCGTCGAGGGCGACTCCATCAAGCTCGCCTGAGCACCGGGGCTTCGGCGGCGGCGTCAGCGGCGCGGACGCTTGAAGCAGGCCAGCACGTCGTCGGTCGTCGCGATGGTGGCGACGAGGGCGAGGGTGTTGCGGATCATCGCGGGGGTGTAGTCGGAGGGCACCCCCGCGATGGCGTCCGCCGGCACGACGGCGGTGTAGCCGAGGTTCACGGCGTCGAACACGGTGTTGGGGATGGCCACATTGGCCGAGACGCCGGTCACCACGAGGGTGCGGCAGCCCAGGTTGCGCAGCAGTGGGTCCACGTCGGTGCCCGCGAGGGGGGACAGTCCGTGCAGCCGGCGTACGACGAGGTCCTCCTCGGCGACCATGACGGGCGACGCGATGCGGACGGCGGTCGTGCCGGTGAGCTGCTGGACGGGCAGTCGGGCCGCGACGCGGAAGAGGCGGGCGTTGTGGTTGGCGCCCCGGCCGTCCGGGCGCCGTTCGGCTATGGCGTGGACGACCTGCACTCCGCTCTCGTGGGCCGCGGCCACCAACCGGGCCACGTTGACGAGCGCTCCCGACGACCGTGCCTCCTCGGCGAGTTCGGGCAGGGCGCTGTCCTGGCCCACGACACCCTGCTGGCACTCGACGGTGAGCAGCACCGTGGCGGCGGGGTCGAGGAGTTCGCTGAGCTGTTCGTACGACGGCATGGCTCCCCCTGGTCGTCGAGGCCGGAGCGGGCGAGCGTAACGACCATTGCGTGGGGACGGAAGACGGCCCATGCTTTTCTGACGTGATGTCAGAGGATCTCTGTCGGCAGCGAAGCGGGCCGACGCGGACGAAGAGGAGACCGCATGGCCGTCACTCAGCGCAGGGGCCGGAAGATCATGATGACCCCCGGCGAACTGGACGAGTTCCTCACCACCGAACGGACCTGCCGCGTCGCGACCGTGTCGAAGGACGGCGCGCCGCATGTCAGCGCCCTGTGGTTCGCCTGGGACGGCACATCCCTGTGGCTGTACTCGGTGGTGCGCAGCAAGCGGTGGGCGGAGCTGCGCCGCGACCCACGGGTGGCCGTGGTGATCGACTCCGGTGAGCAGTACGGGGAGCTGCGCGGGGTCGAACTGTCCGGCACGGTGGAGTTCGTGGGCGAGATACCCCGCGTCGGGGACCTGTGCGCCGAACTCGACGTCCCGGAGACGCTGTTCGCCCGCAAGAACTTCGGTCTGGAGGAGATGCCGCACGACGGCAGGCACGCGTGGATGCGGCTGACTCCGGAGGCCATCGCCTCGTGGGACTTCCGCAAACTCCCCTCGCTCTAGGGGGTGTCCACCGTTCGGCGCCGCCAGGCGCCGCCGAACGGGCCGCTCGCATCGGGGTTCTTGGGGCGTCCACGAGTGAGCGGCGACCGGCCGCAGGCCTCAGGGCCCCGGGTCGCCCGCCCGCGCGGGGCGCCCCGCCCCGGCCCGTCACCCCGTCACCCCGTCACCCCGTCACCCCGTCACCCCGTCACCCCGTCACCCCGTCACCCCGTCACCCCGTCACCCCGTCACCCCGTCACCCAGAGTGGATACCGCGGCGCGGAGGGCGGGCCGCGGCGCCGACCGGCCACGGCCCCGCCCGCGGGGCTCACTTGACGGTCTCCCCCGCTCCGCGCAGTGCCCGGACCGCCGCCCTGATCGACGGCCGACGGTCGGCGTCGGCCCGCCATACGACATACACGTGCCGGCGTACGCGCTGCCGCACGGGCACCGTGACCACGCCCTCGGGCATCGGGTGCCGCCCGAGGAGCGGCGCCACGCAGACGCCGAGCCCCGCGGCGACCATGGCCAGCTGCGTGTGCGTCTCGGCCGCACGATGGCCGATGTGCGGCTCGACGCCCTTGGAGCGGAGCGTGAACATCAGCCACTCGTGACAGAACTCGCCTTCGTTCCACGTGATCCATTCGTCCTCGGCGAAGTCGGCGAGGTCCACCTCGGCGCGGTCCGCGAGCCGGTGCCCGGCCGGCATCGCCACGTCGGCGGGGTCGTCCAGGATCGACGCCTTGACGAGGCCGTCCGGCAGCGGCATCGGCTTGTTGTACCAGTCGAGCACGACGGCCAGATCGAGGTCGCCGCGGATCACTCCGGCCACCCCGGCCTCCGGCTCCAGCTCGCAGGAGCGCACCCGGAGCCCCGGGTGGTCCGCGCGGAGCGTGGCGAGCGCGGCGGGGAACAGCCCGCGTGCGGCGGTGGGGAACGCCGAGAGCCGCAGTTCGCCCACGACCTGACCGCGCTGCGCCTCCAGGTCCGACTGCGCCAGCTCCACCTGGGACAGGATGCGCGCGGCGTGGTCGGCGAGCAGCCGGCCGGCGTCGGTGAGACGGATTCCACGGCCGTTCTTCGCGAGCAGTCGCTGCCCCACCTCGCGCTCCAGCTTCGACATCTGCTGGGAGACGGCCGACGTCGTGACGTGCAGCCCCTCGGCCGCTCCGCTCACCGAGCCGTGCCTGGCGAGGGCGTCGAGGGTGCGAAGGCGCTCCAGGTTCAACATATAAGCAATGCTACGAGATACCGCTCCGAAAATCTCGCTTGTGCTAAGAGATCGTTGTACCCCATGGTGGTGTGCATGAGCACCGCCACCAGCGCCCGCGCCCTCTCCCCCGCCACGGCCGGGCCCCGTCGCCGCACCGCCCTCGACTGGCGGGTGCGCTTCGGCATTCTCGCCCTGATCTGGGGCTTCAGCTTCCTGTTGATCAAGGTGGGCACGGAGGGCTACGCGCCGTTCCAGGTCACCTTCGGGCGGCTGCTGTTCGGCACGGCGGTGCTCGCCGCGGCGATGGCGGTGAAGCGCGAGCGGCTGCCGCGCGGAGTGCGGACCTGGGGGCACCTGACGGTCGCGGCCCTCCTGCTGAACGCGCTGCCGTTCTCGCTCTTCGCCTATGCGGAACTGACCGTCCCGTCCACGCTCGCGGGCATCTGCAACGCGACCTCGCCGCTGTGGGGCATGGCCCTGTCGCTGGTCGCCCTGTCGGAGGACCGGCCGACTCGCAGCAGGGTGGCCGGGCTCGGGATCGGCTTCATGGGCGTCCTGACGGTCCTCGGCGTCTGGCAGGGCTTCCACGGCCTGGACGCCAGGGGCACGGCGATGGCCCTGCTGGCCTCCCTGAGCTATCCGGTCGGCTGGATCTACGTCCGCCGCACGCTGGCCGGCACCGGCCACTCCCACCTGTCGATGACAGGCGCCCAGCTCCTCCTGGCCACCGCCCAACTGGCTGTCGTGACGCCGCTGTTCACCACCCTCCCCAGCCGCTTCCCGGTCGTCCCGCTGCTCGCCGTCGTCGCCCTGGGAGCCCTCGGCACGGGCCTGGCCATGCTCATCCAGTACGGCATCGTCGCCGAGGTCGGCCCGACGACCGCGCAGATGGTCACCTACTTCATCCCGGTGATAGCCACCGCGGCGGGCGTCGCGATCCTCGGTGAATCGCTGTCCTGGTCGACTCCGGTCGGCGCCGTGGTCGTGCTCGCGGGCGCGGCGCTCACCCAGGCCAAGCCGCGCACCTGATCAGCCTGCGGGGCGGCCGACGCCGGCCGGGGCGGCGCCGAGTCCCCGGCCGGCGTCGCGTCACACGTAGCGGCGGGCCGGTGCGGGGCCGACCGCGGACGCGACCGCATCGGCGAGCGGTTCCATGTCGTCCGGAGTCAGCGTCGACACGGTGATCCGGATACCCGGCGGTGCGCTCATCCGGAAGCGGGCGCCGGGCGCGACCGCCCAGCCGGCGTGCAGCAGCCGTGCGACCGCCCCGGTCTCGTCCGGCACGGGGATCCACACGTTCATCCCGCTGCGCCCGTACGCCTCCACGCCGCGTCGCCCGAGGGCGTCGATCAGCGCGTCCCGCCGCCGCCCGTACTCCGCCGCCACAGCCGCCGCGTCCACGGCGCCGGAGGTGCACAGGTGGACGACGGCCTTCTGGAGCAGACGGCTCACCCAGCCCGGCCCGAGCCGCTGGCGCCCGTGCACCCGGTCGACGGTGACGGGGTCGCCGGTGAGGACCGCGAGACGCAGGTCCGGGCCGTACGCCTTGGCGACGGAACGGACGAAGGCCCAACTGTGCGTCACGCCCGCGAGGGGATGGAGCGGCTGGTCGACGATCCGGTGCCCGTGGTCGTCCTCGATGAGCAGGATCTGCGGATGCTCCTCCAGAACGGCGCGCAGGGCACGCGCCCTTGCGGCGCTCACCACGGCTCCGGTCGGGTTCTGCGCCCGGTCCGTGACGATCAGGGCCCGCGCTCCGGTCTCCAGGGCGCGGCGCACGTCGTCGGGGAGCGGCCCCTCGTCGTCGACGCCGACGCCGACCGTGCGCAGTCCGAGCGCCGGGGCGAGGTCGAGCAGGCTGCCCCAGCCGGGGTCCTCGAGGGCCACGGTGTCCCCGGGCTTGAGATGAGCCGTCAGCACACGCTCGATGGCGTCGAGCGATCCGGAGGTGACGACGACGGGTCCGCCGGGGACGCCGTCCTCGTTCAGGTCGGCGCGGGCGATGCGCTCCAGCTCCGGTTCGACGGCGGCCTCCCCGTACCTCACGGGCTCACGGTCCGTCCGGCCGGCCGCCACGGCGAACGCCTCGGCGAGACCGGGCAGCAGTGTGGGGTCGGGGTTGCCGTCCGCCACGTCCCGTACGCCGTCCGGCACCTCGACCCGAATGTGCTCACGGCCCGTGGTGGCGGGCTTCGGCCGGACCCTGCTGCCGCGGCGGCCGGCGGTCTCGATGACCCCGCGTTCGCGCAGCGTCCGATAGGCGGCCGCGACGGTGTTCGGGTTCACTCCGAGCTGTTCCGCCAACTCCCGCATGGGCGGCAGCAGTTGACCGGGGACGAGGTCTCCTGAGCCGACCGCGCTCTCGACGCCGGCGGCAATCTCGGCTGCACGACGCCCAGTGATCCGATACTCTCCTAGCACAAAGTAAATTATGCACTAGTGCAATGGAGTACGCAATGCCGGAGACGAGCACCCCGCCAGGGACGTCGCGGGCCACCGCCTACACCCCGACCGAACGCACCGTGCCCACCCGCTCCAAGGAACGCGCGGCGTACGACCGCGAGCTCGTGCACGCGATACTCGACGAGGGGTACGTCTGCCATCTCGGCTTCGTGCGCGACGGCGCCCCCGTCGTCCTGCCCACGCTCTACGGCCGTGTCGGCGAGCGCCTCTACGTGCACGGCTCGACGGGATCGCGCCCGCTGCGCATGACGGGCCAGGCCGACCCGGGCCTGCCGGTCTGCCTGACGGTCACCCATGTCGACGGGCTCGTCCTGGCCCGCTCGGCCTTCCACCACACGATCAACTACCGCTCGGTGGTGGTGCACGGCATCGCCCACCAGGTGACCGACCCGGACGAGAAGCGTACGGCTCTGGACGCCCTGGTGGATCACGTCGTCCCCGGTCGCTCGCTCGACTCGCGCCCCGGCAACGGCAAGGAACTCGCGGCCACCGCCGTGATCCGGCTCGACCTCGACGAGGTGTCCGCGAAGCTGCGCACCGGCGGCCCGAACGACGAACCCGAGGACCTCTCGCTCCCCCACTGGACCGGAGTCCTGCCGCTGGCCAAGGGGTTCGACACCCCGGTACCGGCCGACGATCTGGCTCCCGGCATCGGCCTTCCGGACTACCTCGCCACCTTGTGAGACCGCCGGGGCGCACCGCCCACGGCGTGGGGGGTGAGGGGTGCGAGCCCGGCGGGCCCGCACCCCTCACCGCCGAGGAACGCCGGTCCTGGATCGGACGAGGTCCGATGAGCGCCGGCCCCTCTTCGGACGCCGGGCGTCGTCAGGCCGTCGGCCCGCTGTCGACGGCACCGGTGCCGGACGCGGCCGGGGCGGCATCAGCGCCGGACCCGGTGGTGACCGCCCCGTCGCCGGACCCGGCAGCGACACGTCGGTCGCCGGACCCGGCGGCGACAGGCCCGTCGCCGGCCCTGCGCCGGTCGGTCGCCACGGCGCGCGTCTCCGCGACCGCGAGGCCGGTGACCGACCCCAGCATCAGCAAGGTGCCCACCAGCATCGCCGCCGTGAGCCGCTCGCCGAGCAGTCCGACCGCGAGAACCGCCGCGCTCACCGGCTCCAGCAGCATGATCACGGACACGGTCGCCGAACGGACCACGGCCGCACCCGCGAAGAACAGGGCGTAGGCCAGCGCCGTGGGGACGGCCGCGATGTACCCCAGCAGCGCCAGTACGTGCAGCGGCTGGGCGGCGTGCGGGACCAGCCCCTCGGCCAGTCCGAGCGGCAGCAGGCAGGCCGCGGTGACGGCGAACGTCCACACCGTCGTGCCGGCTTGGTCGGCGCGACCGTCGCGCCCCCACCACCGGGTGAGCAGCGTCATCACGGAATACCCGGCCGCGGACAGCACCGCCAGCGCGACACCCCAGGGGCGCACCGTCGCGCCCCCGCCGCCCAGCACCAGCACCCCGAGCCCGGTGAGCGCTCCGGCGACGGCGGTGATCCCGCCGCGTCCGAGCCGCTCCCCCATGGTCAGGCGCGCGCCGAGCGCGATGAGCACCGGCCCGGCCCCCAGGGTGACGACGGTCGCCACGGCGAGGCCGGTCGCCTCGACTGCGGCGAAGTAGGCGGTCTGGAAGACGGCGAGCCCCACGCCGGTGGTCCCGATGCGCAGGGCCTTGCTGCGCAGCGGCTCGCGCACGGCGGGCCGGACCCGTCGGCGCGACCGCACGCGCGCGGCGAGCAGCAGTACGAGCCCGCCCCCGCAGCGCCAGAAGGAGAGGGCGATCGGCCCCATGTCACTGGCCCGGTAGACCAGTGACGCGGCCGCGCCCGCGGTGCCCCAGGCGGCACCGGCGACGATCAGATAGAGGAGGCCTCGCCCGATGGGCAGGCCAAAAGCAGTGTGCGACACGTGTTCTCTCCGCAGATTCGCAGAAGTACGGGAAGGGACCACGTCGCAGCCGGCGCACGGGACACCGGACGCCGACGCGCGTCACGGAGCACAGGGCTCGGGACGGCGCGACACGGCGCACGGGACACGGGGCACGGGGCTCAGAACGAAACTCGGGACACGAGACTCAGTGGAGGGCTCGGGACGCGAGGCTCGGAGCACCGGCGTACGAAAGGTCCTCGGACTTCTTCCGCGGGCAGCACCGTCCCGCCCGGCACGTGGCCGGGCATGTGTCCGGAAGGGCCCGCCTCAGGCGGCAGGGGGCGGGAGAACGAGCGTCAAAGGCATGACCTGCACTTTAGGCGACCATTCCCGGAGTGGACAACTCTCTCTCGGCGTCACTCCCGCCACTGGCGACCGGCCCGTCCGAGGGCTTCGCGGGCGCCGACGACTGCGCGATGAACGCACCCAGCAGCACCACCGCACCGCCGACGATCTGCGGCGCCGAGAGGTGCTCCCCCAGCAGGACCCAGGCCAGGACGGTTGCGATCACCGCTTCGAGGCAGGCGACGACGCCCGCGACCTGCGGGGAGAGCCTGCGCACGGAGAGCACCCCGGTGACGTAGGCGACGACGGTCGCGATCAGCACGATCCAGCCGAGGAGCAGCGCGGCGAGCACGGAAGTCCCGTTCATGTCGGCGCTGCCGCCGAGCACGGACCAGTCCATGGTCCACGGACGCGCGACGGCGGTCAGTACGAGGGTGCCCACGAGGAGCCCGTAGGCGATCACGCCGAGCGGGTCCGGTGCCTCGTCGCCGGCGTCGCTGCCCTGGTCGGACAGGACGAAGTAGCCGACCTGGCAGCAGGCGGCCCCCAGCGCGAGCAGCAGCCCGAAGGCGTCGAAGCTCAGCCCCGACCAGACCTCGACCACGCAGGCGAGTCCGCCGACGGCGAGCACCACGCCGAGAGCCGCGGCCCGCGTCACGGGGCGGCGCTGCACGAAGCGGACCCAGCCGAGCACGAGCGCGGGTGCCAGGTACTCGACCAGCAGTGCGACGCCGACCGGGATGCGGGAGATCGCCGCGAAGTAGCAGGCCTGCACACCGGCCACACCGAGCAGCCCGAAGCCGGCGAGCAGCGCCGTGCGGCTCCGCAGGAGCGACCGGTGGCGCACCGCCACCGGCAGCATCACCAGCGCGGCGCCCGCGACCCGCAGCCACACCACATGGAGCGGGTCGAGACCCGCTTCGATCAGCGGCTTGGCCGCGACACCCGATCCGCCGAAGGCGACCGCCGACACGAGCGCGAGGCCGAGGCCGACGCTCTTCACTCGGTTGCCCTGACTGCCCTGAGACGTATGCACCGCCACATGATGACAGGCGATGACATGAGCGTCACCCCCGTTGACACCTGTCTCGACGGCTGGACTCCGGCGGGGACGAACGGAGGCTGCGGGCACGGGTCCAGCGACCCCTGCTGGAGGGCGGCCGGGTCGAAGGGTGCGGGCACTGGTGCGACGGTCGCCGCTGACGCGGGGGCGGGTGAAAGCTCGGCGACACATCGGGCGGCCCCTACGGGCGCGCGGCCACCCGGAGGCCCTGGGCACCAGCCCGACGGAACGCCTCGGACGCGAGGCCGAGCGACGGCTCCGGGGACACGTCGTGCGGTCGGGCCGCGGGCACACGGGCCGGCCGGCCGCGGGCACACCGCCGCCCGGGACCGCCGGCACCGGCCCGACGCAGCGGTCGCCGCGCGAACCCGAAGGAAAGCTCAGGGCACGGAACAACCGGCTGTCGCGAACGCGAGACCGACCGCTCCGATTCAGCGCCCGCCGTCGACCCGGCCCACGTATCCCTCACAGCCGGCCTCGACGCGCTCCAGCAGTGCGGGGGTGTCGACGCCCGCGCGCCCGAGGACCTCGACGGCCCGCGACTGGGGGTCGGCGACGAGCGTCACGAGCAGGTCGAGACCGCGGGCCTGTTCGTCGCCGCGCAGCACGGCACGCTCGTACGCCAGCTCCATGGCCCCGGCCGCCACCGGGGACCATCCCGTCTCGGTGGCGATCGGTACGACGCCGGAGTCCTCGACGGAGCTCTGCCAGCGCAACCCGTAGCCGATGCTGCGCTGCACCAGATAGCCGAGGAGCCGGGCGACCTGACCGGCACCGTCGAAGGCGGCGCGCACCTCGGGATCGGACTCCAGCAGCGAGTGCAGCAGATGCGCGGTGTCGATCTGCCGGTCCCCGTCCCGCAGCGCCCGCCTGCGGGCACCCGAGACCACCGAGGCCAGCTCGGCACTGAGCCCGGCGTCGAGTTCTGTTCGGTTCGGGCCGCTCTCGGCGGCGGACCGCTGGCGAATACGGGATGGCACAACCCCTACCCCATCAGTCTCGCGAAGCCGGGACATCCTCGGCGGGCAGCATCTTCGGGTCCGACACAGGTTGGGCATCCATGGGGATGTTCTCCTCCTTGCGGATGACTTCGGGCCGTTTCCCCCTGGGGCGCGCGCCGCCCTGCGTCGCGTCCCGCCCGCGGCCGCGCTGCCGCGGCGCTCCCCCCCGAAGCACGGCGAGCGAGGCCGGCCCTGCCCGGGGTGGGCGGGCCACTCTCCACAATTTCTGACAGTTCATCAGTATTGAATGTTCCGGGGCCTGCGGCTACGTTCCGCGACACCGTAGCTGCGCCGGGCGCAGCGCCCGACACGAAGGGGTGGTCGCATGGCCGAAGTCAGCGCGGAAGCACGCATCGAGGCACCCGCCGAGAAGATCTGGGCCCAGCTCACGGACTGGCCCGCGTACGGCGAGTGGAACGCGACCCACACCAGCTTCCCCAAGGGCGGACCCGAGACCCTCGAAGTGGGCGGCACCTTCGAGGAGAACATGAAGCTCATGGGCTTCCCCGCCGAGGTCACCTGGACCATCGACGCACTGGAGCCGGGGCACCTCCTGGCGATCCGCGGCAAGGGCCCGATGGCCGTGAACGTCGCGACGCGCTACACGCTCACCCCCGACGACGGGGCGACGACGGTGCGGATCGACGGGGAGTTCACCGGCGCCGCGGTCTCGCTCATGGCGGGCAAGCTCAAGGACTCGGCGACGGCCGCGCTGAACGAGTCGCTGCGCAAGCTCGGCGGCCTGGTCGCCTGAGCCTCCCGGCTCGCTCGGACACGGCGCTCAAGGACAGCCCCTGCAAAATCGTTCTCCCGGGCCGAGGCACACATGGACGGCGCCCCGCGGAATCGTGTCGTCCGCGGGGCGCCGTCCGTTGTCACAGCGTGCCATCAGTCCTCGTCGGCGAGGATCAGGTACAGCTTCTTGCGGGCTTCGTTGATGACCACCAGCGCCTTGTCGCGCTGGTCCTTGCTGCCGGTCTTCCAGACCTGGCCGAAGGCCTCCATGAGACCGAAGCCGGCCTGCCGGATCTCGTGCAGCGTCTCCCAGTCGACCCCGCGCCCGGCCTCTTCCCACGGCGCGTCGGGCCCCTCGTCCGCCGCGGCGCGGCCGGACTCGGTGAGCGAGAACAGCTTCTTGCCGCCCTCGGCCGCACTGACGATCAGCCCCTCGTCCTCCAGCAGTTGGAGGGTCGGGTAGACCGAACCGGGGCTGGGCTTCCACGCCCCGCCGCTGCGCTCGGCGATCTCCTGGATCATCTCGTAACCATGCATGGGCCGGTCCTTGAGCAGGGCCAGAATCGACGCGCGTACGTCGCCGCGCCGCGCCCTGCCGCGCGGTCCGCCCCGACCGCCACGCCCGCCCCAGGGACCGGGGCCGAAGCCCGGCCCCCCGAAGCCGGGGCCGCCGGGACCACCCGGCCCGAAGGGCCCGAACGCCCTGCGCCGCCCCTCGAAGCCGCCCCGACCCCGATGGCCGGGGCCGCCGTGGTGTCCATGTCCGTGTTCGTATCCGAAGTCTTCTCCACGGGAACGCATCGCCATCACTCCATTCCATCGTTGATCGATCGCGATGCCTCAACGATATATCGGAACAGTTCGGCTGACAATCCTCCGGGTCCAGATACTCGTGATTGGCCTTGTTCCGCCGCTCCGGCCTGCGGCTAGCGTCGGGCCATGCGGATTCGAATCGTCGACGCCTTCACCGACCGACCCTTCGCCGGCAACCCGGCCGGGGTCGTCCTCCTCGACTCCTTCCCCGACGACGCCTGGCTCCAGAACGTCGCTCTCGAGGTCAACCACGCCGAGACGGCGTTCGCCCACCGCCTGCCCGAGGGCGGCGAGGCCGACTGGGCGCTGCGCTGGTTCACGCCCGCCACCGAGGTCGCCATGTGCGGGCACGCGACGCTGGCGACCGCGCACGTCCTGCACAGCACGGGCACGCACCGGGGCCCGGTGCGGTTCGCGACGCTCAGTGGCGTCCTCGTCGCGACACCGCAGGAGGACGGTTCGATCACCCTGGACTTCCCGACCGCGCCGCTCACGCCGGTCGACGTCCCCGACGGCGTCGCCGAGGCACTGGGCGCCGAACCGCTCGCGGCCTGCGACACCGGTCCACAGGTCGGCGACCTGGTGGTCGAACTCGCCGACGAGAAGACGGTCCTGGGCCTAGCCCCCGACCACAAGGGGCTCTCCCGCCACTCCCGGCGCGGCATCATCGCGACCGCCCGCGCCGAGGACGCCTCCCGCGGCTACGACTTCGTCTCGCGCTGCTTCTTCCCGAACGTCGGCATCGACGAGGACGCGGTCACCGGCAGCGCCCACACGGCCCTCGCCCCGTACTGGTCCGAGCGCCTGGGCCTGCCCGACCTCACCGGCCTCCAGGCCTCCCGCCGCTCCGGCCTCGTCCGCACCGGGCTGCGCGGGGACCGCACACTCCTGACCGGCCGCGCGGTCACGGTCATCGAGGGCGAGCTGCTGGCCTGAGGGCACGGCTCACGGCGCGGCTCGCGACACGGCTCGCGACACGGCTCACGGCACGGCGAGAAGGGGCGTACGGACCTGCCGTTCGCCCCGCGCCGCCGGTCACCGGGCACCCTCGCCGGCGCACGTCGCCGGCAGCGGGGGCGTCAGGCCTGTGCCCCCGCACCGCCCTGCCGCGCTCAGGCCGTCGGCAGCCACCCCACCTTCCCGGCCAGCAGCGCGTACCCGACGAAGGCACCGATGTCGAGCAGCGAGTGGGCCACCACGAGCGGGCCGACCCGTCCCCAGCGCCGGTACAGGTAGACGAAGACGACGCCCATGACCATGTTGCCGATGAACCCGCCGATGCCCTGGTAGAGGTGGTACGAGCCGCGCAGCACCGCGCTCGCCACCAGCGCGGTCCCCGGCGTCCAGCCCAACTGCCCCAGCCTGCGCAGCAGATAGCCGACGACGATGACCTCCTCCAGCACTGCGTTCTGCACGGCCGAAAGGATCAGCACCGGGTACTTCCACCACACGTCGGGCAGCGCCTCCGGCACCACCGTGAGGTTGAAGCCGAGCCCCCGGGCCGCCAGGTAGAAGGCGATGCCCGTACTGCCGATCACCGCCGCGACGCCCGCCCCGCGGCCGAGGTCCGGCCACGGGCGCGTGCGGTCGAAGCCGATGGCGCGCAGCCCCGTGCCCTCCCGCAGCAGGAAGTGCGCGACGAGCGCCACCGGCACCAGGGCCGACGCGATCCCGAAGAGCTGCCAGGCCAGATCGAGCCACGGCCGGCCGGGTGCGGCCGAGGCGTTGAGGGTGGCCGCCTGGTCCTTCAGACCCCCCGGTTTGGTGACTGATCCGACAAAGCTGATCAGCGCGGACACCCCACTCGCACCGAGCGAGAGCCCCAGAACGAGCAGCGTCTCGTCCCGCAGAATCCGCCGTGTCAGCCCCTCCTTCGGAAAGGAATCGGCCACCGACCCCGCCTCCACCTGCACTCCCGCCTCCAGTTGAGTAATCCCGCCGCATCCCCATCTTGACCCCGCCAGGGTCTCGAAAGAAGTTACGAAGATCGTGCGCGACAGGCCGTCCAGGGGACGGACACCGTACGGGGCGCACCTCCCCCTTCCCCTGTCTTACGGCCGTTTCGCGGCTCGGGGGTCAAAAGGGAGGACGCCACCGTCATGGGGCGTCCCAGCTTGCCCGACGAGTACGGGCCGGGTGCCGCCGACCCCCGCCACGCGCGCGCCGCCGCACTCGACCGGCTGCAACGGCTCACCGCCCCGCAGCGGCCGGGTAGCGATGGTCGCGATCGCGGTGGGTCCCGACGCCGACAGGCAGGAGATGGAGCAGATCGCCAGGGGGACCGACGGCTCGGGCCATCAGGTCGGCGACCCGTCGCAGATCCACTCGCGGATCCTGACGGCGATCATGGCGGCGGGCAGCCGAAGCTGACCCGCCCCGTGAACCGGCGGTCCGATCAGCCGAGCGGCACCGGTTCCGGCAGCCCGACCGGCCAGGTGTGCACCGGCTCGCCGAGATGCATCAGCTCGCCGTAACGCCGTGTGGTCGCGGCCAGCGCGGCCTCCCGGCTGAGCCCCTTCTCCAGGGCCCGGTGGAAGGTGGCCGCCTGCCACGTCGCTCCGTTGGTGCGCAGCCGGCACCGGTCCTCGATCACCCCCAGGTAGAGGTCGCGGTCCGCGGGTTCGACACCCCAGGCGTCCAGCCCGGCGGCGGCCAGCGGCAGCAGCTCGTCACGGACCAGGTTGACCACGTCCACCTGGGTCGTCCCGCCGTACCGGCCCCGCCGCGGCCATTCCAGACGGGCGTCGATGCCGTGCCTGCAGGCGGCGTCGAAGTTCGCGGCCGCCGACTCGAAGGACAGTCGCGTCCACACGGGCCGCGACTCCTCGGCGAGCGCGCGGACGAGCCCGTAGTAGAAGGCCGCGTTGGCGATCACGTCGACGACGGTGGGGCCGGCGGGCAGGACCCGGTTCTCGACGCGCAGGTGGGGGACGCCGTCGGCGATGCCGTACACGGGCCTGTTCCAGCGGTACACCGTGCCGTTGTGCAGCACGAGTTCGGCGAGCTTGGGGGTGCCTCCGCCGTCCAGGACGGCCTGCGGGTCCTCGTCGTCGCAGATCGGCAGCAGCGGAGGGAAGAAGCGCAGGTTCTCCTCGAACAGCTCGTACGCCGAGGAGATCCATCGCTCGCCGAACCAGGTGCGCGGCCTGACCCCCTGGGCCTGCAACTCGGGCGGCCGGGTGTCCGTGGACTGCTGGAAGAGCGGGGGCCGCGACTCACGCCACAGCTCGTGACCGAACAGGAAGGGCGAGTTGGCCCCCACGGCGACCTGCGCGGCGGCCACCGCCTGCGCGGCGTTCCACACGTCCGCGAACCGGCCCGGGGTGACCTGGAGATGCAGTTGCACCGAGGTGCACGCGGCTTCGGGCGCGATGGAACGCGACCTGCACACCAGGCGCTCGATGCCGTCGATGTCCAGGGCGAAGTCCTCTCCCCGGGCGGCCACGATCTGATCGTTGAGCAGCGTGTAACGGTCGACGTCCGACAGATTGGCAAGGACCAGGTGGCGCTGGCCGAGCGTCGGCAGAATGCCGATCATCACGATTCCGGCATCGACCTCGCCGGCTTTTCGGTGCGCGTACGCGAGTGAGGTGCGCAGCTCCTCGGCGAGCCGGTCGAATACCCGGTCACCGAGCCGGTGTGGGGCTATGTTGACTTCCAGGTTGAACATGGCGAGTTCTGTTTGGAAATCGCGGCTCGCAATGCGATCGAGTACTTGCGCATTCATCATTCTGGGCATGCCGTCCGGTCCTGCGAGATTCAACTCGATCTCCAGGCCCATCAGATTCTTGGGGCGATCGAACCTCTTCTCCTCCAGCAGTCGCTCCAGCACCGTCAGACACTGGCGGAGCTTGTCGCGGTGGCGCTGGCGATCGGACAGGTCGAACGGCCCTGCCACGACCTTCTCCCCCATCGAAGTGTCCCTCCTCGGATGGGCGGCCGATGCTCCGGCCCCTGGCGTCCCGGGTCACGTGGGATGATGCCCCGGCATCGCCATTCATAACGCCCCCGGACGAGCTCGCGGACCGCTAGGCTGGAGTCCGGGCCCCGGGCACATTCACGAGGCATGCGGCAATGTGCAAGTTACGGCCCGACATGATCTCGTGAAAAACGCCGACGCGAATCGGCCGACCGCTTCGGCGAAGCGTTCCGAGGTCATCGCGCCGCCCTCGCGCCGAATCGGGATGAACCTCCTCGTTTCATCGACCGAATAGCGCCTTGTTCTTCATATTCGGGACGGCTAGACGAAACACCGTCTGAACACGTGTCGTATAAACTCCGCAAACGAGGCAGAGAATTGGCGCTCGCGGTCGTGGAACCTGTCGGCAGATCCAGACCCCACGCCCCCTCTGACCCCGAGAGCTGACAGCGCCGTCCGCCCCCGCCCTCGTGCCGCCATGCCTGTCGAATGAGAGGCGACCCACCATGCCGCTGCATGTCCCCCCGGCTCCCGCGCCCGCCCTTCGCACCGTCCTCATGGCACTCGGTTCCCCCACCGCAGTCCGCGAGGCCCGCACCCCGTCCCTGCGTCTGGCCCAGGGGCCCGTCACACCCGAACTCCCGCTGCCCGTGCACGTCCTGGACCGGACCACTCCCGAGGGCGCGCCTGCCACCCGGCTCGCCGGCTGGCGCTTCCTGATCCGCAGCGGCGACCGCGCGGTCGCCGCGGCCGACACCATGCTGACGCCCGACGGCTGGGCGTTCTCCCGCTTCTTCGAGGGCCCGTACATCACCGCGACCGAACGCGCGGTGCGTCAGGCCGAGTCCATGCAGCAGCCGTACCAGGCACGCCTGCTGTCCGTGCCCGAGCTGTACATGCTCACGCTCTGGCTGCACGGCGACTGCACCGCGGACGCCGCCACCGGACTCCCCGTCGCCACCGACCTCCTCGTCCCGCTGGCTCCGGCGCCGCCCGGCATCGCCGCACACCGTCCGCACAGCGTCGCCGAGCTGCTGCCGGTGCTCACCCACCGGCTCACTCCCGCACCGCTGCTCATCACGCCCGCGTAGGACCGCGACCACCCCGCCCGCACGGGCGGACACCCTCGCGAACCGCGCACGACAGGCACCGGCTCCCGTGCCCCGCCGCTGCTCCGCCGGCCGCGGGGCACGCCGCTGCGCGCCGCCCGTCCCAGACCGCCGCGCGAGCGCGCTCGTCGGTGCTCCACGGCGCTCGTACGAGGCAGGACATGCCCGGCGCCCCGACCGGACTAGCCCTATTCGGCCACCCCGAACCACCCGAAGAGACAGTGCAGTTGGGATGAACCGTCCGCACGGGTGATGCGTCATCAACCTGTAAGAAGCGGTGCCGCGAAATCCCTGCGGATTGACGTCCGTAGAGCAACACTGGTTTCCAGACCACACACCAACGGGGGGCGGCCATGACCTCATCGAGCCGCGGGACAGACACCACAGCCATCACTCACATCTCGACCCAGCGAAAGATCCCATCCATGTGCCAGCACCAGCCACCGTGTCCGTCAGCCGAGTCAGCCGATCGGGAGTCCGCCCGTCTCGCGGCGCATCACCCGGAGCAGGGATGGAGCCTGCTGTGCAACGGCGTTCTGCTCTTCGAGGACACCGGTGAGCTCCTGCCCGACGGCCAGATCATCGCCCCCCACCGCCCCCTGGGCAGCGCACAGGTGATGACGGCCGCCTGAGGCACCACGGGTCGCAGGCACGCGGCCCGGACACACGAGGGGCCGGCCCGGAGACGTACTCTCCGAACCGGCCCCGACGCATGTCCGTGGGCGACTACTCCTCGTAGCCGCCCGCGTCCGCCGTGTCGATCAGTCCTCGTAGGCGTCCAGCGGCGGGCAGGAGCAGACGAGGTTCCGGTCGCCGTACGCCTGGTCGATGCGGCGCACCGGCGGCCAGTACTTGTCCGCGGCCGAGACACCGGCCGGGAAGACGGCCTCCTCGCGCGAGTACGCGTGGGTCCACTCGCCACCGAGCGCGGCGGCGGTGTGCGGGGCGCCCCGCAGCGGATTGTCGTCGACCGCCCACTCACCCGAGCCGACCTTCTCGATCTCGGCGCGAATCGCGATCATCGCGTCGCAGAACCGGTCGAGCTCGCCCAGGTCCTCGGACTCGGTCGGCTCGATCATCAGCGTCCCCGCCACCGGGAACGACATCGTCGGCGCGTGGAAGCCGTAGTCGATCAGGCGCTTGGCGATGTCGTCGACGCTCACGCCGGTCGCCTTGGTCAGCGGGCGCAGGTCGATGATGCACTCGTGCGCCACCAGCCCGCCCGGACCGGTGTAGAGCACCGGGTAGTGCGGCTCCAGACGCTTGGCGATGTAGTTCGCGGACAGCACGGCCACCTGCGTGGCGCGCTTGAGGCCCTCGCCGCCCATGAGCCGGACGTAGGCCCAGGAGATCGGCAGGATGCCCGCGGAGCCCCACGGAGCGGCCGAGATCGGGCCCACACCGGTCTCCGGACCGGCCGCGGGCTGCAGGGGGTGGTTGGGCAGGTACGGCGCCAGGTGCGCGCGCACGCCGACCGGGCCGACGCCCGGGCCGCCGCCGCCGTGCGGGATGCAGAACGTCTTGTGCAGGTTGAGGTGCGAGACGTCACCGCCGAAGTGCCCCGGCTTGGCAAGACCCACCAGCGCGTTGAGGTTGGCACCGTCGACGTAGACCTGACCGCCGGCCTCGTGGACCTGCGCGCAGATGTCGGCGACGTGCTCCTCGAACACTCCGTGCGTCGAGGGGTACGTGATCATCAGTACGGCGAGTTCGTCACGGTACTGCTCGATCTTGGCACGCAGGTCCTCGACGTCGACCTCGCCGTCGTCCGCGGTCTTGACGACCACGACCTTCATGCCGGCCATCACGGCGCTCGCGGCGTTGGTGCCGTGCGCGGAGGACGGGATGAGGCAGACGGTGCGCTGCTCGTCGCCGTTGGCCCGGTGGTAGCCGCGGACGGCCAGCAGACCGGCCAGCTCGCCCTGCGAACCGGCGTTGGGCTGGAGCGAGACCTTGTCGTACCCGGTGACCTCGGCGAGCCGCTCCTCGAGCTCCGTGATCAGCGTGAGGTAGCCCTGTGCCTGCTCGGCCGGGACGAAGGGGTGCAGCTGGCCGAACTCGGGCCAGGTGACCGGCTCCATCTCCGTGGTCGCGTTGAGCTTCATCGTGCATGAGCCCAGCGGGATCATGCCGCGGTCGAGCGCGTAGTCGCGGTCGGACAGCTTGCGCAGGTAGCGCAGCATCGCGGTCTCGGAGCGGTACTGGTGGAACACCGGGTGGGTGAGGTAGTCGTCGGTGCGCAGCAGCGCGTCCGGCAGGGTGTCCTCGGCGGTGGCGTCCAGCGCCTCGACGTCGCCCTCGACACCGAACGCGCTCCACACGGCGCCGAGCTCACGGCGCGTGGTGGTCTCGTCGCAGGACATCGACACGTGGTCGGCGTCCGCCTGGTGGAGGTTGACGCCGTGCTCGCGGGCGGCGGCGACGATCTCCGCGGCCCTGCCCGGGACCCGTACGGTCAGTGTGTCGAAGTACGCACCGTGCACGACCTCGACCCCGCCCGCCGTCAGACCCGCGGCGAGCACGGTGGCGTACCGGTGGGTGCGTCGCGCGATGGTCCGCAGACCGTCGGGGCCGTGGTAGACGGCGTACATGCCGGCCATCACGGCGAGCAGCACCTGAGCGGTGCAGATGTTGCTGGTGGCCTTCTCCCGCCGGATGTGCTGCTCGCGCGTCTGCAGTGCGAGGCGGTACGCCTTGTGTCCGTCGGCGTCGACGGACACACCGACCAGGCGACCGGGCAGGCTGCGGGCGAACTTCTCCTGGACCGCCATGTAGCCGGCGTGCGGACCGCCGAAGCCCATCGGCACACCGAAGCGCTGCGTCGTACCGACGGCGATGTCGGCGCCGAGCTCACCCGGCGAGGTGAGCAGGGTCAGGGCGAGGAGGTCGGCGGCCACGGTGACCACCGCGCCGAGCTCGTGGGCCTGGTCGACGACCGCCTTGATGTCGCGTACGGCACCGGAGGCGCCGGGGTACTGGAGCAGTACGCCGTTGATGTCGCGCTCGGCGATCTCGGCCGGGATGCCTTCGCTGAGGTCGGCGACGACGACCTCGACGCCGGTCGGCTCCGCTCGGGTCTCGATGACGGCGATGGTCTGCGGCAGGGCGTCCGCGTCGACCAGGAAGAGGCCCTTCTTGTTCTTGCCCATGCGCCGGGACAGCGCCATCGCCTCGGCGGCGGCGGTGCCCTCGTCGAGCAGCGAGGCGCCCGAGGTCGGGAGCCCGGTCAGCTCGGCGACGACGGTCTGGAAGTTGAGGAGCGCCTCCAGGCGGCCCTGCGAGATCTCCGGCTGGTACGGCGTGTACGCGGTGTACCAGGCCGGGTTCTCCATGACATTGCGCAGGATCACCGGCGGCGTGAACGTGCCGTGATAACCGAGGCCGATCATCGAACCGAGCACCTCGTTGCGGTCCGCGAGGGAACGCAGCTCGGCGAGGACCTCCGCCTCGGTACGCGCGCCGGGAAGCTTCAGCGCCTCGGCATTCTTGATCACGTCCGGCACCGCGGCGGCCGTCAGATCGTCGAGCGAGCCGTATCCGACGTGGGCGAGCATCTTGGCCCTGGCCTCGATGTCGGGCCCGATGTGGCGCTGCTCGAAGGGGATTCCCTGTTCGAGCTCGGAGAGCGGAATGCGGTGGGCGGTCATTGCGGAGGCCTCCTGGTCTGACGCGACCTTCGAGGGGCACCCCGGCACGGGTACCCCGACGGCCTCCCCCTCTGTCATCTCAACCTGAGAGCTTCACCGGCCCGTCCGACGTGCCGGTTTTCACCGTCGGTGAGAGCGGAAGCCGTCGGCGACCGCCCTGCTTTCCAGAGTGACCTCGTCCGTGCGGTACGTGAGCCTGAGAGATTCCGGGGAGGATTTGCTCCTTCGGCGC
This sequence comes from Streptomyces sp. 142MFCol3.1, assembly GCF_000424945.1. Taxonomy (NCBI): domain Bacteria; kingdom Bacillati; phylum Actinomycetota; class Actinomycetes; order Kitasatosporales; family Streptomycetaceae; genus Streptomyces; species Streptomyces sp. 142MFCol3.1. The sequence goes on from NZ_AUKV01000006.1 coordinate 332,724, forward strand.
CTCCGATGAAGTCTGGAGGACTCTCCCGCACGGGGTCAGCAGCCGCTGTCAGCCTACCAGCGAGGACAGGACACGATCCTTCGAGTGGCCGCCTGCCTGAATGTGCTCTTTTGTAGTGCTTACGAATGAGTTGCGACCAAGTGGAGGGCCCGTGCAGACCGACATCGATCCGCGCAACCTGATCGGCCGCAAGGCGTTCGACCGCAATGGCACCAAGATCGGCACGATCGACGAGGTGTACCTCGACGACGCGACCGGCGTACCGGAGTGGGCGGCCATACGCACCGGCCTCTTCAGCAGGGACGCTTTCGTGCCCCTTGAGCCCAGTGAACTCGTGGAAGGGGCCCTGCGCATCCCCTTCGACCGGGCTCTGATCAAGGACGCTCCCGACTTCGGCGTGGGCCGGCACCTCTCGCCCGAGCAGGAGCTCCAGCTCTACCACCACTACGGACTCGACGTGGCGGCCCCCTCCCCGCCTCCGCCGGACCGTGACTTCGGCAAGGTCGCGGGCTCGGACGAGCCCTGACCTGGATGCTCCGACGCGTCCGGGACGACCACCGGAACGACCAGGGGCAGCGGATCGGCCGGCTCCAGCTCGGGGTCGTCGGTCCGGAACGTCTTGACCCGCCCCGGCGCGGAGTAGGGCGTCTCGAACCGCACCGTGACCCGACCCAGGCCGCTGCCCTGGACCCAGCCGTGCCCGTGCTCGGCGTGCCGCACGTCGTGCCCGGCGGGCCACCGGCGCTCGGCGAGCGCCTCCGGTGATGCCCCGGACTCGCGTGACCCCTCGTAGGCGGGGTGCTCCTGGTCGGGAAGCTCCTCCGCCGCGGCATGGGCCTGCGCCTGCGCGAACAGGTCCTCCTGTGTGTAGTCGGCGAGCCCGGAGACTCCGACCCCCAGCAGCCGGACGCCACCGGTCGTGTCCACGGCCTCCAGGAGCCGCGCGGCGGCCTCCCGCACGACCGCAGGATCGTCCGTGGGCCCCCGCAGCGTCTCGGACCGGGTGAGCGTCGAGAAGTCGTACCTCCGCACCTTCAGGACGATGGTCCGCCCCGACAGTCCCGCCCCGCGCAGCCGCTGCACGCAGCGGTCGGCGAGCCGCTGCACCTCCAGACCGACCCGCATCCGGTCGTGGATGTCCACGTCGTAGGTGTCCTCGACCGAGACGGACTTCGTCTCCCGCTCGGCGACCACGGGCCGCTCGTCGTGCGCCAGCGCCATCGCGTACAGCGCGTGTCCGTGCGCCTTTCCCAGCAGCCGTACGAGCTCGTCCTCGCCGGCCTCGGCGATCTCCTCGACCGTGGTGATCCCGGCCCGCCGCAGATGGTCCCCGGTCGCGGGACCCACGCCGGGCAGCGTCCGCACCGACATCGGCCCCAACAGCGCGCGCTCGGTGCCGGGCTCTATCAGGACCAGTCCGTCGGGCTTGGCCTGCTCCGAGGCGATCTTCGCGAGCATCTTGGACGCGGCGAGCCCCACCGATCCCGTGAGTCCCGTGACGGCACGGATGTCCGCGCGCAGCTTCACCCCGGCGAGCCGTGCGGAGCCCGCGTCCCAGGCCGCGCCCCCCGCTTCCAGGTCCACGAATGCCTCGTCCAGGCTCAGCGGCTCCACCAGGGGCGACAGGGCCCGCAGCAGCGCCATCACCTGCTCGCTGACCTCCTTGTAGAGGCTGAAGCGGGGCACGAGATACGCGGCGTTCGGTGCGAGGCGGCGGGCCTGGGCCATGGGCATCGCCGAGTGGACACCGAAGACCCGGGCCTCGTACGACGCGGTGGCGACGACTCCACGCGGTCCGAGCCCACCCACGACGACGGCTTTTCCGCGCAGGCTCGGCTTGGACGCCTGTTCCGCCGAGGCGAAGAAGGCATCCATGTCGAGATGCAGGATGGTGGGCGCGGTTCTCACATGTCCGATGCTGCACCACGCCACTGACAATGCCCCTGCGAGGCCCGCCGCTCACGGGACGGCCCGTGGAGCGGCGCGCCCCTCGCGCGGGGACGCTCAGGGGGTCACACAGCCCGGTTGCGCCGTCGCGCCAGCTCGTCCGCGGGGTTGTGCCCGACGAGCGTCTCGCCGGTGTCCACACGCTCTCCGTGCAGCTGCGACAGGGCACCCTCGACGTCCCGCCACACCACTCCCACGGCGATCCCGAAGACCCCTTGGCCGCCCTGGAGCAGCGCGTGGACGTCGTCGGGCGAGGTGCACTCGTAGACGGTCGCGCCGTCGCTCATCAGCGTCATCCGCTCCAGGTCCCGGAAGCCGCGCTCCCTGAGGTGCTGCACCGTGGTGCGGATGTTCTGCAGCGACACGCCGGTGTCGAGGAACCGCTTGACGATCTTAAGGACGACGACGTCACGGAAGCTGTAGAGCCGCTGCGTCCCGGATCCATAGGCGGGCCGCACGCTCGGCTCGACGAGCCCGGTCCTCGCCCAGTAGTCCAGTTGCCGGTAGGTGATGCCCGCGGCGGCACATGCCGTGGGACCGCGGTAGCCGATCTCCTCGGAAACGGCCCCTGCCTCGTCCGGCACCGCCGTCGGCCGCATCGGAGCATGCTCGCCCGTGCTGCCGTGGTCGGGGTACCCCCTGCTCGAGCGGAGCCGAGCGCTGGTGGGAGGGTACGGGCCGCTCTCCCCCAGACCGTGTCCGGGGGCACCCCCAGCCGTACCGTCGCCGCTGTTTCTCACGCCGACCTCCGTCCTTGACCTGCCTTCTCGACGGTAGGCAGTCACCACCGGTGCGTCAACGATCGCCACACTCGGCACGCCGAGTGATAATCACCCTAAGAGTGGTTTCTCGTGCCCCACCGCGGGGAAAGGCTAGCCGAATGCTCCCCGCTCGGCCCGCGGCGCACCACACTGGCCACGGGCAATTGCCGCCGGGACCGGCGCACCTGCGCGGACACCGCCGATGGGCGGTGGCGGGGCCTCACTGGCTGTTGGTGCCGAAGTCCTCGGGCGAGATCTGGTCGAGGAACTCGCGGAACTTCTCCACCTCGTCCTCCTGCTCGTCCGGGATCGCGATGCCGGCGTCGTCGAGCACGCCGTCGCTGCCGTAGATCGGCGTTCCGGTGCGCAGTGCCAGCGCTATGGCGTCGGAGGGCCGTGCGCTGACCTCGACCCCGCTGGCGAAGACCAGCTCCGCGTAGAAGACGCCCTCACGCAGGTCCGTGATGCGTACCTCGGTGAGCTCCTGACCCACGGCCTCCAGCACGTCCTTGAACAGGTCGTGGGTCAGCGGTCGTGCGGGGGCCATGCCCTGCTGGGCGAAGGCGATCGCGGTCGCCTCCCCCGGTCCGATCCAGATGGGGAGGTACCGGTCGCCTCCCACTTCACGCAGAAGCACGATCGGTTGGTTGGAGGGCATTTCGACCCGGACACCTACGACATCGAGCTCGTTCACACAGCAACCCTAGGCCGTGCCCGGGACGTTTGGGTAGTCGGGCACAGAACGGGTGGACGATCCGGAGCCCCGGCCGACGCCCCGGTTCAGGGCAGTCGTACGCCCAGCGCGGTCTGCACGAGCGCCGCGTGCAGTTTCACCGTGAGCCCCGCGAGCTCCTTGGTACGGGCCTCCGCGTGCGCCCGCGTCTGCGGGTTGCGATGGCGCCGCAGCGGGGCCACCACCTGGTCGACGAGCCCCGCGTCACGCTCCGCGGCGGCCTTCATCGCACGCAGATGGCGTGGCTCGATCCCGAACCGCCCCAGCTCGACGACCAGACTCGCGACGGTCACCGCCTCGGCGTCGTACACGCCGTCCGCCAGCGGTGCGATCAGCCCGTACGACTCCCACTCCGCCAGGTCGCGCTCGTCGATCTCCGCGGCGGCCAGCAGCTCGGCACGGCCCACACGGGCCGCCGTGGGCGCCTCGGGCTCGCCCATGAAGTCGCCCAGGGGTTCGCCGTCCCCCGCGTCGCGCTGACGGCCCGCGGACGGCAGACGCACGGGCTCACCGCGCTCCAGGGCCTCCAGGTGCTGGCGGATCACCTTGAGGGGCAGATAGTGGTCCCGCTGCATCCTCAGGACGTGCCCGAGGCGCTCGACGTCGTGGGCACTGAACTTGCGGTACCCCGAGGGGGTCCGTCGCGGCTCGACGAGCCCCTCCGACTCCAGGAACCTGATCTTGGAGATGGTGACTTCGGGGAACTCGTCGCGCAGTGCGTTCAGCACCACACCGATGCTCATCAGCCCATTGTCCGTGGCGGCGGTACCGCTGCCGGCACCGCCGCTCGGTCTTTGAAGCATGGACCTTCCCTGGGGTCCCCCCTGACGGAGTCTGGGGGAGGGTCAGATGGCCCGCTGGCTCGCGTAGAAGACCAGCCGGTACTTGCCGATCTGCACCTCGTCACCGTTCGCCAGAGCTACCTGGTCGATCCGCTCGCGGTTGACGTACGTGCCGTTCAGGCTGCCGACGTCGGCCACCGTGAACGAGCCGTCCGCCGCGCGCCGGAACTCCACGTGGCGACGCGAGACCGTCACGTCGTCCAGGAAGATGTCGCTCTGCGGATGACGCCCCGCCGTGGTCAGCTCGCCGTCCAGCAGGAAGCGGCTGCCCGAGTTCGGGCCGCGGCGCACCACCAGGAGCGCCGAGCCGAGCGGCAGCGCGTCGACGGCCGCCTGCGCCTCCGGGGAGAGCATCGGCGACGGCGTCTGACCCGTCACCTCGGCGTCGTAGGCCTCGATGCCGGAGATGGAGATCGTGGACGTCGTCTCGGACGGACGCTCGGCGCCGCCCCGCAGCGGCGCACCGCAGTTGGAACAGAACCGGCTGTTCTCGGCGTTGCGGTTACCGCACCTCGTACACACCAGGGCCATGGACGGATCCTCCTGCCGCGGCTGCCCACCGGGGGCATGGGACGCATACGGGCCGGAGGCAAACCCTCCACCCGCACCTGAGGTTGACGGATCCCCGAAACCTATGCGGCCGGACTGGGCAGGGTCAACAGACGGCGCGCCCTGACCACCGGAATTGTCACCACCCGGACCAGCGACCTGGTCACGGAACAGCGGGCGGTCGCCGCCGTGGGCCTCCGCGTCTCCCTGGCGCGGTGCACGGTGCCGGGCGGTGGCGTTGTCACCGCTGCCCTCTCGCGCGCTCTTGCCGAACAACTTCGCAAACAACTTCACGGGCGATTCCCCTTGACCGAAACAGACCCGCCCGTGGGGCAGGACGAACCCTGATTGAACACACCGGTCGACCCGGACATCCTCACAACGTCCGTATCCACCAGACAGTTTCCACCACGCACCACCCAATCGGTGCGCCGACCCCCCGCAACCTCATGCCCTCGCCGGACGACCCTCATGCGACCCCGGCTCACTGGGAGGACGACCGAGCGTAGTCAGGCCGCTTCGCCGGTCGCAAGGCGTCCACCACGATCTTGGTCGCACGGTCCACCGTCACGGTGGCCTGCTCCTTCTCCAGTGTCTGCACCACACCTCCGGGGATGTTCAGCGCCGGCTCCAGGTCCTGCGGCTTGCCGATGACCTTGAAACGATAGGGCTGGGCGATCTTGTTCCCGTCGACCTTCACTCCGCCGTCGAAATCGCTCAGGAAGGTGTTGGCGACGACGCGTACGCCGTTCACCTGGATCGCCTCCGCGCCGGCCGCGCGCAGCTCCTGGACCGCGTCGAGCAGCATGTCCGCCTTGACCGTCCCTTTCGCATCGTCGATCGTCACGGTGATGCCGGGCCCCTGCGCCGCCACGGTGCCCGCCAGAATGCCGAGTTGTTTCTCCTTCTCGACCGTCTGCTTGCGAGCCTCCTCCGCCTGGTTCGAGCTGTTCTCCAGCTCGGTGCGCTGATCTTCGAGACCCTGCTTCTCGTCCTCAAGACGCTGAGTTCGGTTGTCGAGTTCATCGAGGATGCGTACGAGATCTTCCTGACGTGCTCCGCGCAGGGCGCTGCCGCTGTCGCTGTTGGAGGCGACCTGGACGGCGAGACCGAATCCAAGGCCGAACAGCAGCAGGGCGACGATGAGTTGGGCACGCGACACACGCGGCGGCCACAGTCCGTCGACCAGGCGCTGACGTCCGGTCATCGAGGGCCCTGCGCCCTCTTCATCCTGATGTGAGCCGGAATTTCCGGAATGAGCCGCGGCGGGTACTTCTTGGGGAAGTTCCTTGCGCAGCCGGTTCTCCGGAGCGCCGGACGGCAGGACGTTGGGCGGGGGCTCGGAGTTCCTGGACGGCTGCGGGCTATCGAAGGGCCGGACGGGCTGCGGCGGCCGCGCCGACTGCGACTGCTGTACCGGACGCGGCTGCTGGGCAGGACCCGGCCGCTGCGCAGGGCGGGGCTGCTGCGCGGAACCCGGCTGCTGCGTGCCTTGAGCCGGCCGAGCCGGGTGCGCGGGCCGGCCCCCCTGTCCTGGCTGCACCGGGCGCCCGGGCTGAGCACCCTGAGGGGGGCGGACCGGCTGCGACTGCCTCGGACCCTGAGCCGGCCCTCCCGGCTGCGGCGGCTGGGCGCCCTGCGCCGGTCGCGCGGACTGCGGCTGCTGGGCGCTCTGCGTCGGTCCCGCGGGCTGTGGCCCCTCCGCGTCCTCGGGCAGCCGGAAGCGCTGAGAAGGCCGAACTGGATGAGTCGACTGGGCAGGCCGGGGCTGCTGGGGAGCCTGAGGCGGCGTGGGGTTCCCTGCCGGCCGACGGTCCTCCGCGCGCCCCTCGTTCCCGGAGGAAGCGGGGTTCTGGACAGGCCTCCGCCCCTCGGGAGACCTGGGGTCCGCAGCAGAGGTGGTGTCCGCGGCTGGCCTGCGCTCCCCGGCAGACCTGGGGTCCGCGGCGGGCCTCCGCTCCTCGGGCGGTGTCCGGCCCTCGACGGGCCGCTCGCTCTCGGAGGGCTTCGGGTTCTCGGAAGCCTGGGGGTTCTCGTCCTCGTTGCTCATCGGCCTCACGCCCGGAACACGTGCCGACGGATCGCCGCGGCGTTGGAGAAGATGCGGATGCCGAGGACGACCACGACACCCGTGGAGAGCTGCGCGCCGACGCCCAACTTGTCGCCCAGGAAGACGATCAGCGCGGCCACGACCACGTTCGACAGGAACGACACCACGAAGACCTTGTCGTCGAAGATCCCGTCGAGCATCGCCCGCAGACCGCCGAACACGGCGTCGAGCGCCGCCACGACGGCGATCGGGAGGTAAGGCTCGACGACCGCCGGAACCTCGGGCCGGACCAACAGTCCGGCCACGACTCCCACGACGAGGCCCAGTACGGCGATCACGATGTGCCCTTCTCTGTGCTCGGCTGTGCTGTACGTACGATCACACTCGGTGCGGCGGACAACCGGATGTCGTCCTCGACGGAAATGCCGGTCCGGATGCCGTAGTTCTCCTGCAGCGCATGCAGATACAACCCGTCGGCGCTGTTCTGGAACCTGGTGCTGAGGCGCTTGCCGTCCCCCACCGCGAGCACCGTGTACGGCGGCACCAGCGGCTTGTTGTCGACCAGTATCGCGTCTCCCGCGGCACGGATCGCCGACAGGGCTGTCAGACGCTGTCCGTTGATGGCGATGGCCTCCGCGCCCGACTCCCACAGGCCGTTGACGACGCGCTGCATGTCACGGTCGCGGACGCGGCCGGTGTCGGAGAACCCGGAGGTCTCCCGCGGGTTCCCGCCGCCCCCCGTACTGGCTTCCTTGGCGTCGTTCACGACGAGCTTCACCCCCGGGCCGTGCACATCGGTCGCGCCCGACAGGATGCTCACCAGGTCGGCCTGGTCACCGCCGCTCTTCTTGAGCGCCTCACGCTGCCGGGCGTTCACGTCGGCTCGCAGGGAGTCGACGGTGCTCTCCAGCTTGTCCGCGGTCCTGGTCTCGCGTTCGACCCGGTCGATGAGCTCCTGGCGCTCCTTGGCGACGACCGGGGCGGCTATGCGTGCGTTCGCCGCGCCCACGGTGACCACGAGGGCCGCGAGAACGAGGCCGACGGCGAGCCCCAGCTTCGCCCGGACCGTCTTCGGCATGCCGCCGGCGCCCTCGGCCTGTTTGCGGGCGGCTGCCTCGGCGTATCCGTCGTCGAGGCTGTGGTCCATGACGTTGGTGAGCAGCGACATGGAGGCGTCCGGGCGCGGGGGGCGTGGAGCGCTGCTCCGAACGGGGGGCTGCTGCGGCATGCCGCACATCGTCGCACGTCGTGGGTGCTACCTCCGAATGGCCCCACCGACGTGCCGGACAGGCCCCCTTGGGGGCACTTGTCCGGCACGCGCGCGTGCTACCGGCCGGCGCTGTCCACGACCGCCGCCCACTCGTCGAGCAGGGCCTCCGCGGAGGCGTCGTCCGGGCCTTCGGCCCACAGATGTGTGACGGCCTCCGCGGGGTCCGGGAGTACCATCACCCAGCGTCCGTCGCTCTCCACGACACGTACGCCGTCGGTGGTGTCCACGAACCGGTCTCCGGCCTCCTCCACGACACGGCGCATCACGAGGCCCTTGACGGCCCAGGGAGTCGCCAGGTCACGCTTGAGGACGTGCGCCCGCGGAATCCGCGCGTCGATCTGGCTCAGGGTGAGCTGGGTCCGTGCCACGAGCCCGATGAGCCGTACGAAGGCGGCCGCGCCGTCGAACACGCTGCTGAACTCGGGAATGATGAAGCCGCCGCGCCCGTCCCCGCCGAAGATCGTCGACTCTTCGCCGCCGACCCGTGTCAGGTCGTCGGGCGACGTGGTCGTCCACTCCACTTGCGTGCCGTGATACGCGGCCACCTGCTCGGCGATCCGCGTGGTCGTCACCGGGAGCGCCACCCGCCCGCTACGCCGTTCCGCCGCCACCAGGTCGAGCATGACCAGCAGCGCGCGGTCGTCCTCGACGATCCGCCCCTTCTCGTCGACGAGGGAGAGCCGCTCGCCCACCGGGTCGAAGCGCACCCCGAACGCGGCGCGGGCCGACGCGACGATCTCGCCGAGGCGCACCAGCCCGGCCCGCCGGGTGTCCGCCGTCTCCGTCGGCCTGGACTCGTCGAGACCGGGGTTGATGGTCAGCGAGTCCACCCCGAGCTTGCCGAGGAGGCTGGGCAGCACCAGCCCGGCGCTGCCGTTCGAGGCGTCCACGACGACCTTCAACCCGGATTCCGCGATCCCGGTGGTGTCGACGTTCCTCAGCAGTGATCCGGTGTACGAGTCGAAGACGCTGGCCGGGAAGTACAGGTCCCCGATCTCACCGGGGAACGCGCGCCGATACTCCTGCCGCGCGAAGACCCTGTCGAGCTTGCGCTGTCCGCCCTGCGACAGGTCGGCGCCCTGGCCGTCGAAGAACATGATGTCGACGGAGTCCGGCACCCCTGGTGTGGTGCGGATCATGATGCCGCCGGCACTGCCCCTGGCGGTCTGCTGCCGGGCCACCGGCAGCGGCACGTTCTCCAGGTCGCGTACGTCGATGGCGCTGGCCTGGAGTGCCGAGATCACCGCGCGCTTCAGCGCTCGCGCACCTCGGGAGTGGTCACGGGCCGTCGTGACCGTGGAGCCCTTCTTGAGGGTTGTCGCGTAGGCGCCGGCGAGCCGCACGGCGAGTTCCGGAGTGATCTCCACGTTCAGGATTCCGGTGACCCCTCGGGCGCCGAAGAGATGCGCCTGACCCCGCGACTCCCAGATCACCGAGGTGTTGACGAAGGCACCGGCCTCGATGGTCTTGAACGGGTAGACGCGGACGTTGCCCTGGATGATCGATTCTTCGCCTACGAGGCACTCGTCGCCGATGACGGCCCCGTCCTCGATCCGCGCGGCCCGCATGATGTCGGTGTTCTTGCCGATGACGCAGCCGCGGAGGTTGCTGTGCTGACCGATGTACACGTTGTCGTGCACGACGGCCCGGTGGAGGAAGGCACCGCTCTTGACGACGACGTTGGAGCCGACCACGGTGTGTTCGCGGATTTCGGCGTTCGCTTCGACCTTGGCGTAGTCGCCGATGTAGAGCGGTCCCCGCAGCACGGCGTCGGGGTGCACCTCTGCCCCCTCGGCGACCCATACGCCGGGGGAGATCTCGAAGCCGTCGAGTTCGACCTCGACCTTGCCTTCCAGGACGTCGGCCTGCGCCTTCACGTAGCTCTCGTGGGTGCCGACGTCCTCCCAGTAGCCCTCGGCGATATAGCCGTAGATGGGCCTGCCTTCCTTCATCAGCTGTGGGAAGACGTCACCGGACCAGTCGACCGGCACATCGGCCTCGACGTAGCTGAAGACTTCGGGCTCCATGACGTAGATGCCCGTATTCACGGTGTCGGAGAAGACCTGACCCCAGGTCGGCTTCTCGAGGAAGCGCTCGACCTTGCCCTCTTCGTCCACGATGGTGATGCCGAATTCCAGCGGATTCGGCACGCGCGTCAGGCAGACGGTGACGAGCGCGCCCTTTTCCTTGTGGAAATTGATGAGCTCCGTGAGATCGAAGTCGGTCAACGCGTCACCGGAGATCACGAGGAAAGCGTCGTCCTTCAGCGCCTCTTCGGCGTTCTTGACGCTCCCGGCAGTACCGAGTGGCTTCTCCTCATTGGCATAAGTGAGCTCCATGCCGAGCTCTTCGCCGTCGCCGAAGTAGTTCTTGACGAGTGACGCCAGGAACTGAACGGTAACGACGGTCTCGCTGAGCCCATGCCTTTTCAGCAGCCTGAGCACATGCTCCATGATCGGGCGATTCACCACAGGCAGGAGCGGCTTGGGCATGCTCGAGGTCATGGGGCGAAGGCGTGTGCCTTCGCCTCCGGCCATCACGACGGCCTTCATGTCGGAAGCGTCCTCCTTGAAGAGACGACGGTCTAGCCGACTTCACCCGTCCAGATTGTCCCGCAAATTTCGAGCGCGGGCCATCGGAGCGTCTTCGCTACCGAGTCGGGCCGAGCTCAATCGGCCATGGCGTCCGCCCTGACAAGCCGGCGGACCTGTACCACGTAGAGGACTCCTGCCCACCAATACAGGGTTGTACCCCACCCTGCGAACGCCCATCCGAAAACAGCGGCGAGTGACGCGATCCATCCGCTTCCATCACTCAGCAACAGCAACGGGAAGGCGTACATGAGGTTGAACGTGGCCGCCTTGCCGAGGAAGTTCACCTGCGGCGGCGGATAGCCGCGCCGACGGAGGATGCCGACCATCACCAGGAGAACCAGCTCGCGCGCCAGAAGTACGGCCGTCAACCAGAGTGGGAGAATCTCGCGCCAGGTGAGACCGACGAGGGTGGACAGAATGTAGAGCCTGTCGGCGGCGGGATCGAGCAGCCGGCCGAGACTGCTGATCTGGTTCCAGCGACGTGCGAGCTTGCCGTCGAGGTAGTCGCTGATACCGCTCAGCATGAGCACGAGCAGCGCCCAGCCGTCGCTCTTGGGGCCGCCGAACTCCGGCCTGAGGATCAGCCACAGGAAGACGGGTACACCGACCAGGCGCGCCATGCTGAGGATGTTCGGGATGGTGAGGACCCGGTCCGTCTGGACACGGGTCTCCTGGACCTCCACCCGGGGGCCTCCTGTGGGAAAAATAAGCCGATGATGCCCCCTGACCTTACCCGCAGCCTTCGAGCCGCGGTGCGGTGGGGGCGGAGCACCCCGACGGAAGCACTCCACAACGCAAAAAAGCTCCGGCTCTCGGGCTGTGTGCCCGAGAGCCGGAGCTCCAATATTTGTTCGGCGGCGTCCTACTCTCCCACAGGGTCCCCCCTGCAGTACCATCGGCGCTGTAAGGCTTAGCTTCCGGGTTCGGAATGTAACCGGGCGTTTCCCTCACGCTATGACCACCGAAACACTATGAAACTGTCAACCGCACCATAGCCGTGGCCCGACTACGGGGTTGTTCGTGGTTTCAGAACCAACACAGTGGACGCGAGCAACTGAGGACAAGCCCTCGGCCTATTAGTACCAGTCACCTCCACGCCTTACGGCGCTTCCAGATCT